>JBATPI010000199.1:0-2411 GCA_049291415.1 Paracoccaceae bacterium | reverse complement strand
GGCCTACACGGTCTGGGGCTGGAGCCTGCCGCGTTCTGGCGCCTGACGCCGGTGGAGTTGCGGATGATGCTGGGGGCGGAGCAGATGGCTCCGCCCCTGACGCGGGCGCGGTTGGCCGAAATGGCGGCCGCGTTTCCCGATAGTCATGGCAAGGGGATGGATGATGGATAATGCAGAGATCCTGATGGATCAGCTGACCGCGCTGGAGGACCGGCTGGGGGCCTCGGCCGCGATGGTGGCGGCCTTTGATGGCGAGATGGCCAGGATGCGGGAGTCGGTGACGTTTACCGAGCGCGAGGTGAATAAGCTGTCGTCAGGGATTGGCGGCGGGCTGCGGCGGGCGTTCGATGGGCTGGCTTTTGACGGGATGAAGCTGTCGGACGCGCTGAAGGGCGTGGGCAAGAGTATTGCCGACACGATCTATGGCATCGCGATGAAGCCGGTGACGAATGCGCTGGGGGGCAGTTTGGCACAGGGGATTGCGGGCGCTATGGGCGCTTTGATGCCCTTTGCCAATGGCGGCGCGTTTTCGCAAGGCAAGGTGATGCCCTTTGCCAATGGCGGGGTTGTTGCTTCGCCGACCAGTTTCCCGATGCGCGGTGGGCGCGGGTTGATGGGCGAGGCGGGGCCAGAGGCGATCATGCCACTGGCGCGCGGGGCGGACGGGCGGTTGGGCGTGCAGACCGCGGGCGGCGGACGGGCCGTGAACGTGGTGATGAACATCGCCACCCCGGATGTGCAGGGCTTTCAGCGCAGCCAGACCCAGATTGCGGCCCAGGTCAATCGTGCGCTGTCGCGCGGTCAGCGCAACCGGTGAGGAACGACAATGGCATTTCATGAGATCAGATTTCCGGCCAACCTGAGCTTCGGTTCAGTCGGCGGACCCGAGCGGCGGACCGAGATTGTCACGCTGCAAAACGGCCATGAAGAGCGCAACACGCCATGGGCGCATTCGCGCCGCCGCTATGACGCGGGCGTGGGGCTGCGGTCTTTGGACGATGTGGAGACTTTGATTGCGTTTTTCGAGGCACGGCGCGGGCAGTTGCACGGGTTTCGCTGGAAGGATTGGTCGGACTACAAATCCAGTCCAGCCTCACGCCGGCCAACGCCGTTGGATCAGGTGATCGCGGTGGGGGACGGGGTCAGCTTGGTTTACGGGCTGCAAAAGACCTATCGCTCGGGTCTGCAAAGCTATGTGCGCCCGATCGGAAAGCCGGTTCTGGGATCGGTTCTGGTGGCGGTGGCGCAGGACCCCAAGGTTGAGGGGCTGGAGTTCACTGTGGACGCAGAGACGGGTGTGGTGACCTTTGACGTGGCCCCGGCCTTGGGCACGCAGATCAGTGCGGGGTTTGAGTTTGACGTGCCGGTGCGGTTTGATACCGACGGAATCCAGACCTCGGTTGCGTCGTTTCAGGCCGGCGATGTGCCGTCGGTTCCGATTGTGGAGATCCGGTCATGAGCAGGGCTGATCTGACAGAGCATCTGGCCAGCGGCACCACAAACCTGTGTCGCGCCTGGACAGTGACGCGGCGGGATGGCCTGGTGCTGGGGTTCACCGACCATGATCGTGATCTGATGATCGAGGCGGTGCCGCATCGGGCCGGATCGGGCCTGACCGCGCGGGCAGTGCAGCAAAGCACCGGGCTATCGGTGGACAATTCCGAAGCTGTGGGGGCGCTGTCGGATGTAGCGATATCCGAGGTGGATCTGGCGGCCGGGCGGTTTGATGGTGCCGAGGTACGGCTGTGGCTGGTGAATTGGGAGGATCCGGCGCAGCGGGCCGAGATATTTCGCGGCAGCTTGGGTGAGGTCACGCGGACCGGCGTGGAGTTTCGCGCCGAATTGCGTGGCCTGGCCGAAGCGTTGAACCAGCCCATCGGTCTGGCCTATACGCGCGGCTGTGCCGCGGTGCTGGGCGACAGTCGGTGCCGGTTTGATCTGACGCAGCCGGGCTATTTTACTGAACGTGCGGTTGAAAGCGTCGATGACGCGCGGCGGGAGTTTTCCTTTGAGATCTTTGGTGGGTTTGACGACCGCTGGTTTGAGTTTGGCCGGATGGAGGTTCTGACCGGTGCTGCGGCAGGTTTGTCGGGATTGGTAAAGTCGGATCGGTTGCTGGGCTCGGGCCGCAAGGTTGAGCTGTGGCAAGGGATCCGGGCCGATCTGGCACCGGGGGATTTGATCCGGCTGTCTGCGGGATGTGACAAACGGCCCGAGACCTGCCGGGTCAAATTCGCAAACTACGTGAATTTCCGCGGATTCCCCCATATGCCTGGAGAAGATTGGCTAAGTGCCTATCCGCGGGCCGGGCAGGGCAGCAGTGGTGGATCCTTGACGGGCGGTGGCGCGTGACCGGGCTGGCGTCGCGCGCCGTGGCCGAGGCGCGCGACTGGCTGGGCACGCCCTATGTG
>JBATPI010000198.1:0-2569 GCA_049291415.1 Paracoccaceae bacterium | reverse complement strand
TGCTGCACGATCACCTGAATCATTTAGTACACGAAAAGCTGAAATAGCGCTTGTTTTGCTTGTCATACCTTCTGCCGGGGCAGACAGGTCTCCAGCAGGTATCTAGCAATTGATTAGAGAAGAAACGTGCAACAAGAGCACCAGCATATTTTTAAAAAAAGAGTTTTTGATTATAGATTTACCGGTGCTGAAATTTCAGCCCTGGATTAATATTTTGGGTCTGGATACCTGCTTTCGCAGGAATGACTAAAGTCGGACAATTGTTTTCACAGCATCGGTTAAAAAGAAGTTAAATAACAAAATTGCAGGATACACTGACTAAAAAAATATTTGATGTTGATGAGGTTCGCAGGGATTTCCCCATACTAAACAGGGAGATCGATGGCAAGCCTTTGGTGTATCTCGATAACGCTGCCACGTCTCAAAAACCAGTCAGCGTAATAAATGCAATTACGGATTATTACTCGCGCTATAACGCAAATATTCACAGGGGCGTTTACTCTATAAGTATGGAAGCATCTGCTGCTTATGAAAATGCGCGGATAAATGTAAAAGAATTTATCAACGCCGCTAGCGAAAGAGAAATAATATTTACACGCGGCACTACCGAAGCTATCAATCTGGTGGCATATTCATACGGCCTTCAGAATGTGAACGAAGGCAGCGAAGTAATAGTATCAGAGCTTGAGCATCACGCTAACATTGTACCGTGGCAGGTACTTTGCCAAAACAGGAAGGCACACCTTAAAGTAATTCCCGTAAACGAAAAGGGTGAGCTTGTAATTGAAGAGTATAAAAAGCTGCTATCGGATAAGACAGCAATTGTCGCAGTTTCGCATATTTCAAATTCACTCGGCACAATTAATCCGGTAAAAGAAATTGTCAGGCTTGCAAAGGCTAAGAATCCAAAAATAGCAGTACTTATTGATGGTGCGCAGGCAATCCACCACACCCGCGTTGACGTGCGTGATATTGGCGCGGATTTTTATGCATTTTCCGGCCACAAGATGTACGGACCAATGGGTATCGGCGTACTTTACGGCAGGGAATCATTGCTCGAAGCTATGCCGCCTTACCAGACCGGCGGTGATATGATAAGCCGTGTAAGTTTTGAAGGTACTACGTATAACGAGTTGCCGATGAAGTTCGAAGCAGGTACACCCAATGTAGAAGGCGCAGTTGGGCTGAATGCAGCGATCGATTATATAAAGTCTATCGGTTTCGGAGCAATTGAAGAGCAGGAAAAAATGCTGCTTGATCATGCAACGGAAGAAATATTGAAAATTGATGGTATCCGCATGATAGGTACTTCGCAGAATAAAGCGAGTGTTCTCTCGTTTGTAGTAAACGGATTGAACGCGCTTGATATAGGTATAATGCTTGATACACACGGCGTAGCAGTACGCACCGGCCAGCATTGCACAGAGCCGCTTATGGATAAGCTCTGTTTGCCGGGAACTGTTCGCGCTTCGTTTGCCTTCTATAATACTAAAGAAGAAGTTGATGTATTCATAAAGGCATTGAAGAAAGTGATTGACATATTAAAATGATAAATGGATTCCCGCCTTCGCGGGAATGCACTATAAAAAGGTTTTTAAAGCTAAACGAAATAAATGGATTCCTGCCTAAGCAGGAATGACACAATTGAAGTCGATACAGGAAACAGAAGAAGAAATAACCGATGAGTTCAGTTTTTTTGATAACTGGCAGGATAAATATGAATACCTGATAGAGCTTGGCAAAAAGCTGAACGACTATCCCGAAGCTGAAAGAAATGATGATAACAAAGTTAAGGGCCGCCAGTCGAGTGTATGGCTTACCACAACAGGTTCAAATGGAACTATAGATTTTAAGGCAGATAGCGATTCAACAATAGTTAAAGGGCTTATAGCACTTCTGGTAAGGGTACTTTCGGGCAGAACGCCGGATGAGATACTGAACGCAAAGCTTGATTTCATAGATAAGATAGGGCTGAAGCAGCATCTTGCACAGACAAGGGCCAACGGCCTTGCTGCAATGATTAAACAAATGAAAATGTATGCCCTGGCCTATAAAGCCAAACAGCAAAATTAAAACAATGGCAGAAAACACAGAACAGAATACGGAAGAAGTAAAGTCACCCGCCGGAGAAACCAGCGGCCCTGTTGATAAGGCAGAGCTGAACAATGCAGTGGTTGAAGCATTAAAGAGTGTTTATGACCCGGAGATACCGGTAAATATTTATGAGCTCGGGCTGGTGTACACAGTTAATATTGATGATGAAGCAAATGTAGATATTGAAATGACGCTTACTTCGCCGGCATGTCCCGTGGCAGGTTCTCTGCCGCCGGAAGTTGAAGGCAAGATCCGCTCTATACCCGGCGTAAAAGGCTGCACGGTGCGGGTTGTTTGGGATCCGCCATGGGGTATGCACCTTATGAGCGAAGAAGCCAAGCTTCAGTTGAATCTGTATTAACCATTACAGACTTTAATCAACAGTTGCTGAAACTGTACTGATCAACATAGTTCAAATAAAAAGTTTTTCTAAAAAATTAAATTATAAAAAACATGTTCCAGATTAACACAAGAG
>JBATPI010000197.1:0-15099 GCA_049291415.1 Paracoccaceae bacterium | reverse complement strand
CTATAAGGCGCCCCCGCGGCTGGCGGCTGCGGCACGGCGGGCCGGGATGGTGGTGATGCCGCTGGCCCGCGAAGCCTGGCTGGACCCGTGCCGGTTCACGCTGGATCACCCGGCGCGCGCGGCGCTGCGGCGCAAGCTGCGCAAGGCAGCGCAGGCTGGGGTTCTGGCGCAATGCGAAGCGGCCGATCCGCCGCAACTGGCGCGGATCAGTACCGATTGGGTGACTGCACGCGGTGGCGAGCAGGGCTTTTCAATGGGCCGATTCCAGGCCGACTATCTGGCCGCGCAGCGGGTCTATGTCGCGCGGATCGGCCTTCGCCCGGTGGGCTTTGCCAGCTTTCACCACGGCCCCTCGGGTTGGGCGCTGGACCTGTTGCGCCCCGCACCGGATGCACCTGAAGGCACCGCCTATGCCCTGATCGCCGCCGCTTTGGCCGATGCGGCCCGCGGCGGAGTGCGGTGTTTTTCGCTGGCCGCCGCGTCTGAGCCTGCGTTTCCCGACGCGACAGGCCTCTTGCCCAGGATCACGGCGCGGATGCCCGGCTTCGGCCCGATGACCCGCGGGTTGTGGCAGTTCAAACAAGCCTTCGCGCCGCGGTGGGAACGGCTGTATCTGTTGGCACCATCATGGCCCGATATGGTGTTGGCGGGCGGTGAGATACGCCGCGCCATCCTGCATCCGCCGGCGCTGGCAGAGGAGGCGCAAGCACAGCGGCCCACCGCCGAGGTGCAGAATGAAATTGCATCCGACGCGGCCCCGTGGCAGTGGTCGCGACAGCGATCCCGCCACCAGAAAGGCCACTGAAATGACCAAAGACGTGCTTTCCCGCCTTTTGGACAGCCGCGACTGGCTGATGGCTGACGGGGCAACCGGGACCAACCTTTTCAACATGGGTCTGACTGCGGGAGAACCGCCCGAGTTCTGGAACGTCGACAAACCCGACAACATCCGCACGCTGTACCGTGGCGCGGTTGAAGCGGGGTCGGACATCTTTCTGACCAACACCTTCGGTGGGAATGCTTCACGGCTAAAGCTGCACAACGCCCAAGGCCGGGTGCGCGAATTGAACCGCGTCGGTGCCGAACTGGGGCGCGAGATCGCGGATGCCTCGGGGCGAACGGTGGTGGTTGCAGGCTCGGTCGGGCCGACGGGCGAAATCTTTCAGCCCATGGGCACGTTGACGCATGACCTGGCGGTCGAGATGTTCCACGAACAGGCCGAGGGGCTGAAAGAAGGCGGCGCCGATGTCTTGTGGGTGGAAACCATTTCCGCCCCCGAGGAATACCGCGCTGCCGCCGAGGCCGCACTGCGTGCCGGCATGCCCTGGTGCGGCACCATGAGCTTTGACACTGCTGGCCGCACGATGATGGGCATGACCTCGGCTGCCATGGCCGAAATGGTGGAAAAGCTGCCGAACCCGCCGATTGCCTTTGGGGCAAATTGTGGGGTGGGGGCGTCTGATCTGATGCGTACGGTTCTGGGCTTTGTTACCACCGGAACCGAACGCCCGATCATCGCCAAGGGCAATGCCGGTATCCCGAAATACCATGACGGCCATATCCATTATGACGGCACGCCCGATCTGATGGCGGAATATGCCGTTCTGGCACGCGATGCGGGCGTGCGGATCATCGGCGGTTGCTGTGGCACCATGCCCGAACATCTGCGCTCCATGCGCCACGCGCTGGAGACCCGGCCCAAAGGCCCTCGCCCGTCAATCGAGGAGATCAGCGCAGCATTGGGGGGATTTTCGTCGGCCAGCGATGGCACGGGCGATGATACCGGGCCCAAGCGCGAACGCCGCGGCCGCCGCGGGTAGCGCGATTTCCACGACAGGCGGATCTCTGGGCGAGGCGCAGCAAATCTTTTCGAAAAGATTTGCAAATTCCTTTACAGGAATTCGGTTTTTGCCAGCCTGCTTGCCCTAGAACAGGCTAGGCTGATCGCCGCTGGCCAAGGGGCGTTGAAAGAGATCCAGCCGCAGGGGCGGCATTTGGGACAGCAGCCCTTCGCGCGCGCAGGCCTTGTCAAATCGCTGTCCGATCAGCCGCGACCAGATGCCTTCGCCGCGCATCCGCCGCCCCCAGGCCGGGTCATAATCGCGCCCGCCATGCACCTCGCGAACGCGGGCCATCACTTTGGCCGCGCGCCCCGGTTCGGCCTGGGCCAGCCAGTCCTGAAACAAAGGCGAGACTTCGCGCGGCAGCCGCAGCATGATCCAACTGGCGGCAACCGCACCCGCGGCCTGCACAGCACCTAAAATAGGCTCAATCTCATGATCGGTCAGCCCCGGGATCACCGGAGCCAGCATGGCGCGCACCGGAATGCCCGCCTGTGTCAGCCGCCGGATCACCGCCAGCCGCCGCGCGGGCAGGGCGGCCCGCGGCTCCATCCTCCGTGACAGATCGGCGTCCAGTGTGGTGATCGAGATTCCCACCCGCAGCAGCCCCCGCGCGGCCATCGGGGCCAGAAGGTCGATGTCGCGCTCAACCAAGGTGCCTTTGGTGGTGATTGCCAAGGGATGGTCAAAGGCGGCCAACACCGCAATCAGTTCTCGCATGACGCGCAGCCGCGCCTCAATCGGTTGATAGGGGTCGGTGTTGGTGCCAATGGCCACGGTCTGTGGCACATAGGCCTTGGCCCGCAATTCGCGCTCCAGCACGGCACCGATCCCGGGACGGGCGATCAGCTGGGTTTCAAAATCCAGACCAGGTGACAGGTTCAGCCAGGCATGGCTGGGTCGGGCAAAGCAATAGATGCACCCATGCTCGCAGCCGCGGTACGGGTTGATCGAGCGGTCAAACGGCAGGTCAGGAGAGCGGTTGTAGCTAAGCGCGGATCGCGCCGTCTCAACCCGCACGTTTGTGCGCAGCAGACGGTCGTCATGCGGCAGATCCCAGCCATCATCCGCGGCCTCGCGCTGATACGCCTCATGGCGGCCTGTCGCGTTTGACAGCGCCCCGCGGGCGCGGGGGCGAAGGCCGGGCGTCAGGGTCGGGTCGGTGCGCATCGCAGAAATATAGAACGAAATGGGAACATTTGCCAAGCCCCCTGATCATCAAATCGCTTGCTGTCGGCTTTCAATCCGGGCATGTCGCAATCTGAGAAGTGGTCGGCCTCAGGATCGCCCATTGACGAGGTAGCAGATTTCCTCAGGAGCCGACAGATGGCCGACGAAGACGATATCATCCTTTCCGAACTGTCGGACGACGAACTGGTCCTGCAGATGCACGACGACCTTTATGACGGTCTCAAGGAAGAGATCGTAGAGGGCGTCAATATCTTGATCGGGCGCGGCTGGACGCCTTATGACACGCTGACCAAGGCGCTGGTCGCGGGTATGACCATCGTGGGTGCTGATTTCCGCGACGGCATCCTGTTCGTGCCCGAAGTGCTGTTGGCCGCGAACGCCATGAAGGCGGGGATGTTCATCCTGAAGCCGCTTCTGGCCGAAACCGGCGCGCCGCGCATGGGCAAGATGGTGATCGGCACGGTCAAGGGCGACATCCATGACATCGGCAAGAACCTTGTCGCGATGATGATGGAAGGCGCGGGTTTTGAAGTGCTGGATCTGGGCATCAACAACTCGGTCGAGAAGTATCTGGATGCGCTGGAGCGTGAGCAACCCGATATTCTGGGCATGTCGGCCCTGCTGACCACCACCATGCCCTATATGAAAGTCGTGATCGACACGATGAAGGAAAAGGGTATGCGCGAAGACTACATCGTGCTGGTGGGCGGTGCACCCCTGAACGAAGAGTTCAGCAAGGCCATCGGTGCCGACGCCTATTGCCGCGATGCGGCCGTGGCCGTGGAAACGGCCAAGACCTATGTGGCGCGCAAGCACAACCAATTGGGCGCGTAGCATTTGGTTGCAGATTGGGGGCCTCGGAAAATTCCGGGGCCTCATTCATTCGTGACTTGGATTCCAGCGAAAGACACCCCAAGTTGAGGGGTAGGGGGAATTCGATATGCCTTTGACGCATTTTCTGGGCCTTCTGGCCCTTGTGATCCTTGCCTCTGCGGCCACCTTGGCGCTGGCCTTCTGGGCCAAGATTCCGCTGATGGCACTGGCCTTTGCCGCCCTAGCGGGCAGTGTGGTTGTGGGGATCAGGCAGTGGCGGTGACGCCCACAACCCCGCGCCTGCCTGACGATGACCATCTGACCGAAGAGGGGATGGCACCAACTCATACTGGCCGCGTTCTGCTGATCGCCTGTGGCGCGCTGGCACATGAGATTCTGGCGTTGAAAACCGCCAATGGCTGGACCCACATGGACCTGCAATGCCTGCCGGCGAATCTGCATCTCTGGCCGGACCGGATTGTGGCTGCCGTTGAAGAGGTGGTCCTGCAGCGGCGTGATGACTATGCGTCGGTTTTTGTCGTATATGCCGATTGCGGCACAGGCGGGCTCTTGATGAATAAGTGCAAAGAGCTGGGCGTCGAAATGGTCGAAGGCCCGCATTGCTATTCGTTTTTTGAAGGTAATGAAACTTTTGCCGCCAAGGCCGAAGATGAGTTCACTGCCTTTTACCTGACCGATTTCCTTGTGCGTCAGTTCGATGCCTTTGTGTGGAAGCCGATGGGCCTGGACCGCCACCCAGAGCTGCGCGACATGTATTTCGGCAATTACACCAAACTGGTCTATCAGGCGCAGTTGGACAATCCGGCGCTGGACGCAAAGGCGCGGGACTGCGCGGCGCGGTTGGGACTGGCCTATGAACGGCGGCTGACCGGCTATGGCGATTTGGCGACAACATTGTCGCGCGTCGCGTCGCGGTAGACCTGCAGCACAAAAACCCTGATGGCCGAGGCCAGACCCTCATCGTCGCTTCGAGCATCGTCGATTTCGGCTGCCAGTTGATTCAGCGTAACCGCACGCTGCGCCGCGATGCCGCGAAAAGCGTCCCAGAACGCCGCCTCCAAAGACACGCTGGTGCGGTGACCATGCAGGGTGAGCGAGCGTTTGATCGGGCGTGCTGTCATGATCCAGACAGTCTAACGCTGCGATGCGCGGCAAACCACCGGAGTTTTTAAAAACTCCGAATCGGAACCTTCAAAGGTTCCGCTGCGATTTCTTCAAAGAAATCGCGTCACACCACTCGACGCAGCGGCTCTTGATTGCAAAAAATCACGAACTGCCCGGCATTTTCCACCACGGGAAAACCACGGCGCCGCATGTCGGCCAGAAAGGCGTCTCGTCCGACATAACGCTCCACATCCCGCACCTTGCGCCGGATCACACCGCCTTCACGCGCAGCCTGGGAAGAAAACAGATGCGAAATCCACTGGGCAGCGTTCAGATATTCCGGGAAATCCTTCATTGAACCACCTCCTTGCCCGAAGAAGGGTTGTCCAGACACAGTTAAACCGCGGTTAATCCGGCTCGCGCCGATGCGCGTCCAGATCGCGTGCGGCTTTGGCCGTTTGCGTCTCTTCCAAGGCACGCTCAGCCTTGCTGCGGCCGAATTTCAGCGCATTGGCGTCTGCCGTTATGCGGGCGGCCTTGCGGGCCGCCTGCTTTTTCATCTGCCGCAGGTTGATGACCTCGGCCATCAGCCCTTGGGGCCGATCATGTCTTCGGGCCGCACCACGCGGTCAAAGGTTTCACCATCGACCAGCCCCAGCGCAATCGCCTCGACCCGCAGCGTCGTGCCGTTCTTATGCGCGGTCTTGGCAACCTTGGTGGCATTGTCATAACCGATGGTCGGCGCAAGGGCCGTCACCAGCATCAGAGATTCCTTCATCAGCTGGTCGATACGCGCCACATTGGCCTGTGTGCCGACCACCATGTTTTCGGTGAAGGATGACGCTGCGTCGCCCAGAAGCTGCATGGACTGCAGCACATTATAGCTCATCATCGGGTTGTAGACGTTCAGCTCGAAATGGCCTTGGCTGCCGGCAAAGCCCACGGCCGCGTCATTGCCCATCACATGGGCGCAGACCATGGTCAGTGCCTCGGCCTGAGTGGGGTTCACCTTGCCCGGCATGATGCTGCTGCCCGGCTCATTTTCCGGCAGGATCAACTCTCCCAGACCGGAACGCGGGCCAGAACCCAGCAGCCGCAAGTCATTAGCGATCTTGAACAGCCCAGCCGCCACGGTTTTCAGCGCGCCCGAGAACATGACCATCGCGTCATGCGCGGCCAAGGCTTCGAACTTGTTCGGGGCGGTGACAAAGGGCAGGTCGGTGATGCTGGCAATCGCAGCCGCCACCCGCAGATCCCAACCCACCCGGGTGTTCAGCCCGGTGCCCACAGCCGTGCCGCCCTGGGCCAATTCATAAATGTCGGGCAGGCACATCCGCACTCGCGCGATGCCCTTGTCAACCTGGGTCGCATAGCCCGAGAACTCCTGGCCCAGGGTCAGCGGCGTCGCATCCTGCGTATGGGTGCGGCCGATCTTGATGATGTCGCGAAACTCATCGACCTTGACCCACAGCGCCGCCGACAGCTTTTCCAGACCCGGCAGCAGCACATCGCGCGCCAGCATGCCGATGGCCACATGCATCGCGGTGGGGAAAGTGTCGTTTGACGACTGGCCCATGTTAACATGGTCATTCGGGTGGACGGGCTTTTTCGATCCCATCACACCGCCCAACATCTCGATCGCGCGGTTGCTGATCACCTCATTGGCGTTCATGTTTGACTGCGTGCCGGACCCGGTTTGCCAGACCACCAGCGGGAAATTGTCGTCAAACTGCCCGTCAATCACCTCTTGGGCGGCGGCCATGATGGCAGTGCCCAACTCGGCGTCGATATCGCCCTGGGCAATATTGACCTGCGCGCAGGCTTTTTTTATCACCCCCAAGGCGCGGACGATCGGCACCGGCTGGCGCTCCCAGCCGATGGGGAAATTTATGATCGACCGCTGGGTCTGCGCGCCCCAGTATTTGTCGCCGGGCACCTCCAGCGGGCCAAAGCTGTCGGTTTCGGTACGGGTCGCGGTCATGGTCGCCTCCTGCAAACGCTTGGCGTCCGTTTAGCGCCGGGGGTGGGGGAAATCAATTGGCATACCGTCGCATACCGAGAAAGGTGGGCTAGACGCGGCGAAAGCGGTAGACACGGGCGGGCGGCAGGTTGGCCCAGATCTTGTGGCCCTTGTTCACTTTCAACCCCAAGGAATCGATCATTTCGGGCGGCAGCGGCGGGCGCGAGCCATAGGTGAATTGCACATAGCAGCCGCGCGGGCCCAGGATGGCAAAGGCCGCCTGAACGATGGCATGGCGCAGCGGTTCGGGCATCGACAACAGTGGCAAGCCGGATACCACCGTCTGCACCTTGCCCGTGATCAGCGCAGCCGCAGTTTCCGCCCCCGCCTGATGCACCGTGACGCCGGGAAAGCGCTGGCGCAGCCAAGGCACGAATTCATCATCCAACTCAAACAGGGTCACGTTTTCGGGTGGCACACCACGGGCCAGAATCGCCTCGGTGAAACGGCCGGTGCCGGGCCCGAATTCCACCACTTGGCCGCTGTTCGGGCCCAGACCCAGCGTCATAGCCCGCGCCAAGGTGCGCGAGGACGGCGCAATCGCCGACACTTGCCGCGGATTTTTCAGCAGGCGGCGGCGAAACAGGGCGAGATCACTGACCAAACGCTACTGCTTGCGAAAACGGTCAAGGCTGACGACCTGGGCATCGCGCGGCGGCGGATCGTCGTCGCCATCACCCTCGTCTTCTGCGGCGTCCTGGTCGGCGTCGTCATCCTCATCATGGGTCTCGAACCGCAGGCCAAACTCGACCGAAGGATCGACGAAGGTGCGCACGGCGTCAAAGGGAATGACCATGGGTTCGGGCTGATTGCCGAAATTCAGCGTGATGGAAAAGCCGTCATCGGTGACGATCAGGTTTTCGAACCAATGCTGGATCACCACCGTCATTTCCGCCGGATAGCGTGCTTTCAGCCAGTCGGCGATGGCCACATCCGGGTGCGTGGTGTCAAAGGTGATGAAGAAATGGTGCGCGCCGGGCAGGCCGTTCTTTGCCACATCCTCCAGCACGTTCTGGATCAGCCCGCGCATCGCCCGGTGCATCAGATTGCCGTAGTCGATGCTGCGCGTCATTCGCCGTCCTTTCCGATTGGCGCCAGCATAGGGAATTTGTCGGCCAAGGGAAGGGGCGGAGGGGCGGAAAATGACCCAAGGTTCGGCCCGTGTGGATACTGGCGAAAGACCAGCCGGATCGATCAGCACCGGCACCTGCGGCCCCGCATGCCGGGCCGGCCGGGGGGGTCAGGAGTCGATGCCGCAGTTTTCATATTTGGTGACCCGGAATGAGGTGTCGCCCTCGGCGAAGGCTGCGCCGTTGTTGAAACGCCCCAGGGTCGAGGTGGTGGGCTGAAAGGGCGCTTCGCCAACAAAACCGCCGGTGCTGACCAGACGGTTGCCGGTTTTTCTGGTTTTGCCCTTATAGGTTTTCTTTGCACCATCGGCGTTTCGGTATGTGTAGGTGCAATTGCCCGGCACATCGAAACCAGAGGCGGGGGCATAGCTTTCCCATTTGCCATTCGCCCAGTCCTTGCGCAGCATCAGACCCTTCGCCGAATAGAGTGTGGTGCGAAAAAACGTTTTTCCCTTCGCTCCGCCATAGGTCTTTACCACGTGCTTTGATCCGGACATGCCGGCATATTCGTCGATGACCCGCTCTCCTGACGCATATGTGCCATGGATCCGACAGCCGACCGGCATCCGGTTGAAACGAATGCCCGTGGTGTCGGCATGGGCCGTCCCGGCCATGGCAATGACCAGTGCCAATAGCGCAAGAGCTTTCATATTTCCCTCATCAGACTGATGAGAGTCTTGGCAGGTTTGTCGCAACCGCAAGCAAATTCTTTTTAGGGGAAGTGCAGGCTTCTGTTGCCAGGTGCCTGCGAACCCCGCCCTACGCGGCTAAGCGCAGGGACTTAGATTTGGTATTGCGAACTGCTTACGCAGCAAGCGCCACCGGAGCACGGTTGTCATTTGCAACTGTGATCTTGGACCGATAACGGTGGTACCTCACCGAGTAAAAGCTGGCCTCTTTAGTCGTTCGTCGATCCTATTTCGGCCCCACACGCCCGAAATGAACGGGAAAGTCTGGTGGAGCCGCCGGGTACCGCCCCCGGGTCCGAGCCGATTATTACAGGTGCGTTTATCACCATAGTCCGAGTTGCCCCGGACAGAACAAATATAGGTCTGCGACGGGGGCTGTGCAAGGGCCGAAGCCGTGGTTGCAAACCTGGGCATGATGGGGGCGGCCTGGCGGGGGCCGATCATCGGCGAAAATCGGGCGCGATTGGCAAGGAACCGCCTGCACAGCTTTACAGAAACTATACAAATTCTTAATTTGATTAACCGCTTAGCGGGCGTGCATAGGAAGCGGGCGGCCCGTTGGGGGCCCATAGGAACCTGCCGCAAGGCTATGGAGACTGACATGTATGCACCGTCAATATCGGCATCCTACAGTAAGGTGGCCCAGGTCACCGCTGTCTTCTGGGTGCTGAAAATCATCGCTACCACGCTGGGCGAGATGTCCGGCGACTATCTGGCCCAGACGCTGAACCTGGGCTATTGGGCCGGGCTGGGGATCACCTCGGTCTTGCTGATCGGCATTGTCGGCGCGCAATGGCGGATGACCGAGTTCCACACGGCGCGCTTTTGGGCGGCCATCGTGGCCACAACCACCGTCGGCACCGAGATTTCCGACCTGATGGACCGCACCCTGGGCCTGGGCTACACGGGCGGATCGGTGATCCTGTTTGCGGGTCTGGTGATCACACTGCTGATCTGGCAGCGGCGTGAGGGCAATCTGTCGATCTACCCGATCACCCATAAACCGGCCGAACTACTGTTCTGGACTGCCGTGCTGTTCTCCAACAGCCTGGGCACCGCGTTTGGCGATTTTCTTGTCGATGTGATCGGCCTCAGCTACATGCAGGGCGCTATGGTGACGATGGGCGTCATCGGCGTGGTCATGGCGCTGCATCGGTTTACCACTGTCAGCCATGTAACACTGTTCTGGGTGGCCTTTGTCTTTACCCGCCCGTTTGGCGCGACCTTTGGCGACTTTCTGACCAAGCCGATGGTAAAGGGTGGGCTGGATCTGGGCACCTTGCAGGCCTCGGCCGTGGCGCTGGTGCTGATGGCCATCATCGTGACGCTGACCCACCGTCAGCATACTAGCCGCGTCGCCCTGCGCGTGCGCAACAAATAGGCAGTCTGCCCAAGCCACCTGCAAGGAAAAACCGCCCGAAGCCTGTGCTTCGGGCGGTTTCTTTCATAGCAAACCGGGATCAGAAGCCCGATTTGATCAGCTCAAACTCGTCAATCATCTTGGCACGGAACTCGGCCTTGACCGGGGTCTGGGCAAGCAGCGTCGTCGTGACCGGGTCAACAAAGGCGGCTTTCAGCGCCTCGGCCGGAACCTGCGCCATGGCGGCATCATTTGACAGCGAGTAGCCGATGGCATCCAGCAACGGCTGGGCCGAAGACGGCGCCAGCATCGAGTTGATGAAATCATAGGCCTTGTCTTCCGAACCGGGGCCATCCTTCATGTTCACATAGCCGCAGAACCAGGTCGTTGACCCTTCGGCGGGCGCGCGGTTGAAGCCAACCGGGAACTCTTCGGCTGTCAGGATGGCAACCGGATCATTCCACGACCAGGCCACCAGCACTTCGCCCGAGGCCATCAGTTGGGCCAACTCGGACGGGTCCGACCAATAGGCGCGGACATTCGGATGCACCTTGCGCAGCCAGTCGGCGGCGGCTTTGAACTGCTCATCCGTCACATTGTCCCAGCTGGTGACACCGGTGGCCAGAAGTGCCAGCGACCAGACGTCATCGGTGTTGTTGGGCATCGCAATGCGGCCGGCATATTTCGGGTCGGCAAAGACCTGCAGGCTGGCGACATCGGCCTCGGGCACTTCGGTCGTGTTATAGGCGATGGCGGTATAGGCATAGTCGGTCGCGACGAACCACAGCCCCTGATCATCGGTGAAAGCGGTCTTCATCCGGTCAGGAATATCGGCGACCGCAGGGATCTTGGACACATCCCACGGCTCAATCAGGTCATTGTCGCGGTAGCGCGGAAAGGATGAGGCGCAGGGATGCACGACATCGGCCTTAAAGCCTGATGAGACTTTCTGGAACGCCTCATCATCATCGCCAAAGAACACAAAGCTGGGCTTGTCGCCGTTCTTGTCAACATAGGGCTGCAGCATTCCGTCAATTTCCCAACCGGCCCAATCCAGCACGGTCAGGTCCGGGTCAGCAGCATTGGCGGCGGTGCCGAGGATCAGCGCAGTGGCGGTCCCGGCGAGCAGAGTGGCGAAACGGGTCATGGAGTCTCCCTTATGGTTGGGCGTGCGTCGGTCTTTGCGCCGCGACACCCTTTGCGATGCCGCCAAGCTAAGCACGCAAAACCCGCGCGACAAGCGGGAATTCCGCTTTGCCGGTGACATCTGCGCGTGGTTACCGTTTCGGGGTCAGGCAAATGCAGGCAGAACGGCACCCCGCACCACCCCATCAGACCCGGGGCGGCCATTGCCATTCGGACGCCATCCCGGCAAGACTGCACGGCAAAGAGGGAGGTCTCTATGTCGTTGGATCTGAATTTCGTCCGGGCGCAATTCCCGGCGTTTTCGTCGCCGGTGCTGT
This sequence comes from Paracoccaceae bacterium, assembly GCA_049291415.1. Lineage (GTDB taxonomy): Bacteria > Pseudomonadota > Alphaproteobacteria > Rhodobacterales > Rhodobacteraceae > Pseudogemmobacter. Next base: position 3,467 of record JBATPI010000197.1, on the reverse strand, counting down.
CATCACATGCGTTCTTTGAAAACGCGGGCGGCAGCTATCCCTGCCGTCAGGTGGTGGACCGGCTGCACCGCTTTTATCTGGATCGCAAGGTGCAGCCCTATGGCCCCTACCCGGGCGCGCAAGCGGGTGGGGCCGAGATGGATGAGGCCCGTGCACGGTTGGCCGCGATGATGGGGGTGGCCGACGATCAGGTATCCTTCGGCCCCTCGACCAGCGCCAATACCTATGTGCTGGCGCAGGCCGTGCGGGGCTGGTTGCGGGGCCAGAAGGCCGCCATCGTGGTCAGCGATCAGGACCATGAGGCAAATGCAGGCGTCTGGCGACGGCTGGCCGATGAGGGCATCGAGGTGCGCGAATGGCAGCTGGACCGTGCCACAGGATCTCTGGACCCGGACGCTCTGGCAGGGCTGCTGGCCGATGGTCGGGTGCGGCTGGTGTGTTTTCCGCATTGCTCGAACGTCATTGCCGAGGTCAATGACGTGGCCGCAATCTGCGCCATGGCGCGGGCGGCGGGTGCGCGCACGGTGGTCGATGGGGTGTCCTATGCGCCGCACGGCTTTCCCGATGTGCCCAGCCTTGGCTGCGACGCCTATCTGTTCTCGGCCTACAAGACCTTTGGTCCGCATCAGGGGATCTTGGTGCTGGACCGTGATTTCGGGATGGAGCTGCCGGGGCAGGGGCATTATTTCAACCACGCCACCTTGTACAAACGCCACACGCCGGCGGGCCCCGATCATGCGCAGATCGCGGCCTGTGCCGGGATGGCCGATTATGTCGATGCGTTGGCGGCCCATCACGGGGTGACGGGCGATGCGGCCGCGCGCAACCGCGGTGTGCATGATCTGATGCGGGCGCAGGAAATCGCGGTGATCCAGCCCTTGTTGAATTTCCTTTCGTCGCGCAATGATCTGCGCCTCTTGGGCCCGCGTCAGGCCGAGCGACGTGCGCCGACAGTGGCGGTGGATCTGAACCGCGCGGCTGAGCCGGTGTCCGAGGCGCTGGGCCGCGAAGGCATTGCCTGCTGGGCCGGTGATTTCTATGCGGTGCGCCCGCTGCTGGCGTTGGGGATTGACCTGGAAAAGGGCGTCTTGCGGATGTCGGCAGCGCATTACACCAGCGCGGATGAGGTGGCGCGCCTGATTGCCGCGTTAGAGCGGGTGTTGTAGGCCGGATGCCTGCAACGGGCGGGTATTTTCCAAAAGGGCAACGACCCTGACGTGATCCGAAGATCCGCGGCGACCGTAATGGTCAGAAATAGAGGTCGCCCTGCATGGCCGATGCGCCCCTGATCCTTTGGTTCCGCCGCGATCTGCGCGTGTCGGATCATCCCATGCTGGCGGCGGCGGTGGCATCGGGCCGCCCGCTGTTGCCAGTGTTCATTCTGGACCCTGAGACCGAGGCGCTGGGCGCAGCTGCGAAATGGCGGCTGGGGCTGGCGCTGGACCATTTCGCTGCGGTGCTGGCGGGTCTGGGCGCGCCTTTGGTGCTGCGTCGGGGAACTGCGCTGACGGTCTTGCAGGGGCTGGTGGACCAGACCGGGGCGATGGGTGTCTGGTGGTCGCGTCTTTATGATTCGGCAGCGGTGGCGCGCGATACCGCGGTCAAGGCTGCGCTGAAGGCGGCAGGGAAGCAGGCGCGCAGCTTTGCAGGCCATCTCTTGCATGAACCGTGGGAGGTGCAGACCGGATCTGGCACCGAATACAAGGTTTACACGCCATTCTGGAACGCTGTGCGCGGGCGCGATGTGGCGGCACCGTCACCCGCGCCAAAAGCATTGCGCGCCGCGGGGCGGGTCGTATCTGACCGGTTAATGGACTGGCAGATGGGCGCTGCCATGCGGTGCGGCGCTGCCGTGATGGCCCCGCACCAGACCGTGGGCGAAGCGGCGGCGCGCGACCGGTTGGCAGCCTTTCTGGCCGGGCCGGTGCAGCGCTACCGCGAAGATCGCAACACCCCGGCACTGGACGCGACTTCGGGCCTGTCGGAAAACCTGACCTATGGCGAGATCGGGGTGCGCGAGGTCTGGCATGCGGGCATGCAGGCGCGTGATACCGGGGCTGCGGGGGCCGAGCATTTCCTGAAAGAGGTGGTCTGGCGTGAGTTTGCCTATCACCTTTTGCATCATTTTCCAAAGCTGGCCGAGACCAGTTGGAAACCCGGCTGGCAGGATTTCGGCTGGCAGGGTGACAGTGCCGATGCCGAGCGGTGGCGCCGCGGCATGACCGGTGAGCCCTTGGTAGATGCCGGCCTGCGTGAGATGTATGTGACGGGCCGCATGCACAACCGGGTGCGGATGGTGGTGGCCAGCTACCTGACCAAACATCTGATGACGCATTGGCGCATCGGGCTGGAGTGGTTTGCCGACTGTCTGACCGACTGGGATCCGGCGGCAAATGCCATGGGTTGGCAATGGGTTGCGGGCTGTGGTCCGGATGCGGCACCATATTTCCGGGTGTTCAACCCTGAAGGTCAGGCCGAGAAATTCGACCCCGATGCCACCTATCGCCACCGCTGGTTGGCCGAACTGTCCCGCCACCCCGGCCCCTTGGCGCTGTCTTATTTCGATGCGGTACCCCGGTCCTGGGGGCTGGACGCGACATCCGCCTATCCGGCGCGGATGATCGCACTGGCCGATGGCCGCGCCCGGGCTCTGGCGGCCTATGGGGCGCGAAAGATCTGACAGGCAGTGATCCAGACGGATCCTCCCCGTTTGGCAGGCCGGGTGAATGGGCATCAAACCGCAAAATTGCCATCTTAGCGCCTGTATCAGTGGATATGGACCAGCCTACGGGTTTTCAACCTGGCCTCTTGCGCCGTTGCGTTCCAAATAGGAAACTGCAGCGCAAGAGGCCAGGTTCCACAGATCGGATGAACACTATGCCCACCGCCGCCAAACTGGTTGCCGCCATATGTTTTGCCATTGTGGGCTGGTTGGGGGCCAACGCCTTTGTGCCCCTGATGGGCGAGAACGCAAAGTTCGGCGCTTTGCGCGAGATCTCTGCCCTTATCGGTCTGTTCGTCGGCTGGCTGGTGATGGGGCCGCGTGTGGGCAAAAGCTATGTCTCGGCGTCGGGCTCTGGCCTGGTCACGATGGTCGTGCTGGTGTTCTTTGCGCTGCTGACGCTATCGACCTATCTGATGCTGCAGCAAACCACCAAGATGGTCTATGATGGACCGATGAACGCCGTTCTGGGCGTCTTTGATTTCATGGTGCAAACCGGCCGGAAGATGCTGGTGCCACCGGTTATGGGCTTGTTGGTACTGGGCGGTGTGGTCGGTGGCGTGCTGGCCGAGGCGGCCGGGCGACGTTGGCGTTAGGGATGACGGACGATCTTCTGGCGGCCATTGCTGGCGATGGCGCGCAGGCGGCCCAGCGGTTGGCGTTCTGGCAGGCGGCAACCGGGGGGCAGGAGGCCCCGGACGCCGAGTTGGAGCGGTATCTGGCCGCCGATCTGATGGCGCTATAC
>JBATPI010000196.1:0-33448 GCA_049291415.1 Paracoccaceae bacterium | reverse complement strand
GGCTGGCCCCCCGGCCTCTCCACCGGAAAATCGCGTTAGCCCTGCAGCGCTTCCCACATCTGGCGGTCGCGGTCGGCGGTCCAGATCCGAGGGGTATCCAGCCCTCGCGCTTCATCATAGGCGCGGGCCACGTTGAACGGCAGGCAATGCTCATAGATGGCAAAGTCCTTGAACTTGGCGTCGCATTCCGCGCGCACCGCGTCCCAGGCCTCTTTCAGGCTGCCGCCTCGCGCAGCGACCCGTGCCGCCGGGCGATAGGTGCTGTCAATGAAATCCGCCGTGGCTTCGATGGCCTTGGCCACCATATCACGCCCCACCAGCGCATCGCCCCGACCCGGCGCAATGGCGACCGGATCGAAGGATGCAATTGCCTCCAGCGTGCCGCCCCAATCGGCGAAATGGCCGTCGCCGCAATAGCAGGCCGAATGATATTCAACGATATCGCCAGTGAACATCACCTCGGCGTCCGGCACCCAGACCACGGCATCGCCAGCGGTATGCGCCCGACCCAGATGCATGATATCCACCCGCCGCTTGCCCAGATACACCGTCAGCGCATCGGAAAACGTCGTGGTCGGCCAGGTTAATCCTGGAATTTCCTCATGCCCCTGAAACAGGCGCGGGAAACGGCCAAATTCGCTGTCCCAGTCCTCTTGCCCACGTTCCACCACCATGGCCCGCGCCGCGTCAGACATGATGATTTCCCGCGCGCCATAGGCCGACGCGCCCAGAACCCGCACCGCATGATAATGCGTCAGCACCAGATGGGTGATCGGCTTGTCAGTGACCCTGCGGATACATTCGATCACCTTGCGCGCCAGCCGCGGCGTCGCCTGCGCCTCAACCACCATCACGGAATCATCGCCGATGATGACGCCGGTATTCGGATCACCTTCAGCGGTGAATGCCCATAGCCCCGGCCCCACTTCGGTGAAACTGGTCTTCTTTTCCGTCAGATCGCCTGCCGAGGCAAATTGCTTGGCCATGTCTATTCCCCTTGCCGGGTCGCAAAACCCGTGATTCTGTGCGCCGCATGAGCAAACGCATCCCTTACCTTGTCACCGCCCTGATCGTCGTTCTTGCCGCCGCCTATCTGTTGTGGATCGGACGCGAGCCGATCTGTAAATGCGGCGATATAAAGCTGTGGCAGGGCCAGGTGGTCAGTTCCGAAAACAGCCAGCACATTTCCGACTGGTATACGCCCAGCCACATCATCCACGGTTTTCTGTTCTTTGGCGCGCTCTGGCTGGTTGCCCGCCGTCTGGCGCTGGGCTGGCGGCTGGCCATCGCCACGGCGGTTGAATCCGCATGGGAGATTGTCGAGAATTCCGAAACTGTGATCGAGCGCTATCGCAGCGTCACCATCAGCCTGGATTACTTCGGTGACTCGGTCTTGAATTCGGTCTGCGACATCCTGGCGATGATGATCGGATTTTTCCTGGCCTCGCGCCTGCCGGTCTGGGCGACCGTGACGCTGGCCGTGGCGTTTGAGGCCTTCACAATCTGGATGATCCGCGACGGGTTGGCTCTGAACGTGCTGATGCTGACCTGGCCGCTGGATTGGGTGGCCAGCTGGCAGGCGGGTCGCTAGGCTCATCGCCCCGCCCCCACCGGATCCTTATGTGCGGGCACAACCTTCCCGGCACAGTCGCCAAAGCCGATCCGATACCCCGCCCCCTGGGCATGGCCGCGCAGGGTCAGCGTATCGCCATCCTCCAGAAACGTGCGGCTGCCCCCGGCAATCTGCACCGGCTCTTTGCCACCCCAGGACAGTTCCAACAAAGACCCCCGACTGTCCTTTGTTGGCCCCGAAATCGTGCCGGACCCCAGCAGATCCCCCGCATTCATCGGACATCCGCTGGTCGTGTGATGCGCCAATTGCTGGGCGGCGGAATAATACATCTCGCGGTAATTGGTCCGTGCAATCACGGTTTCGGCCCCGCCTTCCGGCGTCAGACCGACCTCCAATGCGATATCATACAGCAACGGCCCCGGCTCTTGCAGATGCGGCAGCAGCGGCACTTCGCGCTTGGGCGTTGCTGTTCGGAACGGCTCTAACGCCGCCCGCATTACGATCCAAGAGCTGATCGTTGTCGCCGTCGCCTTGGCCTGAAACGGCCCAAGTGGCTGATACTCCCAGGCCTGTATATCTCGCGCCGACCAGTCGTTCAGCAGGACATAGCCAAAGATCATCGCATCGGCGTCGGCAACCGAGACCATCCCGTCTGAGGCACGGCCCACCACCGCCCCCATCTCCAGTTCCAGATCGAACCGGCGGCTGGGCTGGAACGAAGGCAGCGCATGATCCGGCCCCTTTACCTGCCCCCAGGGTCGCCGCACTGGTGTGCCAGAGACCACTACGGAAGACGCCCGTCCGTTATAACCAATCGGGATATGCAGCCAGTTCGGCGGCAGCGCATTTTCTGCCCCGCGGAACATGGTGCCCACGTTCACCGCATGATGCTTGCCGGCGTAGAAGTCGGTGTATTCGGCCACCAGAAACGGCATGTGCAAGGTCACATCGGCCATAGGCACCAGATGCGGCTCTACCTCGGCCCGCAGTGCGGACCCCTCGGCCAGCATTTCGCCCAACCGCAAACGCAACGCGGCCCAGACCTCGGGCCCGGCCTCCATCACCTCATTCCAGAACGGTACGTCCAACAGCGGTCCGCCATCCAGAACCAGCAGCCCTTCTTCTTCCAGCCCCGCCACGTCCAGTATGAGATCGCCTATGGCGACACCGCAGCGCGGCTCATCATCGACCACGGAAAACACCCCACATGGCAGGTTGTTCAGCGGAAACTGGCCCTCTGCCTGATTGGCACTCTCCACCCATGACCGGATCAACGGCATATCTTGCTCATTTTCTGTCCCCAAATATCCTGCGGGGGTCCGGGGGCGCGAAGCCCCCGGTCTGCCCCATCAACTTACTTGACGCCCCGAGTTCCGTCGAACTTCTTCTCCAGCGATCCCCAGCAGTCGATGTAGTCTTCCTGCAAATGCCCCGCCGTCGCCGCAAACGGTGTCAGGTGCTGCGGGAACCGGGTTTCGATCATGAAGGACATGGTATTGTCCAGCTTTTCCGGCACCAACTTGGCGTTCGATGCGCCCTCAAACGCTTGCTGATCCGGCCCATGCGGCAACATGCAGTTGTGCAGGGACATGCCGCCGGGCACAAAGCCCTTCGGCTTGGCGTCGTAGATGCCATAGATATTGCCCATCAGTTCCGACATGACATTCTTATGGTACCACGGCGGGCGAAAGGTGTTTTCGGCCACCATCCAACGCTCGCGGAACAGCGCAAAGTCGATGTTGGCGGTGCCTTCGATGCCAGAAGGCGCGGTCAGCACGGTAAAAATGCTAGGATCGGGATGATCGAACAGGATCGCCCCAATCGGGCAATAGGTCTTCAGATCATACTTCACCGGGCAATAGTTGCCATGCCAGGCCACTACGTCCAAAGGACTATGCCCGATCTGGGTCTCATGGAATTGTCCGCACCATTTCACCGTCACGGTCGACGGCGCATCACGATCTTCAAACGCCGCCACGGGCGTTTTGAAATCCCGCCTGTTCGCCATGCAATTGGCCCCAATCGGACCACGCCCCGGCAGCTGGAACTTCTGGCCGTAATTCTCGCAGACAAAGCCACGGCACGGGCCTTCCAGCACCTCCACCCGATAGACCAATCCGCGCGGCAGGATGGCAATCTCTTGCGGCTCGATGTCGATGATCCCCAACTCGGTGCAGAACCGCAACCGGCCCTCCTGCGGCACCACCAGCAATTCGCCATCGGCGGAAAAGAAGTATTCGTCCTTCATCGACTCAGTCACCAGATAGACGTGACTGGCCATGCCGGTCTGGGTGTTCACGTCGCCCGCCGTTACCATGGTGCGCATGCCGGTCAGCCAGGTCAGCGCCTCGCCCGTATGCTGCACCGGATCCCAGCGGTATTGACCAAGGCTGATGATATCCGGGTCAATCAGCGGGGCTGATTTCCACAGCGGCAGATCGATCTTCTTGAAGCGGTGTGTGTGCTTGACCGAGGGCCGGATGCGGTAACACCATGTTCGCTCATTCTGATGGCTGGGCGCGGTAAAGGCGGTGCCCGAAAGCTGCTCTCCATACAAACCATAGTTGCACTTTTGCGGGCTGTTCATGCCCTGCGGCAGGGCGCCGGGCAGGGCCTCGGTCTCAAAATCATTGCCGAAACCGGGCATGTAGCCTTCTACGGTGCCCTTGGTGTCCACGGCCCGCATAAGACCGCTGATGGGTGTTTGCGTGTTCATCGCTGCCCCGCCTGAAATGGAAAGATGAGTCTCCCGTTAAGGGAAACTATCGTTGCACTTGCAACGAAGTCAAGCGTGCAGACCGCCTAGCGCGCCATCCCGCGCAGCATTGCCAGAGCGGCCAGTGCCGCAGGGATAGCCAGACCCGCAAGCAGCCAGAAAAACCCCAGCCCGTCCAACTCGGCCGTCAGCGCCGCCAGCACCAGCGGCAGGCCAATGCCGCCAAACAGCCCGGCTGACAAGATCACCGGCGTCACCCGCGGGTCTTCGCCCATCTTGCGCGCGGCGGTGACATAGAACGCCGGAAAGAACATGCCGCAGGACACACCCAATGCCACAAAACCCGCGCCCGGTGCCCAAAGCGCCGCCACCAATGCCGACAGCGCAGCCCAGATCATTGCCGCTGAATAGATCGCGAAGGATGGTAACCGATGCGCCATAACGCCCAGCACAATGCGCGCCGCCAGAAACACCACGAAAAACGCTGACAGCAATTGCGCGGCATGGGTCTCGGACACTTCGGTTGAAATCAGTGCGGTCGGGCCAAGGCCGATCAGACTGGCCTCAATGCCAACGCCAATCGCGCCAAATGCCATGATAGGCCAATGGATGCGAAAACCCGGTCGTGGCTGACTGCGCGCCACTTCGGGTGCCGCTTCTGCTTCGCCGGCCAATATCCAGACCACCACACACAGCACGGCTGCCATGCCAAAAGCAATGGCCGAAACGCCGCCCACGGCCACAAAGACCAAGGGCGCCACGATGGCCCCGGCCGCAAAAGCCGCGTTCAGCAGGCTGAGCATTGAGGCACCTCGCGCCCCGAATGCCACCAGAAATCTGGGGTTGAAGATGGCTGTCGCTATGCCATAGCCGGTGCCGAACACCACTGCGCCGACCAGCATCGCCCACCAGGATGTCTGCAGCGCCAGCACCGCCGCCCCCAGCGTCAGCAGCGTCAGCGCCTGGCGTGGCGTCGCGCGCGGACCATAGGTGAACATCAGCGCCACGCCCGTCGCACTGCCGACCCAGGCCGCCGAAACCAGGATCACCGCGCGCCCGTCGGGCAACACGAACAGCCGCGTCATCTCTGGCAGGGCAGGGCCGATCAGGGCCTGAACAAACCCCATCAGCACGAAACTGGCCAGCCCGGCAAACAACAGCCGCCCGTGGCTCCTGATCTGGTTGCGCAATTGAAGTCTCTCCTGCCGCTGCCAACGTGCCTTCGCCCGGCGGCGCGAAACTGTCAACGTGGGCCAGACTGTCAACGTGGGCCAGACTGCGGCTTGCACGGGCGGGTGCTTTCGGTCAGCAATGGGGAGTAACCCCGGGTGCCAGTTCCATGCATGATTTTGACCTGACCGCGTTTCTACCCTATCAACTGGCCGTTGCCGCGGCCCGCGTTTCAAAGGGGTTTTCTGACTGCTACCGGGTGGAATTCGGGCTCAGCATTCCCGAATGGCGCGTTCTGGCGCATCTGGCCGGCGGAGATGCGGTATCGGTGCGTGAGATCCACGCCCGGGTGGACATGGACAAATCCAAGGTCAGCCGGGCCGCCGCGCGCCTGGAAACTGCGGGTCTGATCGAAAAGCGCGACAGTGCGGTGGACCGTCGGCTGTTGGACGTGCGGCTGACGCCCGCCGGGCATGCCTTGATCGGGCGCATCATGCCCATTGCCGATGCGTTTCAGGCCGATCTTGAGGCCCGGTTGGGCGCTGACGCCGCCCCCTTTCGCCGCGCCCTGTTGAAACTGCTGGAGGACGCATGATCACGCTATTCGACTACTGGCGCTCATCCGCCTCATATCGGGTGCGGCTGGCGCTGAACCTGCTGCGGTTGCCCTATGCGGCCATCCCGGTGGATTTGGTAAAGGGCGAACAGCGGGCCGAGGCCAATCTGGCGCGCAACCCCCAGGGGCTGGTGCCGACGCTGCAGATTGACGGCATGCTGCTGACGCAATCCTTGGCGATCATCGAATATCTGAACGATACCCATGGCGGGCTTTTGCCCGATGATGCGCCGGGCCGGGCGCGGGTGCGGGCGCTGTCTTATGCGGTGGCGATGGAGATTGCACCGATTTGCAACCTGTCGGTTCGCAACCATGTGGCACAGTTGGCCGGCGGCAGTTTCACCGCCGATGACTGGCAGATCCAATACATCGGTGCCGGGATGTCTGCGGTAGAGCGGACGCTGGACGCCCCGCAAACCGGGCTGTTCTGCCATGGCGATGAGGTCAGCATGGCCGATCTGTGCCTGATCCCGCAGATCTACAATGCACGCCGCGTTGGTCTGGACGTAGGCCCATGGCCGACAATAGCGCGGATCATCGCCAGACTGGAAACCCTTCCCGCCGTGCAAGCGGCCCATCCCGAAAAGGTGCAGCCATGACCGATATCTTCATTCTTTCCGCCGCCCGCACGGCTATCGGCACTTTTGGCGGCGCGCTTTCGTCATTGCCGCCGATCGTCATCGCCACAGTGGCCGCCCGTGCGGCGATCTCCCGCGCCGGGGTAGAACCTGCACAGATCGGCACCGTCGTTTTTGGCCACGTCATCAATACTGAACCTCGCGATATGTATCTGGGCCGTGTGGCTGCAATGCAGGCAGGGGTGCCGGAAACCTCGCCCGCGATGAACGTCAACCGGCTGTGCGGGTCGGGCGCGCAGGCGATTGTCTCGGCCGCACAGGCGCTGATGCTGAATGACGCGCAGATAGCGTTGGCCGGCGGTGCGGAATGTATGAGCCGATCACCCTATGCCATGCCCGCCGTGCGCTGGGGGCAAAAGATGGGCGACACCAAGGCCATAGACATGATGACCGGCGCGCTGACCTGCCCGTTTGGCACCGGGCACATGGGCATCACGGCGGAAAACGTTGCTGCCGCGGGTGCGATTTCGCGCGCGGATCAAGACGCTTTTGCACTGGAAAGCCAGGCGCGCGCGGCACGGGCAATTGCCGAGGGGCGGTTTGCCGACCAGATCACTCCGGTTGAGATTGCGGGCCGCAAAGGCACAGTGTCCTTCTCGGTTGACGAACACCCCAAGGCGACTACGGCCGAGGCTTTGGCCGGTCTGCGTCCGGCATTTCAAAAGGATGGCTGCGTGACGGCGGGCAATGCCTCGGGGCTGAACGACGGCGCGGCGGCGCTGGTTCTGGCGCGGGCCGATGCGGTCAAAGGGCTGACCCCGCGCGCCCGCATCATGGGCTGGGCGGTGGCGGGGGTGGACCCGAAGGTGATGGGGCTGGGCCCCATTCCGGCGGTGCGTGCGCTATGTGCCAAACTGGGCGTGACGTCGCAATCCTTTGATGTGGTTGAGTCGAATGAAGCATTCGCCGCCCAGGCCATCGCCGTTTCCCGCGCGCTGGATCTGGACCCCGCAAAGGTGAACCCCAACGGTGGTGCCATAGCACTGGGCCATCCTGTCGGTGCCACGGGGTCCATCCTGACCGTCAAAGCGCTGTATGAGCTGGAGCGTATCGGCGGCAAGACCGCGCTGATCACCATGTGCATCGGTGGTGGGCAGGGCATTGCGCTGGCGATCGAACGGGTCTAGCGCAGCCGCACCGTTGACCGGGCTGATCGCCCGGTCGCATCAATCACCGACAGGGTGACATAGCCGGTTTCCGGCAGCGCGAGCATGCTCTCACGCTCGCGCGTGGCGACTTGCAGCGGCAAGCCATCAACCAGCCAGGTAAAGGGTGCCGTGCCGCCGCGCACCTGCACCATCAGGCCTGCGGGCAGCAGCTCTACTTCTGCGCCATCGGGGGGAAAGGCCACGGCGGGGGCATCTGCCGCGACTTCAAACGCCGCGGTGCGCGAGCGGAACCTTTGCAAGGGCTGCGGCAGTTGCGCGTTTGACACCAGCAGGGTCGCCGGCGGGGCAGGAGGCTGCGGGTCCAGCTTGGGTTTCAGCCGGTTGAAGGCCTGAAACAGCACCGGGGCCGCCAGATCGGCACCGAACACGCCCGGCACCGGCGTGCCATCGGCCCGGCCCATCCAGACCCCGATCACATGCCGTCCGTCATAACCAATGGCCCAGGCATCTCGGTGCCCGTAAGAGGTGCCGGTCTTATAGGCCAGCCGGTTTTCCGGCGCACCGGGCGGCGGAGCCAGCCCGGCCAGAATATCGCCCACTTCCCAGGCCGCAACGGCGCTGATCACGCGCTGCCCCTCGGCCCCGTCTTGATCCATTTGCCAGGTCAGCGGCAGGGACACGCCGCCGCGCGCGAGGGTGGCGTAGAGTTGAACCATATCCTGCAGCGACACACCCACGCCGCCCAAGGCGACCGCCAGCCCCGGCTGGCCACCGGGCAACTGATACCCCATGCCCGCCTTGCCCATGGCTGACAGCAGTTTTGCTGGCCCCAACGCCTCGGTCAGCACGACAACGGGGATGTTGCGCGACATCTGCAGCGCCTCACGCACCCGGATCGTGCCCATATAGAGATGGTCAAAGTTTTGCGGCGCATAGGTGCCGAAAACCGTGGGCTTGTCGTCGATCATCGTTTCGGGGTGGGCCAGGCCGTCGTCAAAGGCCAGCCCATAGACCAGCGGCTTCAATGTGGATCCGGGGCTGCGCAAGGCAGTGGTCATATCGACAAAGCCCTGCCGCCCGTCATCGCGGAACCCGGCTGAGCCGACCGAGGCCAAGATCTGCCCCGATTTGTGATCGGCCACAATGATGGCGGTCTGCAACTGCGCGCCGCGGCCTTGCACCGATTCCTGCGCCAAAGCCTCCAGCTTTTTCTGCAACGGCAGATCCAGCGTCAGATGATGTTCGCCTGCGATAGGGTCGGCCAGACGGGCGCGGTCGGCCAGATGCGGGGCATAGGCCGGAAAGGGCTTGCGCAGGCCGGGCACCTGTTCGCGCAGGGCGGCCGTCGCCTCTTCGGCGTCGATCAGGTGGAACGTCACCGCCCGGTCCAACACGCGGTTGCGCGCCGCCTCGGCCCGGTCCGCGGCGCGGTCGGGGCGGCGGGTTTCCGGGCTTTGTGGAATGGCGACCAAGAGGGCCGCTTCGGCTGGGGTCAGCCGCCCCGGTTCCTTGCCGAAATACGACAGAGACGCCGCCCGCACCCCTTCAAGGTTGCCGCCATAGGGGGCAAGGTGCAGATACAACGCCAGGATTTCATCCTTGGTCAGCCGCCGCTCCAGCGCCAATGCGACGCGTATCTGGCGCAACTTGCCGTCAACCTGCCCGGTGCTGCCATCTTCCAGCAACCGCGCGACCTGCATCGACAGGGTTGATCCACCCGAGACGATGCGGCCATTCCATGCCGCCTGCGCCGCCGCCCGCAGCATGGACCGCCAGTCCACGCCGGGGTGCTCGCGAAAGCGGCGATCTTCATAATTCAGCAGCATGTCGATAAAGGCGGGGTCCACATCGGCCAGATCGACATGCAACCGCCAGCGGCCATCGGCAACGGTATAGGCCCGTAACAGCGCGCCGTTCCGGTCCAGCACCTCAACCGAGGTGGCGACCCCAAGAGGGGGCAGGACAGTGGCGTCGATCCACCCATCAACGCCATCGCGGCCCACAGCGGCAAGCCAGAGGCCTGCCGCTGCCGTTATGAACCAGCGCGCGCGCATCGCGTCACTGGGCGATCGTCACCGTGCCCGCATCGCTGCGCGCGCGGTAATCGGGGCGATACATATCCTCAACCGAGGCAGCGGGCTGATGGAACGTGCCGGGTGACACAGCCCGCACCACATAGGCCAGCCGGAAGCTGTTCTTCGATGACCAGTCCACCGCGGTGATGAAACGGTCCTGACGGAACTCGCTGTGCGTCACGTTATCCAGCGCATCCAGCCAGTCCAGATTTGCGGTCGAGCCGCCCGATATCAGGTTCGGGTTGTCGATCTCAAACCCCGCAGGCAACGGATCGGCCACGATCAACCGCCCGTCCGAATATCCGAACGGCGTTACCTCGATCACCGCAACCAACCGGTCACCCACTTTCAGCCCGTCCAACGAGGCCGGTTGCCCGTCCAGAGTGTAGTAGCTGCGGGCAATGGCATAGCCGTTGCCGCCTGCCGGTTCCGGGACCGATGGCACGCCATAAGTGCTGATGGTGATCGTGGTATCCGGCCCTTCGTTGGTGACGGTGACGGGGTCTTGGCCGGCCGTCAGCACCTTGACCAAGGGGCCGGTAGCCGCAGCGCCATTGATCTTGATCCCCGAGGTATCGGGCCGGTCAATCAGCGCATTGGTTGCCATCAGCGCCCAGGTCGCCTCTTGGGTCGACAGATGGGTGCCAGCCCGCGCGATCCGGCTGGTCAGTTCTTCGCGGTCGATCATGGTCGTGCCTGCCTCAACCGCCAGCGTCAGGATGGCGGCAACATCGCGGTAGTTGGTGCCATAATCCGCCCGCCAGACCTGGGCGGTTTCGGTTGCCAACAGCGCCGACATCCGCGCGCCTGCTTTGCGGAACATCGCATCCGCCCGCGGCTGATCGCCATAGGAGGCCAGCGCGGCACCCAACTGGGCCTGCGCCAGGGCGGTGGCAAAGTCATCGCCCTTGACGTCGGCATAATAGCGCAGATCACCAATCGCCGCCCCCCCCTCGCGGGCCAGCACCATCAGTGCATAGGCCAGCTCCGTGCCGCCCCCATTGGAGGAAGCGTCAAAATCCGGCGCGTAATTCACCTGATTGCGCAGGTTCGCCAGCGCGTTCTTCAGCGCCAGATCCGGCACCGCATAGCCCTGCGCCTTGGCCCGGCTGAGGAAGTCGGTGACAAAGGAATCCAGCCAAAGATCACCCGATCCGGCCCCCCAGAGACCAAAGCTGCCCTCGGATCCCTGATTTGCCAGGATCTCGATGATCGCCTGATCAATCCGCTGTTGAATGTTGTCAGCGCCTTTCAGGTCCATCACGCGGGCCACTTCGTCAAAGTACAAGAGCGGCAGCGCGCGGCTGGTCATCTGTTCGGTGCAGCCATAGGGATAGCGGTCCAGCGTGGCCAACAGGCCCGGCGCATTCAGCCGACCCAAGGGGCCAACGGCCATCACCGATTTGCCTGACCCGTCAACCAACCCGGTGAACACCGCCTGATCAAAGGTAAAGCTCTGGCCTTTTTTCAGGTCCAGCCGGCTGACCTTGACGATCTCGGGATCGTTCATCTGCACCGGCAGGGTCAGGGTCTTTTTCAGCACCTTGCCATCGGGCGTGGTCAAGGCCACGTCGATGGTCTGATTGCCCAGGGCCCCGGCGGTCACCGGCACCTCAAACACGATCTTGCCGTTGTCGGCCAGATCAAAGCCCGAGGGCACATCGCCCAGCGTCACGCCATGGCCGGTCACATCCAGCCCCATCCGGCCCGATGGCCCGGTGGCATGAACAATCTCTAGCAAAAGACGGCTTTGGTCGCCGGGCGCCATGAAACGCGGCAGGCTGGCAGTCACCACGACGGGGTCGCGCACCAGCACGTCTTGCGATGCCTGGCCTATGCCGGTCTTGGTCCAGGCTACGGCCATCACCTTGACCGTGCCATTGAACGACGGCAGGTCAAAGCTGGCACGGGCATAGCCATCGGCGCCCACCTGAACCGGGCCGGTGAAATAGGCCACCAGTTCTTCTGTGGGGGGGGGCGCCTGCAGCCGCGCCTGCGCGCCCGCGTCCCCACCGGACCGCACCTGACCTTCGGCCCCATTCAGCCCGTCAATCAGACGGCCATAGACGTCACGGATGCCCACGCCCAGCTTGCGCTGGCCAAAGTAATAGTCTTGCGGATCGGGGGCCTTGAATCCAGTCAGGTTCAAAATGCCCACATCCACTGCGGCAATTGTCACATAGGCGGTCTCGCCTGCGGCGATACCATCAACCTTGATCGCCACGTCCAACGGCCCACGCGGAGCCGATTCGGCGGCCATCTCAACCGTTGTTTTCAACGCCCGCGCGCCGGGGTCAATAGAGGCATAGGTCAGACCCAGCGCCCGCGCCGGATTGCGGCCTGCGGCCACATCCATCGGACGCAAAGCCGATACGGTCACGTAAACGCCTGCGCCCCATTCGGCCGTTACCGGCAGCGGAATCAGGTTTTCACCCTCTTTCACCTCAACCGCCTGCATCGAGACCAGCCGGTTTGACAGCACCGTCACCAGCGCTGTGCCAGCCGCCCGCGGCACCACCCGCAGCGTGGCGGTGTCACCGGGCTTATAGGCCGGCTTGTCCAGCGACAATTCCAGCGTGTCGGGGGTAGAGCTGGCATCCGCAGGCGCATACCACCCGGCCCAGAACGTGGTGGAGGTGGTCGCCAGCGCGCCATCGGTGCGCTCGACCATCAGCTCATACTGACCCCAGGACACCGGGGCCGAAATTTCGACCATCTGATCGCTCAGGGTCGCGTCACCTTCGCTAACCGTGCTGCGGGTGACCACCGGCTGCCAGTTCCAGTTGCCGCCGTTCTGATACCATTGATAATCGGTCTCAATCCGGTTCAGCCGCCATTTCACCTGCATGCCCACCCGGCCCAGATCGGTGCCCACACCGATCAGCTGGAACCGCGCCTCATCGCCTTCGCCGACCACGCCGTCAAACAGGGGCTTGACCCCGATCATCGCGGCTGCAGGCACCACCGCCTCGGTCAACCGCCGTTCCACTGGCCGGCCCGAGCCTTCGGCAACCCGAACGGTGATCAGCGCCTCAACCGGGCGGCCCGGATCTTCGACTTGCGGCAGAGTCAGCTCTACCAGACTGACCCCGGCCTCATCGGTGCTGGTGCCGCTGAGCGAATCCATCGTGGCCGAAAAGGGTTGATCCTGACGGCCAAAGACATAGCCCGGATAGTCTTTCAGCCCCGCCGCCGCACGCAACAGAACTTCACCCTCAACCGCCAGTCCGGCACCGGGGGCACCAAACAGATATTTGGCCGCAACCGTCAACACTGAAGGTTCGCCAGTCAGCGTCAGGGGCGAGTCATCTTTGGTCAGGGTAAAGTCGATACGTTCGGGCAGAAAATCCTCAACCAGAAAGGTTTTGCTGGCCAGGGGGGCTGCGTCCAGATCGGCCAGCACCTGCAGAGTCCAGACCCCGCGCTGGGCCGAACCTGCAATCGGCAGCGCAAAGACATGCCCGCCCGCGCCCTTGTCCTCAACCAGCTGGCGGGAATATTCCACGCCATCGGGGCGGTTCAGAACGGCGGTCAGCGGCAGGCCATCCACCGATGCGGCAACCGCATCGCGAGCCAGCGCGGTGGCATAAACCGTCTCACCCGCGCGGTAGGCACCGCGATCTGTGGTCAGGAACACATCCACCGGCGGCGCAGGCTCACGCCCTTCAACGCCGCGATCTGACAGGTCAAACTCGGGGTCGGTCAGCGACAAAAAGGCGATGTCGTTGTCACCTTCTTTGACCACCAGCATAGCGGGCGACGCCCCGCCTTTGCCGCGCGTCAGCCCGGCGTCAAAGCGGACATAGCCCTGGTCATCCGTCTGCGCAGTGCCCAGAACCGCATTCGCGCGGTTCAACAACTGAACCGTTGCCCCCGGCTTGGCCGCTGCTGAGCCCAGACTGCGCACAAAGACATGCAGCCCGTCGATCCCGCTGACGCTGGTCACCCCCAGATCCGAGACGACAAACCATTGCCAGGCCGCCGGCACCACATAGGGATCAACCCCCGGCACCGCCGCTTTCAGCGCGTAGATCCCGGCGGGCCGGTCCTTCAGGGCCTCTGCCAGCGGCAGACGGGTGGTGATGTCTTTGTTCACATCCTGGGTGACGGTAGCGGTGCCTTTCCAGATCTCTTGTCCGACCTCATCGGTGAAATAGGACTCGTCATATTCCTGCATAGACTGGCCGAAATAGCTGTTTTGGATAGAGCGCAGAATGTTGCGGTCAGTTATCTGGAACAACGTCAGATTCAGCTTGTCAGTGTTGACGGTGTCGATCGGCAGGGCCGCTTCGGCGGTTTTCGGCAGCATATAGCCGCGACCAGGAAAGCGGACGCCGGGGTTGCGGTCGCGCACATACAGCGTCAGATCCACGCTTTTGGCCGTGGTCTGGCCATCTTGCGCTGGCAGCCCTTCGCGGAATGTCAGGGTGTAGCGCGCGCCATGGGTTGCCCCAACGACGCACAGCCGCCGCGATCCGCTTAGCTCAACAGTCAGGCCGGCTTCGGGCAGTTTCACGAAATTGGCATAGTCCACACCCGAGGGCACCAATTCCTCGGAAAACTCGGCACAGATGCGCGGGCGGGCCAGATCGGCCTCAACCGAGCTGTCAACGATGCGAAAACCGTATTTGCCGATGGCATCGTCCAGCAGGACCGCGGTATCCGCCCGCTCTTGCAGCGATTGCGCCAGTCGCAATGCCTGAACGGTGTCGCGTCCGCGGCCCGTCCGTTCCAAAACATCGGCCATCAGGACCAAAATGTTGTGCCGCTGCGCCGCAGACCCCGACCGAAGATAGGCGTTGATCGAGGCCAGAAAGGCGCGGTTCTCATACCAACTGCGGTTGTTCGGGATGGCCTTCGCGCCCCGCAGTGCGCGCCGCGCGTATTCTTGCCACAGATCGGCCGAATCGCGGATGTTCAGCGCCGCTCCGGTAAAGGCCATGGCCATTGCCCAATCGCCCCGCGCCTCATTTTCCGCAGCGGCCTGCAGATGGTCATCCACCGACCATGCGCCCGAGGTGTGGGTGCGCCCCAGCGACTGGGCGATGTCGAAGGCAGAAGAGATATTGTAATCTGACAAAAAGGTCAGCTGCGCGCGCAGGCCAGGGGCGGCCGCGATCACGGCCGGATCGCCCGAAACAACCTCCGCCGATTGCGCGCCCTGAAAGAACGCCGGCTCACCCGGGTCGGCTTTCAGAAAGCAGCTACCGTTGCGGGTGTTGAAGGTCAGCGCCTGGCATTTCGTATTGGTCAGGCAGGCCCGCTCACAAGCGTCGGCCGTGGTGTCAAAGATCGACGCAATGTCACCGCCGGGCAGGTCTGCATTCTCGGTCACGATGACCCGACGCTGGGGAATCAGATCCTCGGCCGTGGCGATGCCTGAAGTAGCCAGAACCAACGCCGCGACTGCGGCCCCGATGAAATTGCGCATCAAATTATCCCTCTTCCAGATTGCCTGACTGTCGCACGCGGTCTGAAATCCGGCAAGGCGGCTCTCATCGGATCAACGTTAAGTTTTGGTTCATCTTGGTGGGTGAGAATAGTGGGGAATACCGGATGCGGCGATAGAACGCAGCCACCGGTCGGGCAGACAAAAGTCGGCGCAGGGGCAGAATGGACCTTACGGAAAGACTGGCAAAGGAACGGCGCGGGCGGTTGGCCGCCGAACGTCTGCTGGAGCAGAAAACGCGCGAATTGTTCGCCGCGAATGAAAAGCTGGCCCTGCATGCGCGGTCGCTGTCCGACCAGATCGTCGAGCAGCGCCAGGTTGTGCATTCCGCCCGCTCTGAGGCCGAAGAGCTGAAGGGGCAGAACAGTCGTTATCAGGGTGATCTGAAGCGCGCGCATACCGTGGCGGTCATGGCCGAACGGCGGCTATGGGATTCTATCAACACCATCCGCGACGGATTTGCCGTATTCGATTCGCACCTGCAGTTGATTACCGCGAACCACTCTTTTCGCGCGTTTTTCTCGGGCGAAGGCATCGCCGATGGCATGGGTTATCCAGAGCTGATCGCGTTGGCGGCCGAAATCGGCATCGTTGACTTTCAGGGTGAGGACCGTGACGACTGGACCGCCCGCATGGTCGCCCGCCTGAGCGATGATCTGATTGAGGCGGAAACCGTCAAGTTGGCCAACGGCTCTTGGATCCGGATGGTCGATCGTCGCGCGCGTGACGGCGACATGGTCACACTTGTCTTTGATATTACAGAAGAAATGCGAATCTGGGCCGCGATCGAGGCGTTGCCCGACGGCTTTGTGCTTTTTGACCGGGAGGAACGTCTTTTGACCTGCAACCAACGTTACCGCGAAATGTTCCCCGACAGTGCCGCGATTGCCCTGCCCGGCACTTCGTTCGAAGATCTATTGCTGTTTGGGCTGCGCAACGGCCATGTTCCCGAAGCCAAAGGCCGCGAGGATGAGTGGCTGGCAGGCCGACTGCGCCAATTCCGTGAGGCCAAGGAGACCAGCGAATGCCAGCTGGAGAACGGGCAATGGATACTGGAATCGGATCATGTCACCCCCGACGGGGGGCGCGTCGGCCTGCGGGCCGACATTACCCAACTGCGCGAACAGCAAACTGCGCTGGAGGCCGCCCGCATCGCCGCCGAATCCGCCAGCCGCGCCAAATCGGCCTTCCTGGCCAATATGAGTCATGAAATCCGCACGCCGATGAATGGTGTGGTCGGCATGGCCGAGCTGTTGTGCGATACATCCCTGTCCGAAGAGCAGCGCCTGTTCGCCGAGACCATCCGGTCGTCTGGCGAGGCGTTGTTGGTGATCATCAACGACATCCTCGACTATTCCAAACTGGAAGCCGAGCGGATGACCATTCACCCCGAACCTTTTGACCTGGAAAGGACAATCCATGAGGTGACCATGCTGTTGCAGCCCCGCGCGCGGGAAAAGGGGCTGGATCTGATGATCGACTTCGATATGTTCCTGCCCACCCGGTATGTTGGTGATCCGGGCCGGTTACGGCAGGTGCTGACCAATTTGATCGGCAATGCGGTGAAATTCACCGAAACCGGCCACGTCCTGACCCGTGTGGTCGGCATAGAGACCGAAGATGGCCGTCAGCAACTGCACGTCACGGTGGAAGATACTGGCATCGGCATCGCGGCCGAAAATCTGGACCACATTTTTGGCGAGTTCAATCAGGTCGAAGACGAGCGTAACCGGAAATACGAAGGCACCGGCCTTGGTCTGGCGATCACCCACCGTTTGATTGAACGGATGGGCGGCGCCGTTTGGGTTGACAGCGAAGCGGGCAAAGGCTCCAGTTTTGGGTTTCGCGTGACGTTGCCGGTGGCCGAAGGGTCCGACCCGATCCGCCCCCCGGTTGCGATCCGTCGCGCGCTGGTGGTGGACGACCAATTCATCAACCGCACTATTCTGGAGCGTCAGCTGACACCATGCGGAATTACTGTAACGCTGTGTCGTTCGGGTTCCGATGCGCTGCAAGCATTGGCGGGCGACGTCGAATTTGATGTGCTGTTGACCGATCATGACATGCCTGAGATGGACGGCCTTGATCTGGCCGCACGGGTGCGGGATTTGGGGCATAAGCTGCCCATCGTGTTGCTGTCGTCGAACCCGGCCGGTGGGCGGGGCCGTGAAGAGGCTGCATCGGTGGATGCGTTCTTGCAAAAGCCGGTCCTGCGGGCAGAATTGTATCGCCGCCTGAATGAGTTGACCGGCCCTGCACCCGTCGCCGATACGCCGGCCAGTGCCCCGATCAATGCTCCGGTGGCCGTGCGGCAGATGCGTGTATTGGCAGCCGAAGACAACAAGACCAATCAGTTGGTGTTTCAAAAGATGGTCAAGGGGTTCGACATCGATTTGGTCTTTGCCAACAATGGGCGTGAGGCGGTTGACCTGTGGCGCAGCTTTCATCCCGATTTGATTTTCATGGACATCTCTATGCCCGAGATGGACGGAAAAGAGGCCGCGAGCGCCATTCGTGCCGCTGAAATGAATGGCGCCCATGTGCCGATTGTCGCCCTGACCGCCCATGCAATGGAAGGTGATTCAGAGGCGATTCTGGCCGCCGGGATCGACCGCTATATGACGAAACCGCTGCGCAAGGCGGCCATCACCGACGCCCTGACCGAGTTCTGTCCCGCTGGCGCGCGTCCTGTGATCGTGGCGGAGGAAGCCGCCGCCTGACGCCTAGGCCGCCAGGTCTTGTACTGCTGTCCGGCTGAAAACCGGGCGGTCGGGGGCCGACAGGTCGGGGCGATAGGCATAGCCGCCAGCGTCAAAGCCCTGCAGATCGGTAGGATCGGTCAGGTGGTTCTCGCACAGATACCGCGCCATCGCCCCGCGCGCCTTTTTGGCAAAGAATGAGATGATCTTTGCCTCTTCGGCCTTCTCTTCCAGAAAGATCGGAGAGATCACCTGCAGTTTCAGGGTCTTGCGCTGGGCTGCGGTGAAATACTCGATAGAGGCGCAGTTGAGCAAAAATTGTGCCCCTACCGCAGCCCCCTGGGCGTTCAGTGCCTTGGCAATGCGGTCGCCCCAAAAGGCGTAAAGATCGGCTCCCCTCGGGTTTGCCAGCCGGCTGCCCATCTCCAGCCGGTAAGGCTGGATCGCATCCATCGGTTTCAACAGCCCGTATAGCCCCGACAGGATCCGCAAATGTCCGTCGGCCCAGCGCAGGGCATCGGGGCCCATGGTTGCGGCCTCAAGGCCCGCATAGGTATCGCCGGCAAAGCA
This sequence comes from Paracoccaceae bacterium, assembly GCA_049291415.1. Lineage (GTDB taxonomy): Bacteria > Pseudomonadota > Alphaproteobacteria > Rhodobacterales > Rhodobacteraceae > Pseudogemmobacter. The sequence continues at coordinate 14,833 of JBATPI010000196.1, read as the reverse complement.
GTGAATGGCCGGGAAGGTCACCGCGGGCGCGGGGCTGCGGCGATAGGCGGCAAAGCGGTTATGGTTCAACTGCGCCAGCTGCTCTGACAAGCGCATCAACCCGCGCAGGTCGGACACTGACAGCGCGCGCGCGGCCTGAACCAGCTGCCACGCCTCGCCCGCAAATGTGGGCTGGGTCAGATCCTGACCGTCTTCCAGCACGCGCGGCGTCTCGTTCAGCCGCTTCGCTGGGGATATCACGCAAAGCATGGCAGTCTCCTTTCCCGCCGACTTAGGGCGCATTGTGCAGCACGGCAAGGAAGGCCGCGCCAAAGCGTTCGGCCTTTTGCGGCCCCACGCCCTGAACCCGTTCAATCTCATCCACCGAGCGGGGACGGCGTTCGGCGATCTGGCGCAGGGTGGAATGGGTGCAGGACAGCGGCTTTTCCGTGCCATCCTGACCCCGCTGCAACTGCAGTTGCACTTCGGCCAGCCGGTCAAACACCGCGCCGGCGGGCCGCCCGGCCAAAGCCATCCGCGCCGGATGCAGCGCCTGTGCAGCGCCGGTGATCACCTCAAGAAACGCCCGCCCATAGCTCTCCAGCTTTTTCGCGCCAACCCCGGTGATCCCGGCCATCTGATCCAGCGTCACGGGCCGTTTTTCCGCCATCTCGATCAACGTGCGATCGGCGAAGATGACATAGGCCGGGACCGAGGCTGCCTCGGCCAGCGCCCGCCGCTTGGCCTTTAGCGCAGACAGTAATGGCGCATCCTCTTCGGCCACTTGTGTGGGGATGGGCGCGCGGGCCACGGCCTTCATCCCGTCCTTGCGCAGGGTCACCGGGACTTCGCCACGCAAGACGGGCCGCGCGGCTTCGGTCATCCGCAAGGCCCCGTGGCGTTCTGGATCGGGACGGACCAGATCGCGGCCCATCATCTGCCGGAAAACTGCGCCCCATTGCGGTTTGGTCAGCTCTCGCCCCACGCCGAATGTGGGCAACTGGTCATGCCGCCGCTGCTGCACCTTATCGGTCATGCTGCCGGTCAGAATATCGATCAGATGGCCCGCGCCAAAGGATTCACCGGTGCGCAGCATCGCCGACATCGCCTTGCGCACGGCGTCGGTGGCGTCGAACACCTCGGCGGGCCGGTCACACAGATCGCAATTGCTGCAGGGCTGCGGGTTTTCACCGAAATAGCGCAGCAAGACCTGACGGCGGCAGGCCACCGCCTCGGCCAGACCCAAGAGTCCGTTCAACCGGCCATGATCGGCCTGCTTGCGGTCCATCGGCGCGGCCCCTTCGTCGATCTGGGTGCGGCGAAAGCGGATATCATCGGGGCCATATAGGGTCATCGTCTCGGCCGGGCTGCCATCGCGGCCGGCGCGGCCGATTTCCTGATAGTAGGACTCGATTGATTTGGGCAGATCGGCATGCGCGACCCAGCGGATGTCGGGCTTATCAATGCCCATGCCAAAGGCCACGGTTGCCACCACAATCAGCCCGTCATCGCGCTGAAACCGGGTTTCCACGAAGCGGCGCTGTTCGGGGTCAAGTCCCGCATGATAGGCCAGCGCCAGGTGCCCGTCGGCTTTCAGCGCGGCGGCCAGCGTTTCGGTCTTGGCCCGCGTGCCGCAATAAACGATGCCCGATTGGCCGCGCCGGGCGGCGGCAAAGGACAGGATCTGATCGCGCGGGCTGTCTTTCACCGCAAAGGCCAGATGGATATTGGGCCGGTCAAACCCGCGCAAGAAGGTTGCCGGGGCCTGCCCGTCAAACAGCCGCGTGACGATCTCGGCCCGCGTCTCCTCATCCGCCGTGGCGGTAAAGGCGGCCAAGGGCACGTTCAGCGTGCGGCGCAGATCGCCGATGCGCAGGTAATCGGGGCGGAAATCATGGCCCCATTGCGACACGCAATGCGCCTCATCCACCGCAATCATCGTAACGCCAATCCGCCGTAACATCGGCAGGGTGGCCATCGCGCCCAACCGCTCGGGCGCCATGTACAATAGCTTTAGCCGCCCCTCATCCAGTGCGGTGAACACCTGTTCGGTTTCTTCCTCGGTGTTGCCGGATGTCAGCGCGCCCGCCTCTACCCCTGCCTCACGCAGGGACCGCACCTGATCGCGCATCAACGCGATCAAGGGTGAAATTACCACTGTCACCCCATCACGGCACAGCGCAGGTAATTGGAAACAAAGAGATTTTCCGCCACCCGTGGGCATGATCGCCAGCGTGTTGCGCCCCGCCAGAACCGCCTCAACGATCTCTTCCTGACCGGGGCGGAATTCGGGAAAGCCGAAAACCTCGGCCAAGAGCGCGGCGGGGGTGGGCATCAGTAAAAGGCGGCGGCGTTGTTTTGCAGCACGATCTTCAGGGCATAAACGGCCAGCAGAACGACCAACGGCGCAAAGTCGATGCCGGATGTCACCGGAATGACCCGGCGCACCTGTGAGTAGATCGGCTCAAGCAGACGGTTCAGACCGTCCCATAACTGCCCGACCAGCGGCTGGCGCAGGTTCAACACCTGAAAGTTGATCAGCCAGGACATGATGATCTGGGCAAAGATGATGAATTGCACGACCCCAAGGATCAGCATCAAAATCTGAAATAGTGATGTCATGCCCAGCCCACCCACAATCTATGGTGTCTAGGTAGCGAATGGCCACAAAAAGGGCAATGCCCAACGCAAGGTCAGGCTTGACCTTTGCGGCCTCGGGCGGCAGGTCGGCCCAGCCACAGGAGGCCCCGGATGTATCCCTATCTGCGCATGGTCAAAGAACTGCTGAAATACCGCAAAGCTGCGCCTTTGGGCATCTTTGACACCCATGTCAGCCATCATCTGTGCTGGCCGCAGGACATTGACCCGTGGATGGAGCTGAACAACGGCCGCACCCTGACGCTGTATGATCTGGGCCGCATTCCGATGGCTGGCCGCACCGGGCTGCACCGGATTGCCAAGGCAAAGGGTTGGGGGCTGGCGGTTGCGGGGGCTTCGGTGCGCTATCGCAAGCGGGTCAGGATGTTTGACCGGATTACGATGCAGACCCGAGTGTTGGGCTGGGACGGGCGGTTCGTCTATATGGACCAGAGCATGTGGGTGCGCGGCGCCTGCACCTCGCAGGCGCTGTTGCGATCCGCCATCACGCAAGGCAAGCGCGGGATCGTGCCGCCTGCCGAGATGGCGGTGGCGATGGGACATCCGCCCGACAGCCCGGCCCTGCCAGAATGGGTGCAGGCCTGGATCAGTGCCGACGCCACGCGCCCCTGGCCGCCCGAACCGGCGCAGCCCCTGGGGTGACGCTTGCGCCGCCTGAACAATTCAGCGCAGTCTGCGCGCAATGAAAAAGGGGCAGGGTATGGTCAGCGCGCGCAAACGCATCTGGGGCTGGTATTTCTTTGACTGGGCCAGCCAACCCTACAACACCCTGCTTTTGACCTTTATCTTCGGCCCCTATTTCGCCGAGGTCGCCCGCGCCCATTTTACTGCCGGCGGAGCAGATCCCGAGGCTGCCAAGGCGATGGCGCAGACCTATTGGTCAGCGGGGCTGACCATTACCGGCATCGTGATCGCCTTTTTGTCGCCGGTTCTGGGAGCCATTGCCGACGGTGCCGGCCGCAAGATGATGTGGATCTGGCTATTCTCAACCATGTATGTGGTGGGATCATTCATGCTGTGGTGGACTTTGCCCACCCTGCCCACGCTGGCCTGGCCGGTATTCTGGTTCAGCCTGGGCTTTGTCGGCATGGAGATGGCGACGAATTTCACCAATGCTCTGATGCCCGATCTGGCCGAACCCGAAGAGCTGGGCAAGATCTCGGGAACCGGCTTTGCCTTTGGCTATGTGGGGGGCGTGCTGGCGCTGGTGGTGATGCTGATGTTCTTTGCCCAGGACGGCGACAGCGGCAAAACCCTGATCGGCCTTTCGCCAGCGCTGGGTCTGGATGCCGCCACCAATCAGGGCACCCGTGCCGTGGGCCCCTTTACCGCGATCTGGTTCATCGCCTTCATGATCCCCTTTGCGCTGTGGGTGCGAGAGCCGCCGACCCGCGGCCCCCGTCGCACTGTTATCCAAAGCCTGGGCGATCTGTGGCACTCGATCCGCGCTCTGGGCCAGCGTCGCAGTCTGGGCGCTTTCCTGCTCAGCTCTATGTTCTACCGGGATTCGTTGAATGCGGTTTATGGTCTGGGCGGTGCATACGCCAGCAACGCCATGGGCTGGAGCGTGGTGCAAAGCGGCACCTTTGGCGTGCTGGCGGCGGTGACGGCGGCTGTGTTCAGCTGGCTGGGCGGGCGGTTGGATGCGCGGTTCGGCCCCAAGGTGGTGATCATCTGGTCAATCCTGGCGCTGACCGCCGTGGTCGCCGTGATGGTTGGGCTGACACCGGACAGCCTGTTTGGCGTGCAGATGGCGGCAGGCTCGGCTATACCGGATCTGGTGTTCTACCTGTGCGGCGCGGTGATCGGGGCTGCGGGCGGCACCATACAGGCGGCCAGCCGGACGCTGATGGTCTATCACATCACCCCAGAAACCGCCGCCAGCGGCTTTGGCCTGTATGGATTGTCGGGCAAAGCCACCGCCTTTGTCGGCCCCGCGCTGGTCTCGGCCACCACCTATGTGACCGGCAGTTACCGCATCGGCATTTCCCCGCTTATCGGGCTGTTCCTGTTGGGCATGATCCTGCTACTCTGGGTCAACCCCAAAGGTGAGAGAGTCTGATGCTGGTTCGCGCGCTACTGTGTATTGCCCTGTTCCTGCCCGCCCCGGCGATGGCGGAAAAGCTGGCCAACCAACTGTTTGGGGCCAAGGACATGCCCAGCCGGCAGGCGTCGATGCCGATCGGCTCTTATGCCCGGGGCTGTGGGGCGGGCATGATGCAATTGCCGGAATCCGGGCCGACATGGCAGGCCATGCGCCTGTCGCGGCACCGCAATTTTGGCCAGCCGGCGATGGTGCAGTTTCTGGTCGATCTGTCGGGCCAAGCCGCTGCGCTGGGCTGGGGGCGCGGCCTGTATATCGGCGATATCAGCCAGCCGCGCGGCGGGCCGATGACCTCGGGCCACGCCTCGCACCAGATCGGTCTGGACGCCGATATCTGGTGGTTGGCACCCAAGCGGCTGAACCTGTCGGTGGCTGAACGGGAAAGTATCAGCTCTATCCCCATGCGCTCGGCCGATCAGCGGTCGGTGACGGGGAACTGGGGGCCAAAGGCGCGGGCGCTTTTGAAAACGGCTGCCAGTGATCCGCGGGTGGACCGCATCTTTGTGGCCGCCGCGATCAAGCTGGAAATCTGCAAGACCGCGACCAAGGCCGATAAGAAATGGTTGCAAAAGGTGCGCCCGGTGGCTGGGCATGACACGCATTTCCATGTGCGGCTGAAATGCCCCAAAGGCGCGCGCAGTTGCGAGACGCAGACGCCGACTGTTGCCGATCTGTCAAAGGGCGGAAACGGCTGTGATGACACGCTGAACTGGTGGGTGACCGATTATCTGAGCCCGCCCAAGAAATCGAAATCAAAGAAACCCAAAGAGGATGACGCGCCCAGAAAAAGGGGCCCGCGTCAATTCACCATGGCGGACCTGCCCGGCCAATGCAAAGACGTGCTTGCTTCGCAGTGACGTCGGCGGTCGTGCTGGCTCTGGGCTTGCAGGGCAGCGCGGCACCGACCCAACCCGCCGGGTTTCTGACCGCATTCCTTTGGTCGGGCGATGACATACGCCTAGGAGGCATGTCGGGAATTGATCTGTCGCCGGACGGCCTGCGATTTGTGGCGCTGTCAGATCGCGGGGCAATCACCGAAGGCCGCCTGATCCGCGATGCCAATGGCCAGATCACCGGCATTGACGCCCCACCCTTGCACCTGCTGAAGGGCGAGGCCGAGGCCCCGTTGAACCGCGCCCGCGCCGATAGCGAGGGGTTGGCCTGGGCCGACGACGGCACGATCTATATCTCATTCGAAGGGGTGGCGCGGGTTCTGCGCTATGATGCAATTGACGGCTCGGCGATCAATCTGCCGCGCCCGGATGCCTTTCGCCGCATGCAGGAAAATGCCTCGCTTGAGGCGCTGGCGATTGATAGGCAGGGGCGGCTGTTCACCCTGCCCGAACGATCAGGTGCGGAAGATCGTCCCTTTCCGGTCTACGTCTATGATGGGCAATGGTCGCAGCCCTACAGCATCCCGCGCCAAGGTGATTTCCTGCCGGTTGGTGCCGATTTCGGCCCCGATGGGCGCTACTACCTGCTGGAGCGGAACTTTCTGGGTCTGCGGGGCTTTGCCTCGCGCGTGCGGGTGTTTGCGCTGGGTCCAACCGGGTTTGATGCGGGGCAGGTGGTTCTGGAAACCGCCCCCGGCACGCGCGATAATCTGGAAGGCCTGTCGGTTTGGCAGGACGATCAGGGGCGGATTCGGCTGACCATGGTGTCGGATGACAATTTCATCTTCTACCTGCGCAATGAGATTGTCGAATATGCCATTCCCGTTGACGGGGCGTTGGGCGCGGATTAGACCCCGCGAACCCCCATCGTGCTGATTGCGCCGGGGGCCAAGTTTCCGCAACCTTGTCAAAACGGACAATAGCATGACCCGCCTTTTGCCCGGCATCCTTGCCATGGCCACGATTGTCGTGGCGTCAAACATTCTGGTGCAGCACCCGTTGGGCGGCTATCTGACCTGGGGCGCACTGACCTATCCCTTTGCCTTTCTGGTCACTGACCTGACCAATCGCATCGCCGGGGCTGCCGCCGCTCGCCGCGTGGTGTTGGCGGGGTTCCTCACTGGATTGGTCTGCTCCTTTATCGGCACCCGCATCATTGGCGACGCTGGCCCCTTGGTCACGCTGCGGATTGCACTGGCCTCTGGCTTGGCGTTTCTCTGTGCGCAACTGATTGATATCGCGGTGTTTGATCGGTTGCGCCGAGGCCGCTGGTGGACGGCTCCGCTGGTCTCAACCCTGGTGTCATCCACGCTGGACACCTGCCTGTTCTTCCCGGTGGCCTTTTCCGCCGCCCTGATCGCGCTGGAACCTGCCAATGACATCTCTTGGGCGGCTGAGGTCATGCCCCTGTTGGGCCTCGGCCCCGTGCTGCCTTTTTGGGCCTCACTTGCCGTAGCCGATTGGGCGGTCAAGATCACGCTGGCGCTAATTGCGCTGGTGCCATTTCGGATCATTGTCGGAAAACTGACTGCCAGACTGGCGTGATTTGTTTTGACAAACACAAAATCTGTGTGATGATTCCCCTATCGGCAATCATTTGAAAGGAGGTGATCCAGTGTCTAGAGTGATATTGGAGATACGTGTCGGGACAGTCATGGGGGGTGTTTTCTAAGGGCAGCCCCTTGGCAAAACAGACCACGTGATTGGGCCTTTTCCTAACTGGCCCATCTCCTCAGAACTCGGAAAGGGTCGCCCCAGCGGGCGACCCTTTCTCTTGCGCAGCCCTTCAGCGCCTTCTCAACGGGCGCGGATTGCAATAGGTTCGCGCCATCATGCTGCATGTCACCGAAACCTTGGCGATCGCCGACTGGGAACTGTCGGAAAGCTTCATGCGGGCCTCTGGTCCGGGTGGGCAGAACGTCAACAAAGTGTCGACAGCGGTGGAATTGCGGTTTGAGGCGGACCGCTCGCCGCATTTGACCGGACCGGTCAAGGCGCGGCTGAAACGGCTGGCGGGCCGAAAATGGACGGCCGAGGGTGCCATCGTGATTCAGGTCGAAGACACCCGCAGCCAGGCCAGAAACCGCGAAATTGCTCGTGAACGTCTGGTTGAGATGATCCGCACTGCACTGGTCGCGCCGAAACGGCGCATCGCTACAAAGCCGACCTATGGCAGCCAGCTGCGCCGCGTTGCTGCCAAGACGGCGCGGGGCGAGGTAAAGTCCCTGCGCGGCAAGATTGGCGACGACGAATGACCGAATCGCTGATGGATCGCCGCGCCCGCCTGCTGGGCCCAAATGTTCCCACCTTTTACCGAACGCCCGTTCATATGGTGCGGGGCCAAGGGGTCTGGTTGTGGGATTCAAACGGCAAACGGTATCTTGATTGCTATAATAACGTCGCCCATGTCGGCCATTGTCACCCGCGCGTGGTGCAGGCGATCTGCACGCAGGCCGGATTACTGAACACTCATACACGTTACCTGCATGATCTGGTTCTGGACTATGTCGAGCGGCTGACAGCGACCTTCAGCCATGGGCTGTCGCAGGCGATTTTGACCTGCACGGGGTCGGAAGCGAATGATATCGCGATCCGCATGGCGCAGGCCGCGACCGGACAAACCGGCATCGTCGCCACCGACGCCACCTATCACGGTAACACCATGGCGGTGTCGCAACTGTCCACGCGCAAGCCGCCCATTGGTGGGCGCTGGCCGAATGTGCGGCTGGTGACAGCACCGAACTCGCTTGCCCGGCCAGACCCGGATGGCCAGATCTTTGCCGCTGATGTCCGTCAGGCTATGGCCGATCTGGAGGCGGCAGGCTTCGGCACCTCAGCACTGCTGATCTGCCCGATGTTTGCCAATGAAGGTTTGCCCAATTTGCCCCGGGGGTGGCTGGCCCCGACCGAAGCCGCCTTACGGGCCGAAGGGGCGCTGGTCATTTCCGATGAGGTGCAGCCCGGGTTCGGCCGCGCCGGCAGCCATTTCTGGGGCCATGACAAATTGGGCTTTCGCCCTGATATCGTGACCATGGGCAAGCCGATGGGCAATGGCCACCCGGTTGCCGGGGTGGCCACCACACCCGCGATCATGGCGGCCTTTCGACAGGCGTTCAGCTACTTCAACACCTTTGGCGGCAACCCGGTTTCTGCCGCTGCGGCGCTGGCGGTTCTGGACGTCATTCGCGATGAGGGGTTGCAGAAGAACGCCGAAACAGTCTCGGCCCATATGCTGGTGCGGTTGCGTGATCTGCGGCATCCGCTCTTGGTGGATGTGCGCGCGAATGGTCTTTTCTTCGGTGCCGAGTTGCAGATCGACGGTGCCCCCGCGACCCGCTTTGCCGCCGATCTGGTGGAAGAAATGGTCCAGCGCGGCTTTGTGATGAATGTCATCGGGGCCGGGAGGAACATATTGAAGATCCGCCCACCCATGCCTTTTTCCATTGAAAACGCAGATCAATTGATGGACGCATTGTCCTTGGCCCTAAAAGAAATCCCGGTGACCAAATGATTGAGACGCTGGCAAAAGAAGCCGCCACCCACTGGTCGGGCAGCCCCTTGCGGATGGTCCGTAACCGCGAGAATGCGGTTTTTGAGATGGCGTTGCCGGGGGGGCGTCGCGCCGCCTTGCGGCTGCACCGCCAAGGATATCAGCCGGATGCTGCGATCCAGTCCGAATTGTGGTGGTGCGCTGCTCTGGCTGCGCGCGGTGTACATGTGCCCGCCGCCCTGCCGGACCGCGATGGTAACCTGTTGGTCACCCTGTCCACCGGCCGGGCCGCCAGCGTTATCGACTGGATCGAGGGCGAAGCTTTGGGAGAGGCGGGCGTGCCCTTCACTGCCCCCCTGCCGCAGGTCCTGGATCAACATCATAGCCTGGGCCGTCTGATCCGCACGCTGCACGACACCACCGCCACGCTGACCCTGCCGCCCGACTTTCAGCGCCCGTCCTGGGATTTGCAGGGCCTGACCGGCGAGACGCCGTTCTGGGGCCGTTTTTGGGATCATCCAGCCGCCGATGCGGACCAGCGTGCCGGGTTGATCCGAGCCCGCCATGCCCTGCAAGAGCGGCTGTCCACACAGACCCATATCCAGCTGGTTCATGCAGATGTTCTGCGCGAGAACGTTTTGGTGAATGATCGTTCGGTTTATCTGATCGACTTTGACGATTCCGGTTATGGTTTTCCCCTGTATGACTTGGGAACCACCCTGTCGCAGAACCTGTATGAACCGCACTATCCCGAAATCCGCGATGCTCTGATGGCGGGATATGGCACCACCGACATCGAAATGGTTGATACGATGACACTGGCCCGCACCTGCGCCTCGGTCGGCTGGACGATGCCGCGATTGGCCCCTGATGATCCAATTCACCGTCGCCATATCGCCCGTGCGTTGATGTGGGCCGACCGGATTTTGTAGCAGCGGCCGATCACAGGAATCGGTTGCCAACCAAAATGTGAACGGATATTCCGCACGCAGGATTTGCCCGATCCGGCCTATGAAACCTCAACGACAGGCTGCCGCAATGTCCGAAGGTCAGACTCCGCCTGTCAACCGCTGGAAGACCCTGGACAAGGATTTGGGCCGTGTGGTCCAGCTGGAGCAGGCCACAGCAACGATCGGCCGTCCAATGGTGGCCATCGGGATCTCTTTGGTATTTGTGATCGTCTGCGGAATGGCGGCCTTTGGTCTGACGGGCAACAATTCAGGCACCATGATCATCGTCGCGGCGGCGGTTTTCGGTGCCTATATGGCGCTGAACATCGGCGCCAATGATGTCGCCAACAATATGGGCCCTGCGGTGGGCGCCAACGCACTGTCGATGGGCGGCGCGCTGATCATCGCCGCGGTTTTCGAAACGATGGGTGCCTTGATCGCGGGCGGCGATGTGGTGACAACCATCTCCGGCGGGATCGTCTCACCTGCGGCGGTCGCAGACCCTGATACCTTTGTCTGGGCGATGATGGCTGCCATGATCGCCGCGGCGCTGTGGCTGAACCTGGCGACATGGTTGGGTGCGCCGGTCTCGACCACCCATTCCATCGTTGGCGGCGTGATGGGGGCGGGCATTGTCGCGGCGGGCTTTTCGGCGGTGGAATGGGGCAAGATGGGGCAGATCGCCGCCTCTTGGGTGATCTCACCGATCATGGGTGGCGCGATCGCGGCGCTGTTTCTGGCTTTCATCAAGTCCTACATCAACGATGTTCCGGATAAGCTGACCGCAGCGCGCCGCTGGGTGCCGTTGTTGATTGGCGTGATGGCGGGGGCCTTTACTGCCTATCTGGCGATGAAGGGGCTGAAGAAGGTCTTCGACATCAGCCTGGGCTATGCACTGCTGTTGGGCATGGTTGTCGGCATTGCCACCTTTATGACCTTTCGCCCGATCGTCCGGCGCCAATCCGAAGGGTTGGAGAACCGCAAACGCAGTTTGAAAAAGCTGTTCGCGGTGCCGCTGATCGTCTCAGCCGCGCTGCTGTCCTTTGCGCATGGGGCGAATGACGTGGCCAATGCGGTGGGGCCGTTGGCTGCGATCGTACATGCCGTGCAAGAAGCGGGCACATCGGAAAAAGTTACGATTCCCCTGTGGGTCATGATGATCGGCGCGGCGGGGATCACCTTTGGGCTGATGCTGTTCGGCCCCAAACTGATCCGTATGGTGGGGCAGGAGATCACCAAACTGAATCCAATGCGCGCCTATTGTGTGGCGCTGTCGGCGGCGATCACGGTCATTGCCGCGTCGGCGCTGGGCCTGCCGGTATCTTCGACGCATATCGCTGTGGGCGGCGTCTTTGGCGTGGGGTTCTACCGTGAATGGCACGCCGAACGCCGTGCCCGCCGTCTGAATCTGCAAAAAGGCACGCCCCTGACCATGGAAGAGCGGCGGCGTCGCAAGCTGGTTCGCCGGTCACACGTCATCGGTATCGGTGCCGCTTGGGTGATCACCGTGCCGTTGACGGCCTGCCTGTCGGCGCTGATCTTCGTGACGCTGAAGGCGCTGTTCTAGCGCTTAGACCACGACTTCGGCGGCCACTTGTTCGCCGACATCAAACACCCTTTTGTATCGGGCAATCTCATCCTTTGGCCCCATCGCTTTATTAGGATTATCAGACAGTTTGACCGTGGGGCGACCGTTCGCCGAAACCGCCTTGCACACCAGGCTGAACGGCGCCAGCGCATCTTCCGGCACCAGCCCGCGAAAATCATTGGTCAGCATGGTGCCCCACCCGAATGAGACTTTGACCCGGTCGCGGAACCGCGCAGAAAGTTGCTCGATCTGCGGCACATCCAGCCCGTCTGAAAAGATGACCAGCTTTTCCCTGGGATCCTCTCCGCGCTTCTTCCACCAGCGGATTGCGGTCTCTGCCCCGGTGGCCGCATCACCGCTGTCGATGCGGATTCCGGTCCAACTGGCCAGCCAATCGGGCGCGCGTTTCAGGAACCCTTCAGTGCCATAGGTGTCGGGCAGCATGATGCGCAGATTGCCGTCATGCTCTTCGTGCCAATCGGCCAGAACCTGATAGGGCGCCTGTGCCAACTGGGCGTCACTATCGGCTAAGGCCGCGTAAACCATCGGCAATTCATGGGCATTGGTGCCAATCGCCTCAATATCGCGACGCCGTGCGATGTGGCAGTTCGAGGTGCCGGTGAACTTGGGTCCCAGCCCTTCTTGCAGCGCCTGCACGCACCAGTCTTGCCAGAGAAAGCTGTGACGCCGTCGGGTGCCGAAATCAGCCAGTTTCAGCCCGTCGATGGCGCGCAGACGGTCAACTTTTTCCCAGACGCGGGTCATCGCACGGGCATAGAGAACCTGCAGTTCAAACTTGCCCATGTCGCGCAGAACGGCGCGGCTGCGCAGTTCCATCAGCACCGCCAGCGCAGGAATTTCCCACAGCATGACCTCGGGCCATTTGCCTTCGAACGTCAGTTCATATTGGCCGTCGCGCTTTTCCAGATGATAGGGCGGCAGGCGTAAATTCTCAAACCACTCCATGAAATCAGAGCGGAACATCTGCCGTTTGCCGTAAAACATATTGCCGCGCAGCCACGTGCTTTCGCCCCGCGTCAGGCGAAGCGAACGGACATGATCCAGCTGTTCGCGCAACTCGCTCTCGTCAACCACATCGGCCAGACGGATGCGCGTGGTCCGGTTGATCAGGCTGAAGGTGACGTTTGTGTCTGGCTTATTCCGGAAAATAGACTGGCACATCAGTAGTTTGTAAAAGTCGGTGTCGATCAGACTGCGGACGATCGGGTCGATCTTCCAGTTATGGTTGTGAACGCGGGCGGCGATATCAACCACGGTCATGCCTGCACCTGCACGCCGGCTGCCCGCAATTTTCGCAGGGCATCGGCCTTTGACCCGTTCAGGTCAATCGCGCGGCAGGCGCTGGTCAGCACGGTGGCGGCAAAGCCCAGCCGGGCTGCGTCCAGCGCCGAATAGGCGACGCAGAAATCATAAGCCAGCCCGACCAGCGTGATCCCCGTGACGCCCCTGCTGTGAAGATAACCGTCCAGCCCGGTTGAGGTGGTTTTGTCGTTTTCAAAAAACGCGGAATAGCTGTCGATCTGCGGGCGAAAGCCTTTGCGGATCACCAGCTGCGCGGGATCAGTGTGCAGATCGCGATGGAAAGCCGCACCGGGGCTGCCGATCACGCAATGGGTGGGCCACAGCACCTGTGGGCCATAGGGCATCTCTGTCAGCGAATAGGGCGCGGCACCGGCGTGGTTGGCGGCGAACGACGCATGATCGGCCGGGTGCCAATCTTGCGTCAGGACAACGGTATGGAAATCATCCATCAAGCCATTGATCTGGGTGATGATTTGGTCACCTCCTGCCACGGCCAGCGCGCCGCCGGGGCAAAAGTCATTCTGCACGTCGATCACGATCAGTGCCTGGTTTGCGTTCTGCATGGGGACCCCCGTTTTGGCCTTGCCCCCTTGGGTAAGTGGCGGGCGGGGGTGCGTCAAGCGAAGCGCTTGAATTTCCGCACGGATGGGGGCAAGAACCGCCCATGCTGATCATCGCCGCACTGTATCATTTCACACGTTTTCCCGACCCTGCCGTCTTGCGCGGCCCGCTGTTGGATCTGTGTCTGGCGGGGGGGGTGAAGGGGTCTCTTTTGCTGGCGACAGAGGGGGTGAATGGCACCATTGCCGGGCCTCGTCTGGGGGTGGATGCGGTCTTGGCGCATCTGCGGGGATTGCCGGGCTGTGCGGGGCTGGAGTGGAAGGAAAGCACCGCAGAATCAATGCCTTTTGGTCGAATGAAGGTGCGGCTGAAGCGTGAGATTGTCACCATGGGCGTGCCGGATGTGAACCCGCTGGCCGCCGTTGGGCACTATGTTCAGGCCGATCAGTGGAACGATCTGATCGCCGCGCCGGATGTGGCGGTGATTGATACCCGCAATGAATATGAGGTGGCGATTGGCACCTTTCAGGGCGCGGTTGACCCGGGCACGCATAGCTTTCGTGAGTTTCCGGCCTGGTGGGAATCCAACCGCGAGCGGTTCCACAACAAGCGGATTGCGATGTTCTGCACCGGCGGGATTCGCTGTGAGAAATCAACCAACTACCTGCTGTCGCAGGGCGTTTCCGAGGTTTACCACCTGAAGGGTGGCATCTTGCAATATCTGGAAGATGTGCCGGCGGAGGATTCGCTTTGGCAGGGGGAATGCTATGTCTTTGACGGGCGGGTGTCGGTCGGGCATGGGCTGGTTCCGGGCGACAATTCCAGCTGCGGGGCCTGTCGTCGGCCCATCACGCCCGAGGGTCGCTTGCACCCCGATTTCGAAGAGGGCGTCTGTTGCGCGGGTTGTGTGAATGAGTATTCACAAACCGACCGCGCGCGGTTTCGCGAGCGGCAGAAACAGATGTCTTTGGCAGCCGCGCGTGGTGAGCGGCATCTGGGTGGCTAAGTTCTTTTGGACGCAGTGTTAATCTGGCCCTTTGCGGCAAATTTCATGGGCTGCAAACCGTCTTTAATGCGTCTTCCGAACGTCTTGCAGGTTTTCGGTCAATCCAGCCGTTAACCAAGATCCGCGAATCAGGCCCAACCTCAGGCCTTGTCGCGGACTTTCAACAGCGTGCCGTCCTGTTTCACCTCAAACCGGGGCAGGTTCTTGATCAGGTCAGACAGCTTGGCCGCGCCATAGGTGCGGGTGTCAAAATCGGGGTTCGCCTGGGTGATGAACTGGCC
>JBATPI010000195.1:0-2608 GCA_049291415.1 Paracoccaceae bacterium | reverse complement strand
TGGCGCGGCCTTTTTGATGGCTCGGGCCAAGGCGGGGCAGGGGAAACGGAAACCGGGTTTGCATTTCTCTGGCAACACCTGTTCAGGAGTTGAAGTCCTAGTAAGGCCCGGCGCTGCCCATGCCACCTCAGACAGACGGTGGTCAAGTCAGCTGATCTGCAACCTTTGGTGTTCATCTGTTGTAAGCAGCGACATGATCGTGGTCAGGATCATCGCAACGACGCTGTCGCGGTCAGGTGCCTCATCAGCGGCTTTTTGCAACCAAAACCCGTCAATCATCACACTGATCATATACGCCATGTGCGACAGACGGTCTTCCGGCAAAAGCCCGGCAAAAACTGATGCAAGGTTGGACCGCAGCCGTCGGTAGAACAGCCTTTGCAACTGGGCGTAGCGCGGATCAGAGGCCGAAGCCGCGACGATCGACAGCCAGGCATTGGCGGCGTTGACCTCGTAGACCGCCGTCGGAAAATTGCCCTCGATGATCGCCAGCAGCCGTTCCCACCTGGTGCGCGCCCTGCGCAACCGTGCGACGATATCGTCCATCAGGATACGGTTGTTCAGCCGAACCATCGCAAACAGCACATCTTCCTTGCCGTTGAAATAATAGGCCAGAATTCCGGCTGACATGCCGGCCTCACGGCAGATCCGCGCGGTGGTCATTCCGCCAAGGCCATGGATCATGAAAACACGGTGCGCCGCCGAGATCAGCTCGTCCCGGCGGATATCCTTGATGCGGGTTTTTTTGGGCGTTCTGTCCATATCGCCTGCATAGCCGAGCTGAAATTTATATGAGCATACAATTTTTTGTTTGACCGAATTTCAATTGATGCGCAAGGTTGCGCCGACAGAATTGGAGTTTGACAGATGCCCGACCTTACGCTGAGCGCCCTGTGCCTTGGCGCTGCCTTTCTGGCCGCCACGCCGACCTTTGCCGTTGACCCGCCCGAGTGTGCGCCGGTCCGGATGTCTGATCTGGGCTGGACGGATATCGCGTTGACCAATACCACCGCCGAGGTGATCCTGTCGGCCCTTGGCTACAAACCAACCCAGTCGCTGTTGGGGCTGGATGTCAGCTATGTCTCATTGCGCTCTGGCGAGATTGATGTTTTTCAGGGCAACTGGCGCCCGGTCCAGAACGAACAGTACAAGACCTTTTTCGATGAGGGCTCTGTCGAAGTTTTGGGACAGAACCTGGACGGCGCAAAATTCACCCTCGCCGTGCCAAAATACGTCTCTGATGCGGGCGTCAAAAGCTTTGACGATCTGGCGGCCCATGCCGATAAATTTGACCGAAAGATCTATGTGATCGAACCTGGATCGAACCAGCCCTTGCTGGACGCGGTTGCAGAGAACCGTCACGGGTGGGGCGATTGGGAGATCGTTGAGTCCAGCGAAGCGGGCATGCTGTCGCAGGTCGGCAGGATGTACCCAAAGCAGGAATGGGTGGTCTTTCTGGGCTGGGAACCGCATCCGATGAACCTGGATTATGAGCTGACCTATCTGGAAGGTGGCGATGCCGAGTTCGGGCCGAACTTTGGCGGGGCCACGGTGCATACCCTGTCGCGTCCGGGCTATGCGGCCCAATGCCCCAATGTCGCAAAGTTCTTTTCGCAACTGGCCTTCGATATCAATTATGAAAACCTGGGCATGCAAAAGATCATGGGTGACGGCATGATGGCCCCCGATGCGGCCAAGGCGATGATGGCAGAGCGGTCCGAGTTGTTGGAAAGCTGGTTGAAGGACGTAACAACACTGGACGGGCAGCCCGGCCTGCCCGCAGTTCGCGCCGCTCTGGGGTTGTGAATGCAAACCATGCGCGCCGCCGTTCTTGAAGCCTATGGTCAGCCGCTTCGGCTGGTCACGCTGCCTGTGCCGTCTCCTGGTCCGGGTGAGATCTTGATCAAGCTGTCGGCCAGTGGCGTGTGCCACAGCGACGTTCACATCTGGAAGGGTGAGACCGTCGCCAGCACGCCCCCCGATCCCTATGTGCTGGGCCATGAAGGCGTCGGCATCGTGGCGGCCTTGGGGGATGGCGTGACAGACTGGGCAATCGGCGACGCCGCCGGGGCGGCCTGGCTGCACGACACCTGCGGTCATTGCGATCTGTGCCAAAGTGGCAATGAGTCATTTTGCCCCAACCAGAGGGCGCATGGCTATAATGTGCCGGGCACTTTTGCGGAATACGTGATTGCGCAGGCGGCCTTTGCCGTCAGGATCCCCATCAGCCCCACACCCGATCTGGCGCCGTTGATGTGCGCGGGGCTGACGGCCTTTGGCGCGCTGGAACGTGGCCAACTGGCGCATGGTGAAACCTGCGCGATCTTCGGCTGCGGGGGATTGGGTCTTTATGCCGTTCAACTGGCCAGCCGGATGGGCGCGCATGTCGTGGCGGTGGATAGCGATCCCGCCAAACTGATCAGCGCGGAAAGAATGGGGGCCGCCGTCACGCTGAGGGCGACATCCGACCTGCCCTCTGCCTGGCCAGAGACCAACAAAGCGCATGTCACGGTCAACTTTGCCCCAACCCCCCTGACATGGGACGCGATGCTGGCCGCCACCAAACCGCTGGGCCGCATCGTTGCCGCCGCCATGGTGTCTGAGCCTG
>JBATPI010000194.1:0-6946 GCA_049291415.1 Paracoccaceae bacterium | reverse complement strand
ATGGCCCGCCTCGGCCGCTGCCAGATCGCCCAGCAGCTTGCGCGTGCCGGCGTCTTCCGTCCGCCCTGCCGCGCGGGTGTAGAAGTCGGCACCCTGCTGTTCCATCGCCCGCACCTCGCCTCGGATGATGTCCAGGGACAGGTTGGCCGACAGCCAGATCGGGCGGCGGGCGTAGTATCCGGCCACATGTTCGCGCCGGATCAGCGGGATCACCTCGCCAAAGCGCGTGCGGTGCAATTCGATCAACTGGCGACGATGGTCGTCTTCCTCAACTGCCATGCCGTCGAACACGGCCGCTGATGACGGAAAATCGCTGCGCAGACGTTCGGCAAAGCTGCGGTAGATCTGCGCATCATCCTCTTCGGATGAGATGGCCAGAGCCAGCACCTCTTGTTCCGACAGATCGGCAAAGCGGCGGCGAGAAGACAGCGAGGACAGCATCGGCAAGACCCTTATTTAGAATGATTCCAATCTAACGCCTTGCGCGCCCGCCGCAACCCCATCAGGCAAAGATCGCGCGCAACCGGTCGGTATCAATCGCGCGGCAGATCTGGCCCACCGGTTTCACCACCGGCACATCCACCCCCGCCACCAGCGCATTCACCACCGCTTCTTCCACCGCCTCAACGGCGGCCAGATACAAAGGATCCAGCCCTTCCATGTTCACCTCTTCCCGCGTCACTCGCGCCGCCGCCTTTTGTGGCATCGGCCCGATGTCGGCGGTGGAAAACGCCAGAAATATATCGCCCGAACTGTTGCCCCCCGGCGTGCCGCCCCGCGCCAGCCCCATCCCCGCGCGCCGCGCCACATGCCGCAAGGCCAGCGCCGACAGGGGCGCATCAGTGGCGATCACCACGATGATCGACCCCATCTCTGACGACCGGAACGCACCCTCTGGGATCAGCCGCCCGACCGGTTGGCCCAGTACCGTCAGCCAGGGCCGGATGCCGTGATTGGCCTGCACCAGCACGCCCACGGTATAGTCAGCCTCCGCCAGCGTGATCCGGCGCGAAGATGTGCCGGTGCCCGCCTTGAATTCATAGGCGATCATGCCGTTGCCGCCGCCGGTTGAGCCCTCGACCACCGGGCCGGACGTTGCCGATTGCAGCGCTGCAATCGCATGCTCGGGGGTGACGAACATCGCGTTGATGTCGTTCAGAATGCCGTCATAGGTTTCGGCCACCACCGGCATCGCCCAGGCGTGACCCGAAAAATGGTCGGCATAGGTGTCGATCATCCAGCGTACGGCGCCGTGATGCACCGCCCCGATGCCATGAGTATTGGTGATGCAGACCGGCCCCAGAAAATACCCCGCATCATTGATCCAATGCGTCCCCGTCATCTCCCCATTGCCGTTCAGCGTGGCCTGGCCCGCCATCACGGGCCGCGCCTCACGCCCCGGGCGGGGGATGATGGCGGTGACCCCGGTGCGCATCTTTTGCGCAGGGTCCGTCAGGGTGGTGAAACCCACCGCCACGCCCGGCACATCTGTGATGGCATTGTGCGGGCCCGTAGTGCCGGGGAAGGGCAGGCCCAGGTCACGGGCACGGGGTTTGGGGCTGATCATCGCGGGCTCCTCTTTTTTCCTTTGCCTAACACGGTCGGGGCAGGGTCGCAAAGCGGGCTGCGGCGCGGCGGCGAATCGTGTTGACATACTAAACTGTTCAGTTCATATCTGGTAAAAGTAAACTGAACGGTTCAGGAGGCCGTCATGAGCATCGAATGGAAATCGGTTTTTGGTGCAACCCTGGTCGCCGCCGCGCTGGCGCTGGTCGCAGGGACAGTTCCTGCCACGGCGCAGACGATGTCGGGCCTGTTGCCCACACTGACCTGGCCCGATGACACGGTGACGCCCTCAACCAAAGGCTGCGCGCCGGACACGAAAGCGGTTTGCGTTTTGCAGGAATGAGGCAGGGACCAGCGCTTGCCCCAGCCTTGCCTGCTGCACTATGGTCGTCCTCAGGGGGGAACATGGCTGCCGCAGGCAAAATCCGCAAAGGGCGCAAGTATGATCAGGTGCTGGACGGCGCCCGCAGCATCTTTATGCGCGACGGCTTCGATGGTGCCTCGGTCGATGACATCGCGCGTGAGGCGGGGGTGTCAAAGGCCACGCTCTACAGCTATTTCCCCGACAAGCGCCTGCTGTTCACCGAGATCTGCAATACGGAATGCCGTCGCCAGACCGAAGATGCCGAGGCCGCCATGGACTATAGCGCCACGACTGAGGCGCAACTGACCTTTGCCGCCCAACGGATCGCCGGGTTCCTGATGTCGGATTTCGGGCGCAACATGTTCCGGTTGGTGGTGGCCGAGGGTGAACGCTTCCCCGATCTGGCCCGGCAATTCTACCGCAACGGGCCGGGGCTGATCCATGACCGACTGGTGCATCACATGCAGCATATGGCGGCCAAAGGTGCGCTGAAGATCGACGATTTCGATCTGGCCGCCGATCAGTTCGCCCAGTTGTGCAAGGCCCATATCCACGAAAAACTGATCTTCGGGCTGGCCGAAGAGATCACCCCCGCCGATGTTGCGCGATCCGTGCACGGCGCGGTGGATATGTTCATGGCGCGCTACGGGGTCTGACCCGCGTAGGATGCGCGATCCGCGCATCGCTCCTTAGGCGTTTTCGCGTAGCACCTGCCCCGCCAGATAGAGTGATCCGCAGATCAACACCCGTGCGGCAGGGTTCGCCGCAGTGATTTCAGCCAGCGCCTCGGCCACGGAACCGGCTGCAACCGCGGCCATACCGATGTCGCGTGCGGCGTCGCGCGTCACCTCGGCGGGCAGGGTGTTCGGCTCATCCGGGATTGAGATCGCGTGCAACTGCGCCACATGCGCGATCAACGGGCGCATATAGCCGCGCACATCCTTGGTGTTCAGCATGCCGCAGATCAGATGCGTCTCCCGCGGGGGCATCCGGGCCAGCGTTGCGGCCACAGCCTCACCGCCCGCGGGGTTGTGTCCGCCGTCCAGCCACAAGTCCACCCCCGGCGCGCTGTTGACCAACGGGCCACTGCGCAGCCTTTGCATCCGGGCGGGCCAGACTGCCTGCGTCACCGCCGCCTCGCAGGCGGCCTCATCGCGTCCCAGATGCCGCAGGGCGGCGATCGCGGCCCCGGCATTCTGCACCTGATGCGGCCCCGGCAGGTTGGGCAAAGGCAGGTCAAGAAGGCCGCTCTCATCTTGATACACCAGCCGGCCATGCTCTTCCTGCACGTGCCAATGTTGACCATAGGCCAGCACCGGGGCGACCAGCCGCGCGGCCACCGCTTCGATCACCTCCAGCCCGTCGGGGTGCTGCGGGCCGACGATCACCGGCACGCCGCGCTTGATGATTCCGGCCTTCTCGGTGGCAATTTTGGCAAGGGTGTCGCCCAGATAGGCCTCATGGTCCAGAGAGACCGGGGTGATGATGCTTAGCGCCGGGCGTTCGACCACGTTGGTAGCGTCCAGCCGCCCGCCCAGACCCACCTCAAGCAGCGTGTAGTCGGCTGGCGTGCGCGAGAAGGCCAGGAATGCCGCACAGGTGGTTATCTCGAAAAACGTGATCGTCTCGCCGCCGTTTGCCGCCACGCATTCGTCCAAAAGGGCAGTCAGCGCGGGTTCGGAAATCAACGTGCCGGCCAGCCGGATGCGTTCATGGAACCGCGCCAGATGCGGCGAGGTGTAGGCGTGGACGGCAGCGCCCTCCGCCTCTAGCCCGGCACGAATCATCGCCTGCGTGCTGCCCTTGCCATTGGTCCCGGCCAGATGGATCACCGGCGGCAACTGCCGTTCGGGGTGGCCCAAAGCGGCCAGCAGCCGATGCACCCTGTCCAGCGTCAGGTCGATGATCTTTGGATGAAAACTCATCATCCGCGTCAGGATCGCGTCCGACCCGGCCTGCGCGCTCACTTTGCGGTGCCTGCGGCGGGTTTGGCCACAGAATCGGCCGCAGGATCGGCCACAGAATCGGCCACAGAATCGGCCACCGGATCGGGCGGCATCAGATCGCCGCGCACCGCCGGAGGTAGTGACATCAGCATCCGGATCAGCGTGACCAACTCTTCGCGCATGTTCTTGCGGTGAATAACCCGGTCCAACATGCCGTGATCCAACAGATATTCGGCGCGTTGAAAGCCTTCGGGCAGCTTTTCGCGGATGGTCTGCTCGATCACCCGTGCGCCGGCAAAGCCGATCTGGGCGTTCGGTTCGGCGATCTGCACATCGCCCAGCATCGCATAGCTGGCCGTCACCCCGCCGGTGGTTGGATGGGTCATCACGACGATATAGGGCAGGCCCGCCTCTTTCAGCAGCTGCACCGCCACCGTGGTGCGCGGCATCTGCATCAGGCTGAGCATGCCTTCCTGCATCCGCGCCCCGCCCGAGGCCGAAAACAGCACCAGCGGGCATTTCAGTTTCACCGCCGCCTGCGCCGCCGCAATGATCGCATTGCCGACAAACATGCCCATCGACCCTGCCATGAAGGCAAAATCCTGAGCCGCGATCACCACCGGCGTGCGGCCGATCTCACCCGATGCCACCAGCATGGCGTCTTTCTCGCCGCTGGCCTTTTGTGCCGCCCTGATGCGGTCGGGATATTTCTTCTGGTCGCGGAACCCCAAGGGGTCAAGCACCGGAACGGGGATCTTCACCGGTGTGAAGATGCCGCCGTCAAACAGCGCCTCAAACCGCTCACGCGGCGTGATCGCCATGTGGTGATCGCAGTTCGAGCAGACATTCAGGTTCCCCGCCAATTCGCGGTGAAACAGCATGGTCCCGCATTCGGGGCATTTGGTCCACAGATTCTCGGGCACCTCGCGGCGCGAAAACAGCGAGTTGATCTTTGGGCGGACGTAGTTGGTGATCCAGTTCATGCGCGGGGCCTGGCCTTTTCGGGTGGCATCGGTCTGACCCCGAGATAAGCCGCATGACGCGGAAATGCAATCGCACTACAGCCGACGGCGGGCGCGCAGAGCGGCGCCGATGGTGCCATCATCCAGATAATCCAGCTCTCCGCCGATCGGCACGCCCTGGGCCAGCGTGGTGATCTGTGCAGGGGTCTCGGCCAGTGCATCGGCAATATAATGCGCGGTGGTCTGGCCATCCACCGTGGCCCCCAGCGCCAGAATCACCTCGGTGATGCCATCGTCGGTCACGCGCCGCGCCAGACGCGGGATGCCCAGCTGGTCAGGGCCGATTGCGTCCAGCGCCGAAAGTGTGCCGCCCAAAACGTGATAGCGGCCCTTGAACACATTGGTGCGCTCCAGCGCCCAGAGATCGGCAATGTCCTCGACCACGCAGATCTCGCCGGTGGCGCGGGCCGGATCAGCGCAAATCGGGCACAGCTCCTCAACCCCGATATTGCCGCAGACACGGCAATCGCGGGCGGTCAGCGCCACCTGCGCCATCGCCTGCGCCAAGGGGGCCATCAGCTGCCCGCGTTTGTCCAACAGCGCCAGAACTGCCCGCCTGGCCGAGCGAGGCCCAAGGCCGGGCAGCCGGGCCATCAGCTCGATCAGCGCGTCAATGCCTGCGTCATCAGACCGGGCCATTCGGGTCAGAACGGCAGTTTCATGTCGGGCGGCAGGCCCAGACCTTCGGTCATCTTGCGCATCTCATCGGCCTGACGGGCAGCGCCTTTGGCTTGGGCGTCCTTGATCGCGGCCAGAATCAGATCCTCAACCACTTCCTTTTCCGAGGCAACCAGAATGGAGGGGTCAATATCCAACCCGGTCACCTCGCCCTTGGCGGTGACGCGCGCCTTGACCAGACCGCCGCCGGCTTCGCCCAGCACCACGGTGCGGGCCATTGCCTCTTGCATCTCGGCCATCTTGGTCTGCATTTCCTGCGCGGTCTTCATCATCTTGGCCATATCGCCAAGCCCGCCTAGACCCTTCAGCATTGTGCATCTCCTTTTGTTCGAGACTTTCAGATACGGGGCCGGACGCGCCCGCGCAAGGGTCAGGGAGCGGCGTGATACAGCATCCTGCGCACGGCAAAGCCATTTGCCTCAAACAACGCATGCGCGGAATGGTTGGCCGCCCATGTGTCCAAAAGAACCTCATCGCAGGCCAGATCGCGCGCCAGCGAGCGGGCGGCGGTCAACAGCGCGCGGCCAATCCCCTGCCGCCGGGCCTGCGGAACCACCGCGATATGGTCAATCATCAGCCGCCGCACGGCGGGCGAGAAGACCGACAGCGGCCGGATGTGCAGCGTGCAAAGTGCATAGCCCTGCGCCGGATCCCCCACCAGAAAGCAGGTCACAGCCGGATCGGCCAGCCGGGCTGCGAAATGATCTTCCAGCGCCACAGGGTCGGGTGTGGCGAGAAAGCTGGCTGGGTAATGCTGGGCGTGCCAGCCCTGCACATGGGTGCAAAGCTGCGCAACGGTAGCGGCATCATCGGGGTTGGCGCGACGCAGGGCGGGTGTTACGGGCATAGGGGCCGGGAGCCCGATTTTTTCGAAAAAATCGGCCGGAATTTTCGAAAATTCCGGGGGCGGCGTGGGGTGGCGGTGGCGGTCATTCCTCGAACGGATCCCAGTCATCGTCCATCTCTGGGTCGGCCTCGGGCAGGGCCTCGGTGGCGGCCTGGGCGGCCATTGCCTCGGCTGTGCGGATCTCGGTGATCTTGGTGCCGGGAAAGGCCATCAGAACCGCCTGCACCAACGGGTGTTCTGCCGCCTCGGCCTCGGCCTGCAAGCGTCCGGCGTCGCGGGTTTCGGCCAGGGTCGGCGCGCCGCCCGAGCCCACAACCGAGACGCCCCAGCGCGCGCCGGTCCAGCCCTGCAGGCGTTGCCCCAGCCGCGCGGCCAGATCGGGGCGGGCGTCTGGCGTCGGTTCAAATTCAATCCGTCCGGGGGAATAGCGGGCCAGCCGGACCGAGTCTTCCACCTCTTTCAACAAGAGCATGTCGCGCTTTTCGCGGATCAGATCGACCACCGCGTCAAAGCTGGCATAGAC
>JBATPI010000193.1:0-5971 GCA_049291415.1 Paracoccaceae bacterium | reverse complement strand
TCATGAGTGCGATGCGGATCTGGATTTCGGCGGTCTGGCGGTCCGGGTCTCTTGCGGCGATGCGTTCGCCGAAGGCTTTCAGGCAGCGCATCTTTGCCTCGATCCTGCTGCGGACATGGTATCCGGTCCACTGCTTCCAGAACGCCCTGCCATAGTGCCGGGTAGCACGCAGGGTTTCGTTTCTAGCGATTGCGGCCGGGCAATCCTCCTTCCACGGACGACCGTTCTTGCAGATCGGGATTATCGCTGTGGCCTCCCGATCGATGATGGCGGTATGGCAGCGGCGGGTGTCATAGGTGCCGTCGGCGGTTACCGTGCCAATATCTTCGCCCTCAGGGATCTGGTCCAGCAGGTCTGGCAAGACCGGACTGTCGCCATCGCTGCTGGAGGTAAACTCCACCGCCCGGATGTCCGAAGTGGCCGTATCCATGGCCAGATGGACCTTGCGCCCCGTCTCACGGTTTGCCTGCAAACCGTGAGACGGGGCCGTCGCCGAGAAACTTGATACCGGTGCTGTCAACGAACAGGTTCAAGGGGCCATCGGCCCGCCGATAGGGGATCTGGACGGACAATGTCTTTTGCCGCCGACACAGTGTCGTGTAATCCGGCACGGCCAGTCCAGGTCGGTCAACTTTAGCAGGCTGGCCACCATCCCTGTCGTTTGCCTGAGTGGCAGCTTGAACAGAACCTTGATGGTCAGACAGAACTGGATAGCGGCATCGGAGAACACCGCAGGGCGACCTGGGCCGCCGTCAGGCGGCGCAAGCCAGGTCATCTCCTTGTCCAGCCACCCTCTCACGCATGCAGGCATGCGTTGCCGGGCAACGGATCAGCAAAGACCCGCGCTTGCGAAGCGAAACAGTGTAGCTGGACCAGTTCGTCGTGCGGTAGCGGGCGGGGGATGGCTTGCTCATGCAGGCCGTCTAACCGCATGGATTCACGTTGTGAATCCTCGACAGTCAGAGTTGTGCAACAACGCCTCGTTCCAGTCAAACATGATCGACCCCCGCAAATTTGCAGCCCCCTTCTGCAAATATGCGACTGTCCGCGCCACTCAATCAAGCGTAGTCTTTCAAGCAGGCGAAAGGGTGCAACGACCTCCGCCCAAACCAATTCAAAGCAGCAAACCTGACCGCGTGACGGACTGACCCGGTTGGGCCGGGAGTCCGCGTGTCCGCAAAGTAGGACCTGCCTGATGACACATGATAAGATAACTGCCTCCGATGCCTTCAAACAAGACATGTGCGCGCCATGGAATGCCGCGGCTGTCGGCCGCAACAGGCATGGACCCGCGAGCCGCGACTGGCTGCGCAAGCACACCGACGCCATGCTGGAACTGGAAGCCATCCACGCCGGGCACGCTTTGTCGGCACGCGCCCCTGTGAGGTCAACCCATGCGCCCTCCTGAAATCGACATCACCCTCGTCCTCCAGACCCTGCATTGCTCAGCGACCGAGGACACCGAGGAGGACGAGCCTTATCTGTGGAACGTTGGCTTCAAGGTGGATGCCGACACTTTGGGTCCGCCACCCGCGGGCTCGCTGGTCCCGTCGCTGGGCGTCCAAGTCTTTTCCGGCACGCCGTTCTTCGCCCACGTCGTAGGCGCGGGCGGGATGGAAAGCGGCGACACGGCCGCAATCGCACCGCAGTTGGGCGCGCGCACTTTCCGCCTCAGGCCCGCTCTGCTGCCCTTCGTGGGCTGGTTCCCTGGGATCGCCGGCCTCATTACCCTGCTTTGGGACGAAGACGGCATGAGCCCCGCGACCGCCGAGGCGGGCCTTGCGGCCTTCAAAGCGGGCCTCGGGCCGGCGCTCACCACACAGCTCGATGCCCTGATGGCCGGCGCATTCGACGCGGAGCTGGCCAAAGACGGCAACGGAAACACCCTGCCGAACCTGCCGCCGGCGTCGATCACGTGGCGGCTGGACCGGCTGGCCAACGCGGACGGCCGTCGTAACGCCGTCAAGGCCATCGTCAAGGCGGTCAAAGACGGGCTGACCAAGTCCATCTTTAAGGCCGTCTTCGATGCGGCGAGCTGGGACGAACTGATCGACCGTGACGACCTGCTGGGCGCCGAGGCTCAGGTGTACCTAGGGAACGAGCTCCGGGGCGGCTTCCAAGGCTTCGATATGCGCTTCACCGACAACGACGCGGACTACGGCATCCACGGCATCGCCGGCTCGCACAGCGCGCTTCGGGTCATCCTCGACGCTGTGGTGATCCGCGCCGATTACACCTTTGACCGCGACGCCGGCCTGTGGCGCCGGGTGTGTTCAGGTCCCGAGACACTCTACTGGGCGAAGGCTTATTTGGTCGCCACCACCACCCGGTTCTCTTTGCGCCCAGTCTTGGGACCGATGCCCTCAGCAGTCCGATGGTTTATCGACGACCGTCCCGTACCGGCCGGCGCGAGCGCCTTTCCTGTCACATTCACGGCCGTCAAAGGTCAGTCCGACGCCCATGCCGACGTGCTGGCCCCCTTCTATCCGGGCGGCACCGGCACCCTGATGGTCAACGCCAGTGGACCCGTTCTGGAGGTGAGTCATCCGGGCGGCTTCGGCGTCTTCACCGGACAGGTCCGTGCCCTTTATGCTTACCCGGGCGATCCTTCGCTGTTTCCTTCCCCCGAGCCACCTATCCCCGATCTACTCGGCCTTGGCTACGACCTCACGGCCGACTTGGACGTGCCGGGGGTAAACCTGGTGATGGATGACCGTTACCGAGAAGACGTTCGCCAATGCCTGCTCACAGTGCGCGATTTCGACATCAAGCGCATTCCCATCGACTGGGGCCGAGGCCCCATCGGTCCGGGCGATCCGCCCAACTGGCGCGCAGAGATGGAACAGGCCCGCTCGCTGACGCAACTCGTCCGGTCAGTGCCGGGGATGGACGTAGCTGTCCATCGGCCGGAGGACCATGGCAAGATACGCCCGGCCCGACGCCGGCTGCCAACTGCGAGCTGATCCGGGAGTAGCGTCCTTGTCTTTACCGCCTTCACCCTAACCGAGTAATGCTTTGGCCCTGAAAAGTGTCCGATAGAGGACCGGTTCACCGATTGGCAGGCAGACGGTCCCGGCGGTCGGCCCGGACGGACGCCCAGCGACCGCGCCGCCTTCGCGGGCCACTACGAGAAAGAACTTCAGATCGTTCCAGTAAAACATGCCTAGCCCCCGCATATCTGCGGTCCCCTTCTGCAAATCTGCGACTATCCCCGCGTTTCAATCAATCCCATTCTCTCAGACAGGCAAAAGGGCGCGCCGATTCCTGCCTCAAACAATTCAAAGCAGCACACGTGATCGCGTGACGGAATGCAGCCGTTGTGCAGTTTGTCCGCATGTCCACCTAACAGGAGATGGTCAGATGACGCTCGATATGATGACGGACGCTGACACTTTCAAAAAAAACATGCGCGCGCAATGGGATGCCGCTGCCGCCGGTTGGGATCGGCACGGTCCGGGAATCCGCGACTGGCTGCGTCAGCCCACCGATGCCATGCTTGAAATGGCGGACATCAGCGTAGGGCAAACCGTTCTGGATGTGGCGGCAGGTGCGGGCGATCAGACGCTGGACATCGCGGCGCGGGTCGGTGTGCAGGGTGCGGTTGTGGCCACGGATATCTCAGCGGACATCCTATCTTATGCGCATAAAAATGCCATCCGGGCCGGGCACCACAATGTGCGGATCCATCAGGCGGACGCGGAAGACCTGAAGCTGGCCAAGGCGACCTTCGATGCCGCCGTTTGCCGTCTGGGCTTGATGTTCCTGCCAGATCCTTTGGCGGGCATTTCGCAAGTTCACCGCGTCCTGAAACCTGGCGGGCGCTTTTGCAGCATTGTCTTTGCCGGACCCGACATGAACCCCTGCCTGCGTATCCTGATGTCCACGGCCCTGCGTCACGCTGGAATGCCGCCGCGCGATCCATTCCAGCCCGGCGGGTTGACCAGCCTCGGCAAGCCCGGATTGATGGATAATCTGTTTCAACGCGCCGGTTTCCGCGCCGTGGCGACGACAAGGATGGAGGCACCATTCCGGATGCCGACGACAGAACACTACCTCGCCTTCATCCGCGAGTCAGCGGGGCCGATCCTGCAGATACTAGCGCCGCTCGATGACGCTGCCCGCACCGCAGCCTGGGCCGATATATCGGCGCAACTTGAGGTTTACCAGACCAACGCAGGCTGGATCGGACCAAACGCGCTGCTGCTGACCACGGGCCAAAGGTGATGGCTGCCGCGATGGAAAGCCCTGATCGGAAGCGAGTCGTGTCAAAGCGCTTGATCCTTGCCGCATGTCTCGGCATCGGGGTCATTGCCGGATTGACCCTGTCCCTTCAGATGGCTGACCGACCCACCTTTAGCGAAGCATGGGTGCGCGGTCTGGTTGGTGATCTGGGCGTGTTGGGCCCGCTGGCGCTGATCGGCTTGATGGTGCTGGCGATTGTTGTAAGCCCGATCCCCAGCGGTCCGATTGCGGTCGCGGCGGGGGCGCTTTACGGAACGCTTTGGGGTGGAACGATCACCGTCGCCGGGGCGCTGCTGGGGGCATTGATTGCCTTCGGATCGGCCCGTTACCTTGGCGCTGACTGGGTCCGGCAATCACAAAATCCTGTCCTGTGCTACATCGCACGGCCGCGGTCGCAGTTCGCACTGATGCTGATTGTCTTTACCTCGCGTCTGATCCCGTTCATCTCGTTCGATCTGGTCAGCTACGGCGCGGGCATCACCTGTCTTACCATTGGCCGGTTTGCACTGGCCACCGCTATCGGTGTCGTTCCGATCTGCTTTGCGCTGGCCGCTATGGGGGCGGGGATGGCAGATGGTGACGCCAACTGGATGTGGATCGTCGGGCTGGGGGGCGCAATCACCCTGACGCCGCTCATCGGCAAATGGATTTGGGACAAAACACGCACATCACACTAACATCAGTCACCATCTGCCAAAACGCCAAGGTACAGAACACCAAGTCGGGCAAGAACTGGAGGCGTGGATGGCAGAAGATGTCGATCAGAACAACCCGCGTCGCGTCATGATCTTGACCGGCGAACGTGTGGGACTGTCACTTTTGCAAGCGCAAGACGTGCCGACGATTGCGCAGTGGAATCAGGATCTGGACTTCACCGCTAGATTGGGCGTTCCGGGAGAAGCTCATACGCTTGAGGCGCGCCAGGATTTCTACGAACGGAATTCGCGCATCACCGATAGCAGCGCGGAATTCTCCATAATCGCGTTGGATTCAGGCCAATTGGTAGGCTTTGGCGGATTGTTCGACATCACCCACGCAATGACCGCCACCATGTTTGTTGGTATTGGCGATCCGGCTCGGCGAAAAAAGGGTTTTGGCACTGAGGCCTCTCGGCTGATCTGCGAGTATGGGTTTTTCTTTCGCAGTTTGCACAGCATAAAAGTGGAGGTTCATGCATACAACGCAGAAGCAAGACGGCTCTACGAGCGCCTCGGCTTCAAGATCGTCGGACGGTTGCGCGGCGTCAATCTTCTCAAAAGCCGTCGATACGACGAAGTCATCATGGACCTGCTGCACTGCGAACTTGAACTGAGACACGTCGGTCGCTTCCAGAGCCTTGAAAACAATGATGGTTGATCGTTAGTCAAGTCACTGACCGGGGGCCGAGTTCCTCGTCAGATCGCGCCAAGCGCTGTTACGTGCACCCGGTCTGCCGTAACATCATCCCGCTACTTCCGAAAACGAACGTTTCCGACCAGTCATCCGCGATTTACGCAGCGTGAACCTGCCTCACGGCTTTTTTTGTGCTACTTGCTTCAGCTGCGGCTTCGAGCGACTGCAATGCAGAACTGGGCATATTGCAGAACCGCGGCAACGGGAGGGCTGACGTTGCCCCCAACTTTTATCCAGCGTGAGCGAGACTCCGGGTTTGAGTTTTGCCCATTTGGGCGGGTTGGGCAACGGGGACTGGTGCGGAGCTTTGCGGATTGCGCAGCGTCAGGCCCCGTTG
>JBATPI010000192.1:0-49307 GCA_049291415.1 Paracoccaceae bacterium | reverse complement strand
TTTACAACCAACAACTCCCGCAATCAGCCTTGGGCAGCAAGACGCCCTTGCAGGCGATGAAGGACTGGCACAAACTCAGACCAGAGCTGTTCAAGAAACAGCCATACTTCCTGCCGGGATGTGACAGCTTAGGACCAGCATGCCGTTCAACACTTTGTCGTTCTCAGACTGGTCGGGTTCGCCGATTTGGTTGTGCAGGGCCGACAGCGGCGCGTCGCCGTTGAACCAGATCTTCGATCGCTTCTTCGGTGCGTTCTCTTCGGACAGATGGCCTACCAGGGGATTTGCCGCCACCATGCCGCAGCCGGGCGTCACCATCTGGCCGTAGCGCGGCAGACGGCCAGCACATGTTTGCGGCTGTGGTCGCTGTCCTGCCCCCGTGCCTGGTGATGAGGGGATCGGGCCGGACGCGACCTGGATCGATTCAATGGTGCCGGTGTCCCATGTGGGAGCCGCTTCTGTCTTTGTCGACATCCGGTGCGACACCTGGGTGTCTGGATTCGGTGGCCGTTGAGGCTGCGATCACGCATGGGACAAGGGCCATCATAGGTGGCGATCTTTACGGATCCATGTGTAATTGGGCCCGCTTGCGCGAGATTGCCAACCTGCACGGTCTGGGGCTGATTGCGGACGCCGCCGAGGCGTTGGAGTCAACCTATGCCGGGCAACGGGCCGACACTGAATTCCCAGCCGCAAAAGGTGCAGAATTTCCATGGGATGGTCACAGTGGTGCCCGACGCCGGATGCGGACGTGACAAGTTCAGCAGGCCGCATTGCGGCACCGTGGAGTTGACAGCCGCCCCTTCTTTTAGCGCTTGTCGCTGTTGAAGGCCAATGACGACCACCCTGAAAGACCACGCTTTCTACCCGCCGCGCCGGTCGGAGGCGGGCCTGCGGCGGATGTCAGCGGGGGCTGGACGTTTGCCATGGCAGCGTGGATGCTGCGCGCAGACCCGATCCTTGATCCCCAGAAAGCCCGCATGACTACCGATCAGACCAGCCTGCTTGCGCTTTTCGCCGCCCTTGTCGCGTTTCTGGTCTGGGGCCGGATTCGCTATGATCTGGTGGCCTTCACGGCCCTTTTGGCCTCTGTTGCACTGGGTCTGGTGGACCCGGCCGAGGCGTTTCACGGCTTTGGCCACCCCGCCGTGGTCATCGTGGCGCTGGTGCTGATTGTCTCACGCGCGCTGATGAACTCGGGCGCGGTAGAGCTGATTGCCCGCCTGATCGCGGCCCCTGACCGCAAACTGCCTGCCCATATCGCCGTTATGTCGGTGGTCGGCGCGGCGCTGTCGGCCGTCATCAACAATGTCGCGGCACTGGCCCTTTTGATGACGCTGGACATCGACGCCGCGCGCAAGGCCAAGCGCGCGGTTTCGCTGTCGCTGATGCCGCTGTCGTTCGCCACCATTCTGGGCGGCATGATCACGCTGATCGGCACGCCGCCCAACATCGTGATCGCTCAATACCGCGAGCAGGCGTTGGGCACGCCTTTTGGCATGTTCGATTTTGCCCCTGTCGGGCTGATCGTCTCCATCATCGGAATCGCCTATGTGGCGCTGTTCGGCTGGCGGTTGATTCCGGGTCGCCCCGACACCTCTGGCCCTGATGACACTGCCGGCCTTTACGTGGCCGAGGCGCAGATCACGGCCGGAAAAGCCGCGGATGGGGTGGTGGTCTCGGA
The DNA here is from genome assembly GCA_049291415.1 of Paracoccaceae bacterium. Lineage (GTDB taxonomy): Bacteria > Pseudomonadota > Alphaproteobacteria > Rhodobacterales > Rhodobacteraceae > Pseudogemmobacter. The sequence continues at coordinate 47,623 of JBATPI010000192.1, read as the reverse complement.
CCTGTACCCGCTGGCGAATGATCATGACATCACCATCCTGGGATTGGTGCGCAACCACCGCCGCCTGCCCGGATTTTCGCGTCAGGTCGAAACCCGCGCCAATGATGCGCTGATCCTGGAAGGGAACCCCAAACAGATCGAGGCGTTTCTGGGTGCGGCTGGCCTGACCACCACCCTGGGCGAGACCCACGGTGGCGTCCTGGGCAAGCAGATGAGTCTGATCGAGGCGATTGTCCCCGACACCTCGCGTCTGGTCGGCCGATCAACCCAGACGATGCGGCTGCCGGAACGGCAGGGGGTAATGCTGATGGGCGTCTCACGCGGGGGCGAGCGGTTTCGCGACCGGGTGCGCAAGCTGGAGATCCGCGCCGGTGATGTGCTGCTGCTGGCGGGGCCTGATGCACGGCTGGAAACCGCCACCACCTGGCTGGGGGTTCTGCCGCTGGCCAATCGCCGGACAGAGGTGATTCAGCGGCCCAAAGCGGTGGCCGCAATGGCGATTTTTGCCGTCGCCATCGCGCTGTCGGTGGCCGGCGTTCTGCCGCTGTCCATTGGTCTGGGGGCCGCCGTGGTGGCCTATGTCGGCATGGGGCTGGTCGGCGGGTCAGATTTCTATGACCTGATCGAATGGAAGGTGATCGTCCTTCTGGCCTGCCTGATCCCGCTGGGGGCCGCGCTGGAAACCTCGGGCGCGACCGGGCTGATCGCTACCCGCATCGTCAACAGCACCGCAGGCCTGCCGTCCTGGGCGATCCTTGCCATTCTGATGGCCATCACCATGACAATGTCGGATTTTCTGAACAATGTCGCCACGGCGCTGATTGCCGCGCCCATCGGGGTCTCGGTGGCGGCCGGCATAGGTGCCAATCCCGACCCTTTCCTGATGGGCGTTGCCGTCGCCGCCTCTTGCGCCTTTCTTACGCCCATCGGACATAAGAACAACACCATCATCATGGGGCCGGGCAATTATCGGTTCAGCGATTACTGGCGGATGGGGCTGATCCTGGAGGTATTGGTGCTGGTCGTCGCGGTGCCTGCGATCACGTTTTTCTGGCCGCTGTTTCCGTGAAGGAATCCGACCTCTACGCCCCGGTCAAAGCCTTTCTCATGGCGCAAGGGTTTACCGTCAAATCCGAGATCGGGGCGGTTGATGTCATGGCCATCCGCGGCGATGAGCCGCCAGTGATCGTTGAGTTGAAAACCGCCCTGAACCTGACCCTGATCCTGCAAGGTGTCGCCCGCCAATCCCTCTTTGCCGACGTCTACCTGGCTGTCCCGCAGCCGCCCAAATGGACCCACCGCTACAAAGACCTGACCGCCCTGTTGCGCCGCCTTGGCCTTGGCCTGCTGACCGTCAAAGGCGCGCAGATCGAGGCGCATCTGGATCCCGCCGCGTTTCAGCCGCGCCTCAACCCGCCCCGCGCCGGTCGCCTCTTGCGCGAATTCCAGCGCCGGGTCGGAGACCCCAACACCGGCGGCACCACCCGCGTCAAACGCATGACCGCCTACCGCCAGGACGCGCTGCGCCTTGCCAGCGCATTGGCAACCGCGCCCAACAGCCCCGCCCACCTCGCCAAATTGCTTGATATCGCGAACGCACGCGCCATCCTGTCGGACGACCACTATGGCTGGTTCGAACGCCTCTCGCGTGGCATCTACGCCCTTACGCCAAAGGGCCGGGCAGAGACGGGGCAGGGGCCGTTCTGAGGTCGTCTGACCCTGCGGCGCGGGGACATCCTGTGCTACCAATGAGCAGCACAACATAAAAAGACCATATAAAATCAGCGCCTACGGCATTGGTGCCTGACATGCGTCGGAACCACGCTCCTTGACCAGCGCCTCTTGAAGCCCTGTCTTCCCGTCGCCATCTCACAGTCAAAATGATCGGCAAACGGGATCGGCAGCGTCGGAATACCCCGGGCGATGCAAGACACGAAAGGATCGGGGCATGGCGGTGGTCGGTAAGGATTTCCTGTTTATCCACAATCCTAAATGTGCCGGAAAATCACTGTCGCGCCGGCTGGGCGGGGCGACAAGAACAATACCGTCGCATGCGCCATTGTCTTTTTTTCCGGCCGAGCAGCGCAAGGATCTGTTCACTTTTGGATTCGTGCGCAACCCATGGGATCGGGCGGTGTCGATCTACACGTTTCTGATCAATAAGCCGCCACGCCCGCGCGAAGATCTGACCTACAAGGAAGCTGCGCGCCAGATGGGCTTCAATCGCTGGCTTTTGGAATCGCGCCTCTTCATCGCCGATGACAGCCTGTGGCAGCGTCCTGACCTTGCCCCCATCCAAAGTCGCTCGCAGATGTTCTGGGTTGAGGGATGCGACTTTATTGGCAAGGTCGAAACAGTCGAGGACGATCTCAGGGTGATCGAAGCGCGGATCAGTCGATCCCGGACCTTGTGGTACCGTTTGCGGTATTCGGGTAAGCTGGAGCGGCGAAACGTCTCACGCCGCTCGGATTACCGCCGCCATTACAACGATGACAGCGCTGAATTCATCGCCCACCACTTTGCCGAAGACATCGATCGATTTGGATATGCCTTTGACCCCTTGGTCTGACAGGGTGCCGGCCGATCACTTTCCATCTGGGTGACCTGTCGCCTTGCCCAGTCATCGGGGCGGACATTTGGGCGTCGGTAAGAGTCGGATCTGTGCTTTGGGCCGTGGCCTTCTGGTGTCTTTTAGATGCGGGCAGGCTTTGCGTCGAAATCCGGCAGACCCGTCCGTGTCAGTATGGCGTCTGTCGTAAACAAGCCTGCCAACTCTGCCGCACCCAATCTTTGCGGCGATCTCTAATGCGTCGCTCCGCCCCTCTTTTTCGTCAACACGCCCTCAATTCCCCTCGGTCGTCACCTCAACCCGGCGAAAACTCCCCGCCCGCAGATCCTGTGGGCTGATCCAACACTGGATCACCCCCGCATCCCCCCAATGCAGCCCCATGACGTCGTCGCTTGCCAGTTGCAGCAGTAAATACCGCTCACTATTCGACTCCGCCGCCCCCTGAATGTTTTCCGGCTGGCCGAACATCCGGTGCAGAGTGCCCCATGGCAGCTGCAAGCCCCTCGCCAGCACCGCCCGCCACGCCTCTGGCGCCTGCTCCAGATCGGCGTCCGGGGCCGCAGCCAGCGCCCATTTCGTCTCATGGGCCGCTCTGGACATTTCCGGGTGGCCCAACTCCCCATTCGCCACGATGAACACTTCGGCCGAGATCTGCGGTCCTTCCTTGTACTTCATCTCAACACTGCGAACCCACACCACCGCTGCCGGGTTCAGCTTTTCCCAACGATTTTGGCCCGCAATATGCTCGGCAAACTCCCGCGCCTCCTGCAACACACGCGGAGCCTCAGCCCGGATCAAAGCTGCCTTGGCCTTTGCCTTCTCGATGTGGGCCCGCGCCTTCGCTGCCTCATCGGTCTTTTCTTGCGCCATCAGCTTGTCCAGCCACACCGCAGTCTTCTCGGCCCCTCGTCCCAGTTTACCGCCAGAGTCTCCGCCCTCTCCGCCGCGCGCACCGCCGCATTGGCGAACCGCTGAACCGAGTCCCAGATCAGGAACCGATCCCACCCCGTATAATCCATCACCCGATCCGGGTCGGGCACGGTCAGCGGCCCCAGCACCGCCTCCAACTCTTGCACCACCTCGTCGCGCTTTACGCTCTGCACCCGCACCAGATCCACCGCCATGCGCGGATGGGTCACCAACAGGCCAGCAGCCTCGCCCTTGCGGATCGGCCCGCCAAAGGTGCCATTTTTAATCGGGGGCAGCGGGGCAGGGGGCGGCGTCTCGCCCTTGGCCCCCGCAGGCACATGCCGAACAGCGCCTTGCGTCCGGGGCTCTACCGCCAGAAAGAACGCCAGCGATCCGGTCTTCGGGCAGCCCTAAACCCCAAAGCCGCCGTCAGCTCGCCCAGATGAATCTGCGCCACCGGCGTCATCGGGCGGCCGTCCTGCCCCGCGGGCCAACCCATGCCACCCAAAACCGGCAAGCCGCCCAGCCAACTGGCCCCTTGCGTCGTCACATCAACGCCCGACGTGCGCGCCTTGCGGACCAGAACCAGCGCCGGCCCTGCATGTACCGCCACGGGTGGGCGCGCAAACACACTGCCCGTCTTTGCCTCGGAGGGCCCCTCCGGCACCGGAGTCAGGATCTGCATCATCAGCTGGTCGATCAAGGCAACATCAGCCTCCTGCGCCCGCCCCGGCAGACTGCGCTCTGTCAGAGTCATCAGGGCTTGCCGCACGTCAGGCGGCAGCGCGCTCAATCGCCGCTTCACATCCTGCTCCAACGGCGACGGGTTCGGCTTTTGCATGATGGCACTCAGCTGCTGCCCCATCGCCTTGATCCGCCGCCGATCCCCTCGGGTGCCCAGATACGCCGCGACCGCCCCAAGCAGCACCGCGATCACCGCGATCCAGACCGTCAGCTCATTCAGTTCAGAACGCAAATCCATGCCGCCGCCCCGTTAAACCATCTTTCGGTTGCTTCCCATCCTGCACCCCCAAGCGCCAACCTTGACTACCCGATGTGGTGAAACTTCGGCAAAACCACAGTCAACGCGGAACAATCCCTTAACATCGTCCCCCTTAACCCTTTGAATCTGCACACCCCACCCCAGCGTCCTCACTCGGGACACCCAATCCCCCTTCCCCTTTCATCTTGGCTCAAATACTCCACGGGGGTGCGGGGGGGCGATCCCCCGTCTCTGTCAGGAAGGGGCACACCATGATACCAGTCCTAGGCTACCAAGGTGCCCGTGTCGCCGTCCTCGGCCTCGGCCGCTCGGGCCTTGCCACTGCCGCCGCCCTTCAGGCCGGAGGCGCAGAGCCCCTCCTGTGGGATGACAGCCCCGAATCCCGCGCCAAGGCCGAAGCCGAAGGGTTCAGCCTGACGGATCTGACCCGCAATGCCGCCCTGGACGGCGTCGCCGCGCTGATCACCAGCCCCGGCATCCCGCATCTTTACCCAACGCCGAACAGGATCATCGCCCGCGCGCTGGAACTGGGCATCCCTGTCGATAACGATATCGGCCTCTTCTTCCGCAGCTATGCCACCCCCGAATGGGACAATTTCGAGCATACCCCCAAGGTCGTCGTGATCACCGGATCCAACGGCAAATCCACCACCACAGCTCTGGTGCATCACATCCTTGAAGAAGCCGGTCGCCCCACCCAGATGGCCGGCAATATCGGCACCGGAGTGCTGTCGATTGACCCGCCGCAGGACGGCGAGGTGATTGTGCTGGAACTGTCTTCCTATCAGACCGAACTGGCCCGCGCGCTGACTCCGGATGTGGCCATCTTCACCAACCTCTCGCCAGATCATCTGGATCGCCACCACGGTCTGGGCGGCTATTTTGCCGCCAAACGCCGCTTGTTCGCCGAAGGTGGCCCCGACCGCGCAGTGATCGGAGTGGATGAGGTTGAGGGTCAATTCCTGGCCAATCAGATGGGGCAGGGACCCGGCGACGACCGGGTGATCCGCATCTCGTCAGGCCAAAAGCTGGAGGGGTTCGGCTGGGCCGTCTTTGCGCGCAAGGGGTTCTTGTCGGAATGGCGGCGCGGCAAGCAGATGGCCTCACTCGACCTGCGTGAGGTCAAGGGTCTGCCGGGCGCCCATAACCACCAGAATGCCTGCGCGGCCTATGCCGCCTGCCGCACCCTGGGCCTGGCGCCGAAACTGATCGAAGCCGCTCTGCACAGCTTTGCCGGCCTGCCGCACCGCAGCCAACTGGTGGGCGAACGGGCAGGGGTGCGCTTTGTCAATGACAGCAAGGCCACCAACGTCGATTCCGCCGCCAAGGCGCTGCAGGCCTTTGCGCGCATCCGCTGGATCGCGGGCGGCATGGGCAAAGAGGGGGGCATCGCCGCCCTTGCGCCCCATCTGGGTTCGGTCGCCAAGGCCTATCTGATCGGCCATTCCGCCCGCGATTTCGCACTGCAACTGGGCGATACCCCGCATGAGATCTGTGAAACGATGGACCGCGCCGTTGCCGCCGCCGCGGCGCAGGCCGAGCCCGGCGATGTCGTCCTCTTGGCCCCCGCCGCCGCCAGTTTCGACCAATACCCCAACTTTGAAAAACGCGGCGACGACTTCACCGCCTGCGTCCGCGCTCTGATTGGCTGACACCCCGGCAATTGCCCTTTGGAAAATGCTCCTGCCAGAGGCATCTGCCACCCGCCAATTTCGCGATTTTCCAGGGTAGCCAGCCGCGGCGATTGCAGCTATCCTTCGCCCCAGAGCCCGGGGGATCCTAAACATCCGGGCCAGAGGCAGTAAAGAAATCAAGGCGGTTCCCCATGACTGAGATGGTCTATGGTTCCAATCCCGTTCGGGTGACCGAGCCGGTTCTTCCCCGTTGGTGGCGCACCATCGACAAATGGACGCTGTCAGCGATCTTTGTCCTTTTCGGCATCGGGTTGTTGCTGGGGCTTGCCGCCTCGGTCCCCTTGGCCAGCCGAAATGGGCTGGAGCCGTATTATTACGTGCAAAAGCAGGCGCTTTTCGGGGCCATGGGACTGGCCGCGATGGTCGCTGTCTCGATGATGCCCCCTGAAACCGTCCGCCGGTTGGGCGTGATCGGCTTTGTCGGGGCAATGATTCTGGTGATGATCCTGCCTTTGATCGGTCAGGACCATGGCAAGGGCGCCATCCGCTGGTTGTCGATCGGCGGCTTTTCATTGCAACCGTCAGAGTTCCTGAAGCCCGCATTCGTCGTCGTCTCGGCCTGGCTGATGGCCGCCAGCCAACAGGTCAACGGCCCGCCGGGCAAGACGCTGTCGTTTGTTCTGGCCTGTGTCGTCGTGGGTTTTCTGGCGCTGCAGCCTGATTTCGGCCAGTCGGCGCTGGTGCTGTTTTCCTGGGGCGTGATCTATTTCATAGCCGGTGCGCCGATGCTGCTGATCGTGGTGATCGGTGGGTTGGTGGTCGCGGGCGGCATGTTTTCTTACAACGTGTCGGAACACTTTGCCCGCCGGATTGACGGCTTTCTGTCGCCCGATGTCGACCCGCGCACCCAGCTGGGCTATGCCACCAATGCCATTCAAGAGGGCGGTTTTTTCGGCGTTGGCGTTGGTGAAGGTCAGGTGAAATGGTCGCTGCCCGATGCGCATACCGATTTCATCATTGCTGTCGCCGCCGAAGAATACGGGTTGATCCTGGTGCTGTGCATCCTTGCCCTTTATGCTGTGGTTGTCGTGCGGTCGCTGATCCGGCTGATGGCCGAGCGTGATCCCTTTACCCGCCTTGCAGGTGCGGGTCTGGCTTGCGTCTTTGGCGTGCAGGCGATGATCAACATGGGTGTTGCGGTGCGCCTCTTGCCAGCCAAGGGCATGACGTTGCCCTTCGTCTCTTATGGCGGCTCATCGCTGATCGCGGCCGGCATCACCGTCGGCGCGTTGCTGGCGATGACCCGCACCCGCCGCCGGGACCGCATGTCTGAGGTGTTCAAGCGCGGCGGGCGGTCGGGATGAGCCAACCCCTGCTTCTGATCGCGGCGGGTGGCACGGGCGGGCACATGTTTCCCGCCCAGGCGCTGGCCGAAGCGATGATCGCGCGCGGCTGGCGGGTGAAACTGTCCACCGACGCCCGCGGCGCGCGCTATGCGGGCGGTTTTCCCGACGCGGTCGCGGTTGAGCAGGTGGCGTCCGCCACCTTTGCCCGTGGTGGGGCCCTGGCCAGGCTGGCCGTGCCCTTCCGCATTGCAGGCGGTGTCCTGGGTGCTGTCTGGTCGCAGATGCGCGACCGGCCTGCCGTGGTGGTGGGCTTTGGCGGATATCCGTCGATCCCGGCCTTGTCGGCCGCCTGGGCGCTGCGCCGTCCGCGCATGATCCACGAACAAAATGGGGTTTTGGGCCGGGTGAACCAGCTCTTTGCCGCTCGCGTTGCCCATGTCGCCTGCGGCACCTGGCCTACCCAATTGCCCGAAGGCGTTGTCGCCCAGCCCACCGGCAACCCTGTGCGTGCCGCCGTGCTGGAGCGCGCCGCCGCGCCCTATATCCCGCCCGGTGATTACCCGATGTCGATGGTCGTCATCGGCGGCTCGCAGGGCGCGCGCGTCCTGTCCGATGTGGTGCCCGCCGCGGTGGCGTTGCTGCCCGAGCGGCTGCAGGCCAACCTGCGCGTGGCCCATCAAGCCCGCGATGAAGACGCCGCCCGCGCCGCCGCCGCCTATGACGCCGCCGGGATCCGGGCCGAGATTGCGCCCTTTTTCACCGACATTCCCCGCCGCCTGTCCGAGGCGCAATTGGTGATCAGCCGCGCAGGTGCCTCATCGGTTGCCGACATCTCGGTGATCGGTCGCCCGGCCATCCTGATCCCCTATCCTGCCGCCACCGCCGACCACCAGACCGCCAATGCCCAGGGGCTGGCGCAGGCCGGCGGTGCCATCGTGCTGGCTGAGAAGACGCTTGACGCGACCACCCTTGCAGGGCACATCGCCGCGATATTAGAGAACCCCGAAGCCGCCGAGACCATGGCGCGCGCCGCCCTGGGCGAAGGCAAACCCGACGCGACAGCCCGCCTTGTCGCCCTAGTTGAAGAGCTGGCAGGAGAACCCGCATGAACGCCGCCGCCACCAAACTGCCCCTGGAACTGGGCCCGATCCACTTTGTCGGCATCGGCGGCATCGGCATGTCGGGCATCGCCGAAGTGCTGTTGAACCTGGGCTATACCGTGCAGGGATCAGACGCCAAGGCATCAAAGATCACCGACCGTCTGGTGAAGCTGGGGGCCGCGTTCCATGAGGGGCAGTCAGCCGCCAACATCGGTGATGCCGCAGTCGTGGTGATTTCCTCAGCCATCAAAAAGGGCAACCCTGAGCTGGAAGAGGCCCGCCTGCGCAAACTGCCCGTGGTTCGCCGCGCCGAGATGCTGGCCGAGCTGATGCGCCTGCGGTCGAACATCGCCGTCGCCGGAACCCATGGCAAGACCACCACCACCACCATGGTCGCCACCCTTCTGGACAAGGGCGGCTTTGACCCCACCGTCATCAATGGCGGCGTGATCCACGCCTACGGCAGCAACGCCCGCGCCGGCACTGGCGAATGGATGGTGGTTGAGGCGGATGAGAGCGACGGCTCTTTCAACCGCCTGCCCGCCACCATCGCCATCGTCACCAATATCGACCCAGAACACATGGAGCATTGGGGCACGATCGAAAACCTTCGCCGCGGTTTTGACGATTTCGTCTCGAACATCCCCTTTTACGGTGTCGCCGTCTGCTGCACCGACCATCCCGAAGTGCAGGCGCTGGTTGGCCGCATCACCGACCGCCGCATCGTCAGCTACGGCTTTAACGCGCAGGCCGACATCCGCGCCATTAACCTGACCTTTGATGGGGCCACCTCGAAATTCGACATCCTGTTGCAATCTGAAGGCGATGACATCCGCATTGACGGCTGCACCCTGCCGATGCCCGGCAACCACAATGTCAGCAATGCGCTTGCCGCCGTCGCCGTCGCCCGCCACCTGGGCATGAAGCGCGAAGAGATCCGCGAGGCGCTGGCCGCTTTCGCAGGCGTCAACCGCCGCTTCACCCGCGTGGCGGAGGTGGGCGGCGCGACCATCATCGACGATTACGGCCACCACCCGGTGGAAATTGCCGCCGTGCTGAAGGCCGCCCGTCAGGCCGTCTCCAACACCCCCGGCGCGCGCGTCATCGCTGTCCACCAGCCACATCGCTATTCGCGCCTCTCGGGCCTGTTCGACGACTTTTGCGCCTGTTTCAATGAAGCTGATGTGGTCGCCATCGCCGATGTCTATGCCGCGGGCGAAGACCCGATCCCCGGCGCCTCGCGCGATGATCTGGTCGCGGGCCTGATCGCCCACGGCCACCGCCACGCCCGCGCCTGTCTGGACGAATCCGACCTAGCGCGCCTCTTCCGCGAACAGGCCCGCCCCGGCGATATCTTTGTCTGCCTCGGCGCGGGCACGATCTCGGCCTGGGCCAATGCGCTGCCTGCCAAACTGCTCGGTCAGGCGGCCTGATCGGTGATGGATCCTGAGGTCATTGCCCTTTTCATAGTGACAGCAGCGGCCTTTGTGGCCAGCGCCGTGCTGAACTGCCAGCTTTGGCGCAGCGGCGCAGTCTCGCTGCCCATCGCGCTGTTTATCGGCTCGGTCCTGATAACCGTGATGTGCTATGCGATTGCTGCCGCCAGCCCCGGCTTCCTTGGCGGTCTGGAATACGTTCTGGCCGCCATGGTTGTTGGCGCGGGCCCCAGCCTTGGTCTGCTGATCGGCCTGATTGTCGGCGCCATCCTCGGCCTCAAACCTGCCGCCCCAAAGGATCACCCCGCGCCATGACCCTCTCTCTTGTCGTTGCCTGCCTGTGGCTGATCGCCACCAACCTGATCGCGATGTTCCCATCACGCGACCATCACTGGCGCGCCGCCTACCTGCTGATTGCGCTGGGCATTCCGCTGCTGGGCTGGGTCACCTGGACCACCGGCCCGCTCTGGGGCCTGGCTTTCCTCGCCGCCGGAGCCTCTCTTCTGCGCTGGCCGCTGGTCTATCTGTGGAGATGGCTGCGCCGTCGGGTGGCGTAGGGCAGGGGTTCCCCCGCCTCTTGCCATATCGGGCGCGGTTTGCAATGTCATCCGCACGGCTTGACCACGAGACAGTCAAGCCGCCAAGATGTCCTTATATCCGTTTCGCGCGGCTCTCGCCCGCAGCTTTGACCACCTCCAGCGCATCCGAAATATCTATACTGCGATCAAACAACGCGCGTCCGACCAAAGCGCCCGAGACGAAGGGCACGTATTTCAGGCGCGACAGGTCATCAAGCGACCGGATCAGCCCTCTGGCGATCACCGGGGTCCGCGCTTCGCTGGCAAGTTGGGTGATCAGGGCCAGGCTGTCTTCGGCATCGCCGATCGCAGCACCAATATCGGTCACGATGATCGCGGCAAATGGATGCCCCTCAAAGGCCTTCAGGAATGCCGAGGGCGTAAAGGCGCTTTTCTCACGCCATCCATCGCTGACGACGTGGCCTTCAAAAACGTCAACCGCCAGGACAATCTGATCGGGGTATAGCTTGGCCGCCTCTTTCACCAGTTCGGGTTGATGCAGGGCAAAGGACCCGACGACGATGCGCCCGACGCCATTGTCGATCCATTCGGCGATGCGCTTCAGGCTGCGGAAACCGCCGCCCAGCTGCACCGATATGCTGACGGTGCGGATGATTTCACGGATCAGCTCCGCGTTGCGTTCGTCGCCTGACATGGCGTCAAAATCAGTGATATGCAGCCATTCCGCACCAGCGTCGGCAAAGCTTTTTGCCTTTTCCACCGGGTCAAGATGCCAAATCTGCGGCTCATCCGTGCGGCCACGAAACAGGCTGACACAACGACCTTCAAGCAGTTCGATCATTGGATAGAGGATCATGGCACGCTTCCTTTCGTCGGCATTCCTCAGTTAGAACGCCTTCTCATTGCATTTTAGACGCTGTTATGTGTGCCGGGCAAGCAACTTGGACCGGCTGTGCCGGGATGCGGGCATCTGACGCATGATCTGGGCCGGATTGGTCGCTGACCTGCCATTCGTTCCTGCCCGACGTTTGCCATGCACGTGCCGGACGGCTAGTGGCCCTTGGAAGCGCTTGCGTCCCCGGCCTTTTCCCGGCTACCAAAACCGCATGACACCACTGCCCACCCCCCTGCCGCAACCCCGGGGCACCCTGACCCCGAACCGCCCGCTGTCAGACCTGACCTGGCTGCGGGTCGGCGGCCCTGCCGACTGGTTGTTCCAGCCCGCAGATGCAGATGATCTGGCCGATTTCCTGGCCCGGATGGACCCGCAACTGCCCGTCTTCCCGATCGGCGTTGGCAGCAACCTGATCGTCCGGGACGGTGGGTTGCGCGCCGTGGTCATCCGTCTGGGTCGCGGTTTCAACGGCATTGAAATTTCTGAGACCAGTGTCACCGCAGGTGCCGCCGCCCTGGACGCCCATGTCGCCCGCCGCGCCGCCGAGGCCGGTCTGGACCTGACGTTCCTGCGCACCATCCCCGGCAGCATCGGCGGCGCGGTGCGGATGAATGCGGGCTGCTACGGCCACTATGTCTCTGACTTTCTGACAGAAATCCACATCATCACCCGTGAGGGCCACCGCCAGAGCCTGCCCGCCAGCGCCCTGAACCTACGCTATCGCCAGTCGGACCTGCCGCAAGGCGCCATCATCACCGCAGCCACGTTCCGCGCGCCGAAAGGCGACCCCGCCACTCTGGCGGCAAAGATGGACGACCAGATCGCCAAGCGTGACGCCAGCCAGCCCACCAAGGACCGCAGCGCAGGCAGCACCTTCCGCAACCCTGTGGGCCACAGCAGCACCGGGAGGGATGATGACAGCCATGAGTTGAAGGCCTGGAAGGTGATTGATGAGGCCGGAATGCGTGGGGCAACCCGTGGCGGCGCGCAGATGTCGCCGATGCATTCCAACTTTCTGATCAACACCGGCACCGCGACGGCAGCCGATCTGGAAGATCTGGGCGAGGATGTGCGAAAAAAGGTTTTCCAAATCAGGGGGATCACGTTAGAGTGGGAAATCATGCGGGTCGGAGAACGCGCAGATTAACGATATGAGGGGCAACAGCCCCCGTGAGGCAGTAAATGGCGGCGGGATCGGGCAGATTCCCTCGTGTGGCGGTTCTGAAAGGCGGCATGTCGGCCGAGCGGGAGGTTTCTCTTGTCTCAGGCCACGAATGCGCCAAGGCGTTGCGCGAGGCGGGATATACGGAGGTGATCGAGGTCGATTGTGGCCCCGATCTCCCCGTGCAACTGGCTGAAATCAAACCAGATGTTGTGTTCAACGCACTGCATGGCCGTTGGGGCGAGGATGGCTGCGTGCAGGGCATTCTGGAATGGCTGCGCATCCCCTATACCCATTCGGGCGTGCTGTCGTCAGCCCTGGCGATGGACAAGGCCAAGGCCAAAGAGGTTTATGCTGCCGTCGGCCTGCCGATCATGACCAGCCGTCTGACCAGCCGCGAAGAGGTGGCAGCGGGCCATATCCTGCCGCCGCCCTATGTGGTGAAGCCCAACAACGAAGGCTCATCCGTGGGCGTTTATATCGTGCGGATCGGCGACAACGCGCCGCGTCTGGCCGAAACCATGCCCGAAATGGTGATGGTGGAAACCTATGCACCGGGGCGTGAGTTTTCCACCGCCGTGATGGGGGACCGCGCCTTGGGCGTGACCGATATCATCACCGACGGCTGGTATGACTACGATGCGAAATACAAGCCGGGGGGCAGCCGGCATGAACTGCCCGCGAATATCCCTGCCGAGATCACGGCCGCCTGTCTGGATTACGCCCTGCGCGCGCATCGCGCCCTTGGCTGCCGGGGCGTCAGCCGCACCGATTTCCGCTGGGATGAGGGGCGGGGTCTGGCAGGCTTGATCCTGTTGGAAACCAATACCCAGCCCGGCATGACGCCCACCTCTCTGGCGCCCGAACAGGCCGCCCATTGCGGGATCAGCTTCGCGCAGTTGTGCGACTGGATGATAAAGGACGCGTCATGCAACCGATGACCGCCCGCCGCATAACGCCGCGCCGCGACCCTGCGCCCAGCCGCTGGGCCTACCGGATGCAGCGGGTGATGCTGACGCCATACCTTCGCGCGCTGTTGCGGGTGGGGCTGCCCAGCTTTGCGGTGCTGGCGATGTGCGGGCTTTATCTGGCCGATGAGGGCCGCCGTGCCGCGATCACCGGGGTCTTCACCGACCTGCGTGAAAAGTTTGAGAACCGTCCGGAATTCCGGGTCTCGCTGGCCTCGATCGAAGGCTGCTCGCCCGATCTGGCCGAGGCGGTGCGGGCAAGGTTGGACCTGAACCTGCCGCAATCCAGCTTTGATCTGGATCTGGACGCCGCGCGCGCCCGCATCGAAGAGCTGGACGCGGTGAAAATGGCTGAATTGCGCGTGCGCTCGGGTGGCGTGTTGCAAGTGCTGGTGACGGAACGTCAGCCGGTTGCTGTCTGGCGCACCGAGGCCGGGCTGACGCTGGTGGACGATGGCGGGCACCGCGTGGCGGGCCTGCATGCGCGCACCGACCGGCCCGATCTGCCCCTGATCGCGGGCGAGGGCGCTGATGTGGCCACCACCGAGGCGCTGCAACTCTTGGCCGCCGCTGGCCCCCTGATCCCGCGCATCCGTGGCATTGTTCGCATGGGCGAGCGGCGCTGGGACATCGTGCTGGACCGCGACCAACGCATTCTTCTGCCTTCCGAGAACCCCGTCCGCGCGCTGGAGCGTCTGCTGGCCTTGGATCACGCCCAGGATATTCTGGCGCGTGACCTTCTGGCCATCGACCTGCGCAATGACGCCCGACCCACCCTGCGACTGACCCCCTTTGCCCTGAACCAGAGCCGTCGCGCTCAGGGCCTTGAGACAGTGGAGACCGAGCTGTGACCGACCTCTACCAATCCCAACGTGCCATGCGAAACATGCGTCAGGCTGCCATGCAGCGCGGCGTGATTGCCATTCTGGATGTGGGCACCTCCAAGATCGCCTGCCTGATCCTGCGGTTCGACGGCGAAGGCCGGCTGAGCGAGCAGGACGGTGTGGGCTCGATGGCGGGGCAATCACAGTTCCGCATCATCGGGGCTGCCACCACCCGCAGTCGCGGGGTGCGGTTCGGCGAAATCAGCGTGATGAATGAGACCGAGCGCGCCATCCGCACCGCCGTTCAGGCCGCGCAGAAGATGGCCAATGTGCGGGTTGACCACGTCATCGCCAGCTTTTCGGGGGCCGAGCCGCGCAGCTATGGGCTGGCCGGCGAATGGGATTTGCAGGATTCGGTTGTGACCGAACAGGACGTGGCCCGCGTGCTGTCGGCCTGTGATGTGCCCGATCTGGGCCATGGGCGGCAGGTGCTGCACGCCCATCCGGTCAATTTTGCGCTGGATCACCGATCAGGTCTGGGCGATCCGCGCGGCCAGATCGGCCACCGTCTGGCCTGTGACATGCATCTTTTGTCGGTCGATGGTGATGCGATCCAGAACCTGCTTTACTGTATCAAGCGTTGCGATCTGGAACTGGCGGGGATTGCGTCTTCGGCCTATGTCTCGGGTATCTCATCGCTGGTTGAGGATGAGCAAGAGTTGGGCGCCGCCTGCATCGACATGGGCGGCGGATCCACCGGCCTGTCGGTTTTCATGAAAAAACACATGATTTATGCCGATTGCGTGCGCATGGGCGGCGATCACGTCACCTCTGACATCGCCAAGGGCCTGCAGATTCCGCTGACCACAGCCGAGCGGATCAAGACCCGGCACGGTGGCCTCTATGCAACAGGCATGGATGACCGCGACATGATCGAGATCGGTGGCGATTCCGGCGATTGGGAAAAAGACCGCCGCCAGATTTCGCGGACCGAGTTGATCGGCATAATGCGCCCACGCGTCGAGGAAATTCTGGAAGAAACCCGCGAGCGGCTGGATGCTGCCGGATTTGACCACCTGCCCAGCCAGCAGATCGTGCTGACCGGCGGTGGCAGCCAGATTCCGGGGCTGGATGGTCTGGCAGCGCGCATCCTGGGCCAGCGGGTCCGTCTGGGTCGCCCGTTGCGGGTGCAGGGCCTGCCGCAGGCCGCCACCGGCCCGGCTTTTGCCAGTGCCGTGGGGCTATGTTTGTTCGCAGCGCACCCACAGGATGAGTGGTGGGACTTTGAAATCCCGTCCGAGCGGTATCCCGCCCGGTCACTGAAAAGGGCAGTCAAATGGTTCAAGGACAACTGGTAACCCCAAGATACGGGGTCACGCGCGAGATACCGCTGATTTTCGGCGGCATTCACCCATATTTTGTGGTGAGGGCACGTTTTTCTAGTGACCTTGCCGCAGCATTTGGATAGAATCAGCGGTAAGTAGGGACTCCGTGGCTTAGGGACAGGCTAACGGGCAGTGTAACGCGGCATAAGAAACGGACAGGCGGAACCAATGGCACTCAATCTGACGATGACGAACCAGCGCGAAGAGTTGAAGCCGCGTATCACCGTTTTCGGTGTGGGCGGCGCGGGCGGCAACGCGGTCAACAACATGATCGAGCAGCAGCTTGAGGGTGTTGAGTTCGTGGTGGCCAACACCGACGCGCAGGCGCTGCAGCAGTCAAAAGCCAGTGCGCGCATCCAGATGGGCGTCAAGGTGACCGAAGGTCTGGGGGCCGGGGCCCGCCCGACCGTCGGCGCCGCCGCTGCCGAGGAAACCATCGAAGAAATCGTTGACCATCTGGCGGGCGCGCATATGTGCTTTATCACCGCTGGCATGGGCGGCGGCACCGGCACCGGGGCCGCTCCGATCATCGCGCAGGCCGCGCGCGAATTGGGTGTGCTGACCGTGGGCGTCGTGACCAAACCCTTCCAGTTCGAAGGGCAAAAGCGGATGAAGCAGGCCGAAGACGGCATTGATGCGCTGCAAAAGGTCGTCGATACGCTGATCATCATTCCGAACCAGAACCTGTTCCGTCTGGCGAATGAGCGCACCACCTTTACCGAAGCTTTCGCTATGGCTGATGACGTTCTGTATCAGGGCGTCAAGGGCGTGACTGATCTGATGGTGCGCCCCGGCCTGATCAACCTGGACTTTGCCGACGTTCGTGCCGTGATGGACGAGATGGGCAAAGCCATGATGGGCACCGGCGAGGCCGAGGGCGAGAATCGCGCGGTCGAAGCCGCCGAAAAGGCGATTGCCAACCCGCTGTTGGATGAAATCAGCCTGAATGGCGCCCGTGGCGTGTTGATCAACATTACCGGCGGCTATGATCTGACCTTGTTTGAGCTGGACGAAGCCGCCAACATCATCCGCGAAAAGGTTGACCCCGAGGCGAATATCATCGTCGGATCCACGCTGGACACCTCGATGGAAGGCCGCTTGCGGGTGTCTGTCGTGGCCACCGGCATCGACGCCACCGCACAGCTGAAGGCCGAAGGCCCCGTTGCCCGCCGCCCGATGGCAGCACCCCTGTCGCTGCACCAGTCGCCGGCATCCGAGCCGCGTCGCGAGCCTGCCGTTTCGGTGTCGGCGGTGACGATGACCCCGCCCCCCGCGCCGCAAGCGGACTATCAGCCGCGTCTGCAGCCCGCTGCGGTTGCTGTGATGCAAGAGCCCGACCTGTTTGAGGCCCCCGAGACTGTGTCATTCAATCCGATGGATGATCAGGATGATGGGCAGGACATCGGCGACATGCCGCAGCCGGCCTATCGCCCGCAGGCGCAGGTTCCGCGTTCAGCTCCGCCGCAAATTGATGCCGATGCCGGCAGCTTTGTGGCGCCGCGCCCGCGCACTCCGGCCCAACCCGGTCAGCCGTCGGCCGAAGCGCTGGCCCGTCTGCGCACCGCGGTTTCGAAAAACCCGCCGATGCCCGGACAGCGTCCGCCTGCCGCCGCAGCCCCACAGCAGGCTGAGCCTGCCGCGCGCCCACGGTTTGGAATCGGGTCATTGATCAACCGCATGGCGGGCCATCTGGATGGCGGGGCAGAGCGTACAGCACCTGCGGCCCAGGGCCGTGCCCAGCCGCCCGTCACATCCTATGACGAAGAGCCCGATCACGCGGGTGATGACAGTCGGATGGAGATCCCCGCCTTTCTGCGTCGTCAGGCAAACTGATACAAAGGGTCACAAGGCTCTGTGAAAAGGCCCGGGAAACCGGGTCTTTTTCATTTTTTTATCAATAGCTTACAAATGTGGCAAACCCTGTCACAAACCGTCGTAAAAGGTGAGTTGAGAAGACGGTAAGGGTTGATTAATTAAACCTCGAACGATCGGGATGGCTGCGGCTGTCCTGGCATTGAGGCGATAGAAGGCGTAATAACGTGCAGAACACGTTGAAATCAGCGATCACATTTACCGGGGTGGGGCTGCACAGCGGCCGCGCCGTTCGGATGACTGTTCGCCCGGCCTCGGCCGATTACGGCATCTGGTTCCGTCGCATGGATGTGGTGGGCAAGGATGCTCTGATTCCGGCAACCTGGGATGTGGTCACGCCGTCGCGGCTGTGCACCGTGGTCGAGAATGCCGATGGCGTCTCTGTCTCTACGATTGAGCATCTGATGGCAGCCCTGGCGGGCAGTGCGATCCACAATGCGTTGATTGAGATTGACGGCCCCGAAGTGCCGATTCTGGATGGCTCGGCCGAACCGTTCGTGACCGGCTTTCTGGCGCGCGGTCTGGTGGCCCAGCAGGCACAGGTGCGCGCCATCCGCGTGCTGAAGCCGGTTGAAGTGCGCGAAGGTGATGCCGTGGCCCGGCTGGAGCCGTCGGACATGCTGGAAATCGACTTTCGCATCGACTTTACCGAGGCAGCGATCGGGGTGCAGGAACGCCGTTTGAATATGTCGAATGGCGCGTTTGTGCGCGAACTGTCTGACAGCCGCACCTTCTGTCGGCAATCCGATGTCGATGCCATGCGTGAGCGTGGGTTGGCTTTGGGTGGCACGCTGGACAATGCGGTGGTGTTTGACGGCGACCGCGTGGTCAGCCCCGGTGGCCTGCGTCACGCAGATGAGCCGGTGCGCCACAAGATGCTGGATGCCCTTGGTGACCTGGCGCTGGCGGGCGGACCGCTTTTGGGCCGCTATACCGGGATTCGGGCCGGCCACGCGCTGACCAACAAGCTGTTGCGTGCGCTGTTTGCCGATCCGCAGGCCTACCGTCTGGTGACCTGTGGCGATCATGTGGGGCAGAAATTGCCCGGTGTCGGCGTGCATCGTGGCGACCTGCCATCGCGCCGCCGCGCGGCCTGATCCGGAGTTTGAGCCGCCCCGCATTGTGGGCTGCGACACCCCGCCCCCGATATCCCCGTTCGCCGATACAAAGGCGTTTTGCGCAGCCGAAAGTTCTGTGCTAGGACGGGGCCAAGACGGATGCGAAGACGGGTCCAACGGACCTGCGGCGGGCCCTTTTTCAGGCTGCCGGGCAAGGAAGACTGGTTTTGGATACGCAGATCTTGGCAGGCAGAAAAGCAGGCGCTGCACGTATGGCGGCAGGTTTGGTTGTGGCGGCATTTGTGCTGGCGGCCTGTGGTGGCGGCGACACCAAGGATGTGTCGCTGGAAAAATACACCGCTGAGGAAATCTATCGCCAGGGCGAGTTGGCGATGGAGCAGGGCCGCAAACCCGATGAGGCGCTGCGCTATTTCCAAGAGGTCGAGCGGCTGTATCCCTATACGGAATACTCAAAGCGTGCGCTGATCATGCAGGCCTTTACCCTGCATAAAACCAAGAAATACGAAGAGGCGCGGATGGCCGCGCAGCGGTATCTTGACCTCTACCCCGGCGAGGAAGATGCCGCCTATGCGCAGTATCTGATGGCGCTGAGCTATTATGACCAGATCGACGATGTCGGCCGCGATCAGGGCCTGACCTTCCTGGCGCTGCAGGGCATGCGCGATGTGATCGAAAAATATCCTGACAGCGAATATGCGCAATCGGCGATTCTCAAATTCGATCTGGCCTTTGACCATCTGGCCGCGAAAGAGATGGAAATCGGGCGCTACTATCTGAAGCGCAAGAATTATTCCGCCGCGATCAACCGATTCCGCACCGTGGTGCAGGATTTCCAGACCACGACCCACACCGCCGAGGCGCTGCACCGGCTGGTCGAATGCTATCTGGCACTGGGGTTCGAGGACGAGGCACAGACCGCTGCGGCGATTCTGGGTTACAACTACCAATCCTCGCCGTTCTATCAAGACAGCTTCAACCTGTTGAAGGGCAAGGGGCTGTCGCCCGAGGCCAAGGGCAGCAGCTGGCTGGCCAAGATCTATCGCCAGATGGTGCGGGGCGAATGGCTGTAAGCAAGATGGGCGGATCGCCCATCCTACGGGGCGGCAATGCTACAGTCGCTTGAAATCCGCGATATGCTTATCATTGACCGGCTGGCATTAGAGCTGGGCCCGGGGCTGAACGTGTTGACGGGTGAGACCGGGGCGGGCAAGTCGATCTTGCTGGATTCTTTGGGCTTTGTGCTGGGCTGGCGGGGCAGGGCGGATCTGGTGCGCCAAGGCGCCGACAAGGGCGAGGTCACGGCAGTGTTTGATCTGGCACCGGATCATGCCGCGCGCAGGGTGCTGGCCGAGGCTGGGATCGACGCTGACGATGAGCTGATCCTGCGCCGGGTGACCACGGCCGATGGCCGCAAGACCGCTTTTGTCAATGATCGCCGGGTGGGTGCCGAGGTGCTGCGGGATCTGTCGGATACGCTGGTTGAACTGCATGGCCAGCAGGATGACCGCGGGTTGCTGAACCCGCGCGGGCATCGGCAGTTGCTGGATGCCTTTGCCGGGCTGGACCTGGCGCCCCTGCGGGGGGCCTGGGTGGCGCAGCGGCAGGCGCGGGAGGCTCTGGCCACTGCCGAGGAGGGCATCGCCCGTGCAAAGACCGAGGAAGACTATCTGCGCCATGCGGTGGCCGAGTTGGATAAGCTGGCCCCGCAGCCGGGCGAAGAGGCCGATCTGGACGCGCGCCGCCGGTTGATGCAATCATCCGCCCGGATCCGCGATGACATCGCGCGCGCCGCCGTTGCGCTGTCGGATGCCGGCGCCGAGGGTCGCATGCGCGATGCCGTGCGCTGGCTGGAAACCACGGCTGAGCGGGCCGAGGGTCGGCTGGAAGAGCCGCTGGCCGCATTGAACCGCGCGATGATTGAGCTGGCCGACGCACAGGCCGGAATTGACGCCTGCCTGACGGCGCTGGATTTCAACCCGGCCGAGTTGGAAAACGCCGAAGAGCGGCTGTTTGCGATCCGGGCCATGGCGCGCAAGCATGGCGTGGCGGCCGATGATCTGGGCGGTTTTGCCGCCGATCTGCGGGCGCGTCTGGCGGCGCTGGACGCCGGAGAGGCCGGTTTGGGGCAGTTGGCGCAGGCGGTGACACTGGCCGAGGCGGCCTATGCCGCAGGGGCGGCCGGGATCAGCCGCCAGCGTGAAACGGCGGCAGCGGCGCTGGATCAGGCAATGGCGCGCGAACTGGCCCCCCTGAAGATGGAGCGGGCGGTTTTTGCCACCGCTGTCGCGCCCGGAGAGCCGGGGCCAGAGGGGGCGGATGCGGTGACCTTTACCGTGGCCACCAACCCCGGCGCGCCTGCAGGGGCGCTGAACCGGATCGCCTCGGGCGGGGAACTCAGCCGGTTCCTGCTGGCCCTGAAGGTCTGTCTGACCGGCCAGACCAGCGGGCTGACGCTGATCTTTGATGAGATTGACCGCGGCGTGGGCGGGGCGACGGCCGATGCGGTGGGGCGGCGGCTGAGGGCGCTGTCGGACGGCGCGCAGGTTCTGGTGGTCACGCACAGCCCGCAGGTGGCGGCCTTTGGTGCGCGGCATTGGCGGGTGGAAAAACAGGTGGTCGATGGGGGCACGCTGTCAACGGTGATTGGTCTGGATGCGGATCAGCGGGTTGAAGAGATCGCCCGGATGCTGGCGGGTGATACGGTCACCGAGGCGGCGCGCGCTGCGGCAAGGGCGCTGCTGGAGTAGCCTGAAGTCATGCGCTTGACGCATGGCGGCATCTCTGACTGCATGGCTGGTTATGCCGCGCTGCAGCGCCTACATGTCATGCATGTGCAGCACCAAAGGAGGTTTGCCATGTTTGACCGTCTGAAATCCGCCGTTGCCGCCCTGCGTCTGCCGACCGAGGCCGACCGCGAGCGCGCCTATCTGAACGCATCCGTTTCGCTGTATGACCTTGAGTGTCGCCAGCGGCAGCTGGAGCTGGCCCAATTTGGCAAGGCCCCCTTGCCCTATTGACCCTCGGCGTCCTGACCAAAGGGTCAGGTCGGCGGCACCACCTTGCCCGGGTTCATCCGGTTTTGCGGATCCAGCGCGCGTTTTACCGCACCCATCACCGCCCAGGCCGGGCCATGCTCGGCCGCCATCAGGCCCAGCTTTCCAATCCCCACGCCATGCTCTCCGCTGATCGTGCCGCCTAGACGCAAGGCGCGCTCAGCCATGCGCCGGGCCAGCGCCTTGGCCGTCGCCACCTCAGCCGCATCACCGGTTTTCACCAACAGGATCGCGTGGAAATTGCCGTCGCCGACATGGCCAAGGATTGGCCCCGGAATGGATGAGGCGGCGATGTCGTCGCGGGTTTCTTCCACCGCTTCAGCCAGAGCCGAGATCGGAACACAGACATCGGTGACGATGGCGGTGCAGCCCGGGCGGCTGGACAGGATGGCGCGATACGCCTCATGCCGCATTTTCCACAGCAGGGTGCGGTCTTCCTGCGCGCGGGCCCATTGGAACCCGTGCGAGCCGTATTCCGCCGCGATATCGCCAAAGCGCGCGGCCTGTTCGGCTACCCCGGCGGGGCTGCCGTGAAATTCGACCAAGAGCTGCGGGCGCAGCGGCAATTCAGTGCCGGAATAATCGTTGCAGGCGGCCACCGTCGCCTCATCCAGAAACTCGATCCGGGCGATGGGAAGGCCGGTCTGGATGGTGGCGATCACACAATCCACCGCATCCGACAGGGTGGCAAAGCCGCAGGCCCCGGCCGAGACCGCCTCGGGCTGGCCATGCAGGCGCAGGGTCAGTTCGGTGATCAGGCCCAAGGTGCCTTCGGACCCCACCATCAGCGCGGTCAGATCATAGCCCGCCGCGGATTTCGGTGCCGATGACCCGGTGCGGATGATCTGGCCATCGGCCAGCACCACCTCCAGCCCCAGCACGTTATTGCGCATGGTGCCGTAGCGCACCGCCGTGGTGCCGGATGCCCGCGTGGCCGCCATACCGCCCAAACTGGCATTGGCGCCTGGGTCTACCGGGAAGAACAGACCCGTCGCGCGCAAGTCATCATTCAGCGCCTCACGCGTCAGCCCGGGTTGCACCACCACCAGCATGTCTTCGGGAAAGACCGCCAACACCCGGTTCATCCGCGCGAAATCCACCGTAACCCCGCCCAAGGGCGCCAGCGCGTGCCCTTCCAGAGAGGTGCCGGCCCCCCAGCCGATCAGGGGAAAGCCGTGGCGCGCCGACAGAACCGCCAGCCGCGCCACCTCTGCAGTGCTTTGCGGATGCACCACCGCCCAGGGCAGAGGGGAGGTGATCAGACTTTCACTTTGCCCGTGTTGCACCAGCATATGCCGCGCAACCGAGAACCGGTCGCCGAAAAAGGCGCGCAGATCGGCGGTGGCGGCGTCTGACAACATCGGCGCAGACTAGGGCAGTCCGGGTGCGGGGAAAAGGCCCGCTGTGCCGGGGGCAGCCCTGCTATCCCCTTCATCCTGGCTGAAATACTCAAATGCAACCGCAGCCACAATTCGTTTCGCTCCTGAGTTGCGCGCGCACCCGCCACACCCTGCGCGAAGGGCTGGCAGAGGCCTGCAGATTGCGCTAATGCAGCCCTATCCCAGACCGCACCCGGAGCGCCGCCATGAAAGCCGCCGTCATCACCTTTCCCGGATCGAATTGCGACCGAGACCTGGCCTCGGGCTTTGAAAGCGCGGGCTTTCAGGTGGCCCGCGTCTGGCATAAGGACACCGCCCTGCCTGCGGGTGTGGATGTGGTGGGCATCCCGGGCGGGTTTTCCTATGGCGACTATCTGCGCTGCGGCGCCATTGCGGCGCAATCGCCGATCAGTGCGGCGATCCGCGCCCATGCCGAGCGGGGCGGTTATGTGCTGGGCATCTGCAACGGCTTTCAGGTCATCACCGAGATGGGCCTGCTACCGGGCGTTCTGATGCGCAATGCGGGGCTGAAATTCATCTGCCGCACCGTGCCTTTGACGGTTGCCACCACCGACAGCGCCTTTACCGCAGGCTATGCGATGGGGCAAACTTTGTGCATTCCGGTGGCGCATCACGATGGCAACTATACCATCGACGCCGAGGGGCTCAGCCGGCTGAAGGCCGAGGACCGCATCGCCTTTAGCTATGGCCAGCCGCTGAACGGATCCATGGGCGATATCGCCGGGGTCCTGTCGGCCAATCGGCGGGTGCTGGGGATGATGCCGCATCCAGAACGCGCGACCGAAGGCCTGCACGGGTCAACCGACGGGGCGGCGCTGTTCAAATCGCTGATGGGCGGGATGGCGCTGGCCTGAGGGGCCTTGTCTTGAGGCAGCACGGGCGCGGCCCTAATCTGGACCGCATGAGCCATAGCTATGACACCCCGCCATCCGAACCCGCTCAGGGCCTGCCCTGGCGGGTAAAGATTGCCGTTGGGCTGCTGTTGGTGCTGGCGGTGGCGGTGGTGCTGGTCACCAACCGCTGGCTGTCGGAACGCTTTGTCGACACCACGCGCAACCGTGCCGAAGTGCGGCTGGCGCTGTATACCGGCAATATCGTGTCCGAGTTGCAGCGCACCTCGGTGGTGCCTTTGTTGTTGTCGCGCGATCCCGATCTGATCAGTGCGCTGCGCGAAGGGCTCTATGCGTCAACCTCGGCCAAGCTGATCGCGCTGCAGTCGGAAATCGCCGTGGCCTCGATCCAGTTGCTGGACAGTGACGGGCGCGTGGTGGGGGCGACCAATCGCAACCTGATCGGCACCTCGCACCGCAGCGATGCGGCGTTTGTTGATGCGCAACGGGCCAAGGAGACCATCTTTACCGCGACCAGACGCGAAACCGGCGGTTTTGATTTCAGCTATTCGCGGGCGTTGCGCGCCGATGGCAAGATGCAGGGCGTCATCATGGTCAGCGTCGATCTGATGAAATACGAACGCGCCTGGGCGGGCCTGCAGGACGCGGTGCTGGTCACCGACAGCGAAGGCACCGTCATTCTGGCGACCGAGCCGATCTGGCGCGGCCAGCCGCTGGACGCGGCGTTGGAGGCGCGCGATCCGCCCTCGGCCATCGAACGCGCGGTGAACGCCACCACCAATTGGGCGCAGAACCCGCCTGACGCCTATGTTCGCGGTGAAGCGGTGATGCGCACCGAGACGCGGGTGCCGTTCCGCGGTTGGCGGATCTTTACCTTTACCGCCTATGATTCCGTGCGCGAAAAGGTCAACGGAATTCTGGCGTTGGAGATCATGGGATTTGCCATTCTGATGGCGATCACCTTTTATCTGCTGTCGCGTCGGGCGTGGTCGCAATCGGTCTCTCTGCTGCGCGAATCAACGGAATTGCGGCTGTTGAACGCCCGCCTGCAGCGTGAGATTGCCGAGCGGGAAAAGGCGCAGAAAGATCTGGAAGTGGCCGAGCAGACCTTGGCCCAATCGTCGAAACTGGCCGCGTTGGGCGAGATGTCGGCGGCGGTCAGCCATGAGTTGAACCAGCCCTTGGCCGCAATGAAAACCTATCTCGCCGGCGCGCGGCTGCTCTTGCAACGCAAGCGCCCGGATGAGGCGCTGTCCAGTTTCCAGCGGATTGATGATCTGATCGAACGCATGGGTGCGATCACCCGGCAGCTAAAGTCTTACGCGAGGAAAGGCGGCGAAGCTTTTGAACCGGTTGATCTTCGTGCCAGCATCTCCTCGGCGCTGTCGATGATGGAGCCGCAGCTGAAAGCCCGCGTCGTCAAGATCAGCCGTAGCCTGCCGCGACAGGCGGTGATGGTGATGGCTGACCGGATCCGGCTGGAACAGGTGATCATCAACCTGTTGCGCAACGCGCTGGACGCCACCAAGGACGCCGCCTCGCCGCAGATTGATCTTCTGTTAGCGGCCGGCGATACGGCCAGCCTGACAGTGCGCGACAACGGCCACGGGATCGAAGATCTCGATAACCTTTTTGCGCCGTTCTACACCACGAAAAAGCCCGGCGAAGGCGTTGGTCTGGGGCTGGCGATCTCCTCAGGGATCGTGGCCGATCTGGGCGGGCGTTTGACCGCGCGCAACGCCGAAGACGGCGGCGCTGTCTTTGAGATGCAACTGCCGATCTACGGCAAAGAACAACAAGCAGCAGAATGAGGCGCAGATGGCACGGGCAATGAAAGTGGCGATCGTGGATGATGAGGCCGACATGCGCGCCTCGATCAGCCAGTGGCTGGCGCTAAGCGGATTCGATACTGAAACCTACGCCTGCGCCGAAGATGCGCTGAAGGCGATAGGCCCGGATTTTCAGGGGGTTGTGGTCAGCGACATCAAGATGCCGGGCATGGATGGCATGGCCTTTCTGAAACGTCTGATGAGCCAGGATTCCGGCCTGCCCGTCATCATGATCACCGGTCACGGCGATGTGCCGATGGCGGTTGAGGCGATGCGGGTGGGGGCGTTCGATTTTCTGGAAAAGCCGTTCAACCCGGACCGGATGACCGATTTGGCCAAAAAGGCCACGCAGGCCCGGCGGATGACGTTGGACAACCGCGCGCTGCGCCGCGAATTGTCGGACGGCACCACGATCATGAAAAAGCTGGTCGGCGCTTCTCCCGCGATGGAGCGGCTGCGTGAGGATATTCTGGATCTGGGGCAGGCCGACAGCCACGTGTTGATCGACGGCGAAACTGGCACCGGCAAGACGCTGGTCGCGCATGCGCTGCATGCCGTGGGGCCGCGCGCGTCAAAGAAATTCACCACAATTTCCTGCGCCGCCTGGGCCGAGGATCAGCTGGCCGCGCGCCTGTTCGGCCCGACCGAAGATGGCACCATCCCCCTCGTCGAAGAGGCGCGGGGCGGCACCTTGTGCCTGGAAGACATTGAATCGCTTAGTCAATCCTTGCAGGCACGGTTACTGACCTTCATCAATGAGCAAGGTATCCCGCCTGAGACGCGGATCATCGCGATCTGCAACCAGCACACCGCCGACATGACGCTGGAACAGACGCTGCGGCAGGATCTGTATTACCGGCTGGGCGCGATGACGATCCTGTTGCCGCCGTTGCGCGCGCGCGGCGAGGATATCTTGCAGCTGTTCACCCGCCTGTCAGAACAATTCGCCGAGGAATACGGCTGCGATGCGCCGCAGGTGACCGCCCAAGAGGCGGCGCAGCTGCTGCAGGCGCCTTGGCCCGGCAATGTGCGTCAGCTGGTCAATATCGCCGAGCGCGCCGTGCTGCAGAACCGTCGCGGATCCGGGTCCATCGCGTCGCTGCTGATGGCCGACAATGAGGCGTCGGGCCCCGCGCTGACCACCGAGGGCAAGCCCCTGAAGGACTATGTCGAGGCGTTTGAGCGGATGTTGATCGACAACACCATGCGCCGCCATAAAGGCAGCATCGTCTCGGTGATGGAGGAATTGTGCCTGCCACGCCGGACGTTGAATGAAAAGATGGCCAAATACAGCCTGCAGCGCGGCGATTACGTGTAAGGATTACTCCTGACAGCCTGAAGGGGCAGGGCAGGGATGAGAAATCGCTCGATCACGGCAGCAGTTGCGGCCGCCAGTCTGACCCTTCCGGGCGTAGTCGAGGCCGAGTGTCTAAGCGCGAACTGCTATGCCGGGCTGGAGGCGCTGATTGCGTCGGTTGTGGTCTATGGCCTGCTGGTGCTGGTGCTGGTGGTGATGCTGGCGCGGCGAAAATGGCGCCGGGCTGGTGGGATATTGCTGGCGGTGGTGCTGGCGCTGGCCGTGGGGGTGCCTCTGGTCTCGCAGGGATGGCAAGCGTGGAAGTTGTACGCGATGGAGCGGCGCGAGGTGCTGGGCACATTGCCCGACATCGACGCGCGGGTGCCCTTGATGATCTCTCAGCAAAGCCATTGCGACTATGGCGCCTGCATGTCGGTGCTGGCTGGTGCCGGCGCAAGGGGTGTCACTGTCTTGCCGCCAGCGGCACTGGAGGGGCTGGATCTGTCGCAACCGATTGATTTGGCAGAGGTTCCGCTGGAGCATTGGGCGATCACCTCGGGTCACACCACCACACAGAGGGTGCTTTCCGCCGAAGATCGGCAAGCGGAGGTGGCCCGGATCGACTATATCATCCTCACCGCCGGCCCGTTCTATCTGTCGCGCCCCGGTCCGGTCGAGGCAGCGCTCGTCCTGAACCCCGGCTTTTCCGGTTTGGGCAATGATGAGATCCTGCGCCTTGGCATGGCTCCTTTGCCGTCCAAAGGCTGGCTGTCGGTCGCCGATCTGCAATTTGATCTGGCTGACCTCTGGCTGGCAGACGAGACGCTGGCCGTGCCCTTGGCACCGCTCAATACGTTACCCGCTGACAATACCAACCCCGGTGCCGATGCTGCCGCACAAGTGCTGTGCCCGCTTTATAGCGGTGTGCCGGACCAGGACTGCCTGTATGCGTTGCAGTAGGGTCCAAGCCGGCCTGCTGACGCAACCGGTGCCCCAATCGGTGATTGTGACGATCCGGTGAAATTGGTCATTGCCCTGACACCGCCTTTGCCATTAGGGTCCGCAACAGGCGGCTTGCCGCCCGAAGAATTCTCTCCCCACAAGGTTGCCAGGTGCGTTGTACCGGCCTGTTTGCAGGGGAGCCGGATCGGCCGCAAGGCTGTGCACATTGCCTGCAAGTCCATGGATTTTCAGGCTTTTAAAGGCGGAAGGCCGACAAGGCTTTCCTGACGTGAACCGCGATGAGGCGCGCGATGACATTGGCAACAGGTGAGGTCTGCCCCAGTGGCAGGGCCCGTCGTGCCGTTGTGCGTGCCCCCGCCCTGACAAGCCGCCCTGACCTGTATGTCCAGCCTTCCGGTCCACCGGAGGGCCCCATGCGTTTGGGGCGCAATGGAAAAATATGTCAAAGAAAATGCTTATCGACGCCACCCATGCGGAAGAGACCCGCGTGGTTGTGGTGGACGGAAACAAGATCGAAGAGTTCGATTTTGAAACCCTGAACAAGCGGCAGCTGGCCGGAAACATCTATCTGGCCAAGGTGACGCGGGTTGAACCCTCGCTGCAGGCGGCCTTTGTCGATTATGGCGGCAACCGGCACGGATTTCTGGCTTTTGCCGAAATCCACCCGGATTATTACCAGATCCCGGTTGCCGACCGTCAGGCGCTGCTGGAAGAAGAGCGCGCCTTTGCCCGCGCCGAGGACGACGAGGACAACAACCGCTCGCGTCGCCGCAGCCCAAAGCCGCGTGGCAAACCGCAGGCTGAATCCAACGGTGAGACAGATCCGGTCGTGACCGGCCCGTCCAGCATGGATGTGGTCGACCTGGAGGATGCGGCAGATAGCGGTGACGTCGCCAGCGCTGATCACGCCGATAATCACGACCACGCCCATGACAACGATAGCCACGCTGACTCTGAACCGAACGGTGAGTCCGAGGCTCCCTACCGCGCGATGGACACCGCATCGGAAACCGATGACGAGATCGAGTCGATCGCCGAAGAGGACGTTCAGGAAGAAATCAGCCAGCCCCGCCGCAATTCGCGGGCGCGCCGCTACAAGATCCAGGAAGTGGTCAAGGTTCGCCAGATCATGCTGGTGCAGGTGGTCAAGGAAGAACGCGGCAACAAGGGTGCGGCACTGACCACCTATCTGTCGCTGGCCGGTCGTTATTGCGTCCTGATGCCCAACACGGCCCGTGGCGGCGGCATCAGCCGCAAGATCACCCAGGCCGTTGACCGCAAGAAGCTGAAGGAAATCGCCGGAGAGATGGAGGTGCCGGAAGGCGCCGGTCTGATCATCCGCACCGCGGGCGCCAAGCGCACCAAGTCGGAAATCAAGCGCGATTACGAATATCTGATGCGGATGTGGGAACAGGTCCGCGAGTTGACGCTGAAATCCATCGCGCCTGCTGCGATCTATGAAGAGGGCGATCTGATCAAACGCTCGATCCGCGATCTCTACAGCCGTGAGATCGAAGAGGTGCTGGTTGAGGGCGAGGGCGGCTATCGCACCGCCAAAGACTTTATGCGCATGATCATGCCCAGCCACGCCAAGCAGGTGCAGCGCTATCAGGACGCGACGCCCCTCTTCGCGCGCTATCAGGTTGAGGGCTATCTGGCGGGCATGTTCAACCCGACCGTGCAGCTGAAATCCGGCGGCTATATCGTGATCGGCGTGACCGAGGCGCTGGTCGCCATCGACGTCAACTCGGGTCGGGCCACCAAGGAAGGCTCGATCGAGGATACCGCCACCAAGACCAACCTTGAGGCCGCCGAAGAGATCAGCCGTCAGCTGCGCCTGCGCGATCTGGCCGGTTTGATCGTTATCGACTTTATCGATATGGAAGAGCGGCGCAACAACCTGGCGGTTGAAAAGCGCCTGAAGGATAAGCTGAAGACCGACCGCGCGCGAATCCAGATCGGCCGCATCTCGGGTTTTGGCCTGTTGGAGATGAGCCGTCAGCGCCTGCGCCCCGGCATGCTGGAATCGACCACTCAACCTTGCTCGCATTGTCATGGCACCGGGTTGATCCGGTCCGACGACAACATGGCGCTGCAGGTTCTGCGCGCGCTGGAAGAAGAGGGCACTCGCAAGCGCAGCAAAGAGGTGCTGCTGCGTGCGCCCATTGGCATCATCAACTATCTGATCAACCATAAGCGTGAGCATATCGCCCTGATCGAAGCCCGTTACGGCATGGCCGTGCGGATCGAAGCGGATCCTATGATGATCTCGCCCGATTACACTTTGGAAAAGTTCAAGACCGCCACCCGTGTGGTGCCTGAACCTGCCTCTGTAATCTCGGGCCATGCTGGTTTGATGGGGGCGCCGGCCGAGGATGAAGACGAATATGTCGATGATCTGGTCGAAGATGAGGACGACGAGTCTGAGGCCGAGGCCGCAGACGACAGCAGCCCGGACATTGCGCGCAATGGCAATGGCGATGGCAACGGCGATGGCAAGAAAAAGCGCCGTCGGCGTCGGCGTCGGCGGGGCGGTGCCCGTGAGGGTGGCGAAGATGGTGCTGGCCCGGATGATGGCGGCGATGAGGCTGCCGATGACGCAGAGCCCGCCGCGGTAAGCGAAGAGGCCGCCGAGGGTGGATCGTCCAAGTCACGCTCCAGCCGCAGCCGTAGCCGCAGCCGCAAGCCGAAATCGGGCACCCCGGTTGAGGCGGCAGAGGCTGCGGGCGTGGTCGAAGTAACGGTTGAAGCAGTCGAACCCGTCGCCGAAGTTGCCGCAAAGCCACCGGCCAAGTCGCGCTCTCGGACCTCAACTGCCAAGGCCAAATCGGCCGAGGTTGCCGCTGAGGTCGCTGCGGATGTCGTGGCCGAGCCTGTCGTCGATGAGGTAGCCGAAGCCCCGAAAAAGCGCACCCGCGCGCCGCGCAAAAAAGCCGGAGACGAGCCGTCAGCGGTGGTTGCCGTTGAAAAGCCCAAGGCCAAGTCCACTAAAGCGGCCGCTGCAAAACCTGCGGTCAAAGCCGTGGCAGAGCCAGAACCCCAGATGCCGGAACTGGTTGTGGCATTTGACGATGCCCCCGCTGCCGCCGGCACCACCCTGCGCCCCGATCCGGGTGTAGATGACACCAAGGATGACCCGGCAAAACCGCGGCGCAAAGGCTGGTGGTCACTGAAGAAATGATCGGATCGGGGGGCTTCGGCCCCCCTTTTCTTTGGCGGTCGTATATTTAGAAAACCAACTCTTAAGCCCTTATGCGGTTAACAGAGTTGAAGATCCCGCCATGCCCAAGGCTTACACGCTGAGGAAGGTATTGCTTTCACGCAGGTTGAAGCCATGCCTTGGGCGGGTGGTCCGTCTACCAGCGGCTGATTGACGTCGGTTAGCCATGACTGTCAAAGGCCTGTTCGTAAACGCGCATTGCGGCCTTTGCGTCTTGGGGGGGTGAAGGCAGACCGCCGCCGGGCAGCGCTTGCTCGGTCTCACGTCATTTGTCTCAGCCACGGCGATTTTGGATCGGATCAAGGCCGCGAATATGATCCGCAAGGTTCAGTTGTCGCCTGGATTCTGCCCGCCCATCCCATTTGCCGCGCTGGCTGCATTGCCGAACGGAGACAGCGTTCACTCTGGAGCAAGGTCGAGCTTTGCTACAAACCCCACATTGTCTGACGTTTGCCTGGATCACCGGGCCATACCCCGGCCCGGCTGAACGTCTGCCTGGTCCGTCGGCCGCTGATCTTGGGGCCAGTCGCGCAGCGGCGGCGTGAGTCATCGAAAGTAATGGATAGGGCGGCATTTCTATCTCATAGGGCGGTTTGATTTCCGAGCCATTGTGGCAAGACCGGCGGACTGCCCGTTTCAGGGTTTACCAGGCAGTATCACCCGGCACGACTGTCCGGATACAGATCCCAAGGGCGTAGGCGCACTTCACCACTGCGCCATCTTGAGAATTTGGCCACAGAAAGAATCAGGTTTACATTTCTGAGTGAATTAGTAGGTATATGTCGTTCAGCCACGCCACCCTTAACGCGGGAAGCCCGGCACGCGGTGTTAAGGAGACTGAGATGGGCCGCCATGCCTTGAAGATATTGGCCGTTCTGCCTGCTCTACGCGGGGCCTTCGGGATGCAAAAGGCAGCTGACTGATGAATATGCACAGTCAATTGCCAGAAACCGTTCCGCAGTATGACGCCCGCGTTTTGATCGGTGGCCAATCGGTGGCTCGCATTGTGCTGGATCTCCGGCTTTACACCCTTTGCATCACCAAGGCTGGAAAGTTGATTTTGACAAAATGACCATCGCATCGCCGCCAAAGTCGTTTGACCGACCGCTGCCCCCGTCCCGCGGTGGGGCGGCCGCCGGTATGCTGTCCGAGCTGCCCTCGGCCGATGCATGCGCGGTGCTGGCTTTCCGGCTGTGGTGTGACGGCATGCAGACCGATGCGCCCGCTTCCATCGCGGCGTTTTGCACTTTGGCGCAAGGCGTGGCCCAGACACAGTCATTTGCCCAGCTGATTGCGATCATGATCCAGAGCCCCCGCCGGCCGATCATGCACCATGGTCTGACCAGCGCCTGCTTTGGCGGAGATGAGGCAGTCTTTTCCCATGTGATTGCCGCGGCGACCTGTGGCGACCACGAAGATCCGATGGCCGTTGCCATGCTTCTGACGACGCCTGCTGCCGCCTGGCAAGCCGTTCTGGCGGCAAAACCTGTGGGTCTGGCCCTGCTAGGTCTGTGCCGCACCGCCCCCATTCAACCCGCCGCAGCCCGACACTTAAACCAACAAAGGACGTCTCCATGCGCTTGTCTATGATCGCTGCCCTGACCTCAACGGCCTTCGCCACTCCTCTTTTTGCGGTTACGCCCGAAGCGGTGGCCCAGACCTATTCTGACATCGCAGCGGCGGCCTATGGCGACAGTCTGACCACGGCGCAGGCTTTGCAGGTGGCGGTTGATGCGCTGATCGTCGCGCCCTCCGAAGACACCCTGAATGGCGCCAAAGCCGCATGGCTGGCGGCCCGCGTGCCCTATCAGCAGACCGAGGCATTCCGCTTTGGCAACCCGATCGTTGATGATTGGGAGGGCCTCGTGAACGCCTGGCCGCTGGACGAAGGCCTGATCGACTATGTCGATCCCAGCTATGGCCAATCGGATGAGAACCCGCTGTCCACGCTGAATATCATCGCCAATCCATCCTTCACGCTGTCGGGCACAGAGATCGACGCCAGCGCGCTGACGCCAGGGTTCATTTCCGGCACCCTGCATGAGGTGGACGGGATCGAGGCAAATGTCGCCTCTGGCTATCACGCCATCGAATTCCTGCTGTGGGGGCAGGATCTGAACGGCACCGGTCCGGGGGCAGGGGCGCGCAGCTTTGCCGATTATCTGCAAGGTGATGGCTGCACCAATGGCAATTGCGACCGCCGCGCGGCCTATCTGAAAGCAGCGACCGATCTTCTGGTCAGCGATCTTGACTATATGGCCGGCCAATGGGCCGAGGGGGGCCAGGCGCGGGCCACCATCGCCGCTGACCCGCAAGCCGCGCTGACGGCAATGCTGACCGGCATGGGCAGCCTGTCTTACGGCGAATTGGCGGGCGAGCGGATGCGCCTTGGCGTCATGCTGAACGACCCCGAAGAAGAGCATGACTGCTTTTCCGACAACACCCACAACAGCCATTACTATGACGGCCTCGGCATCCAGAACGTCTATCTGGGCAGTTATATCCGCGTCGACGGCAGTACCGTGTCGGGGCCTTCACTGTCCGACCTGGTCGCCGCTGCCGATCCGGCGGTGGACACACAATTGAAGACAGAACTTGACGCCTCGCTCGCGGCGCTGGCTGCGGTCAAGGCCGCTGCCGAAGGCGGCATGGCCTATGACCAGATGCTGGCCGCCGGCAATGCGCAAGGTGAGGCGCTGATCATGGGCGCGGTTGCCGCATTGGTCACGCAGACCGCGTCAATCAATCGCGCGGTCACGGTGCTGGGCGCGTCAGGCGTCTTGATCGAAGGCTCTGACAGCCTGGACAATCCAGGCGCTGTTTTCAAATAAACCAACCGGGTTCGCCATGATCATCTGTCATTGCATGGGCATTACCAACCAGCAGATCACCGCTGCGGTCAGAACTGATTGCCGTCAGCCAGTGTTGGCTGCACCACTGGCGGCAAGACGATTGGGGCTATGGCCATTTGGCGGCAGAATCCCGCGCGGAAAGCATCGAAGAGATGAACCACGCCGACAAGCTGATCACTCGGATCATCTTTCTGGAAGGCCATCCGAACCTGCAAAAGCTGGATCCGCTGCGCATCGGGCAGGATCTGCGCGAGACGCTGGACGCCGATCTGGCGGCCGAGCAGGAGGCCGCACCCTCTATATCGAAGCCCGCAAACATTGCGACGCGGTGGACGATTTCACCACCAAGACCCTTTTTGACGAACTGATCGCGGATGAAGAAGGCCATGTCGCCTTTCTGGAAACCCAGATCGTCCTTTATGACCGTTTTGGCGCCTAAAAATGCGGCCAGCGGAACGCAAAACCAGCCGATCAGGCGGAATGATCCGCACTCGGCAGGGCAGCAAGGAAAACTGAATGTCGCGAACCGTGATGATCCTGTTCTGCCTTGCGGGGCCCGCCTTGGGGCAGACCCTGGATGATCGGCATCTTTCCATCGTGCCCCGTACTGCAGAAGAAGCGGCCCGCATCAGTGCCATCACTGCGCTGACCGCCGATTTCGCCAAGCCGGAGGTGTTTGAGGAAAAGCCCGCCGGGGCGGCCACGGTGCGTGCGCGCGCCAATGCCGATGCGTTCTCGCAGCTGTCGGGCAACATGCCTTTTGCGCATGAGATGGATTTCAAACTGGGCAATGCGCTCTTTCGCAAAACCTGGGTTGCCTCACCATCTTCGACGCTGGCTTCTGACGGGCTGGGGCCGATCTACAATGCGCGCGCCTGTCAGGATTGCCACCTGAAGGACGGGCGCGGCCATGCCCCCGAAGGGCCGGGTGATCGCGCGGTTTCAATGTTCTTGCGTCTGTCTATTCCCGCCCCCTCGGCCCCGTCCGAGATCGCAGACTGGTTGGCCACGGCGGATGAGCCCACCTACGGCGGCCAGTTGCAGGATTTCGCCGCCCCCGGTCAAGTCGCCGAAGGGCAGATGCAGATCACCTATACTGATCTGCCGGTGCCCCTTGCTGACGGCACTGTCGTTACCCTGCGCGCGCCCACCTATGCGGTGACTGACCCCGGCTATGGACCCTTGCATGAAGACACCATGCTGTCGCCGCGCGTGGCGCCTCAGATGATCGGCCTTGGCCTGCTGGAGGCCATTCCGGTCGCCGACATTCTGGCCAATGTCGATCCCGACGATGCCGACGGCGACGGAATCTCAGGCCGCCCCAGCATTGTTCCCAGTGTCGAATTCGGCACCCCGATGCTGGGCCGCTTTGGCTATAAGGGCGGGGCGGCGACGGTGCGCGACCAGTCGGCGGGCGCGTTTTCCGGCGATATGGGCCTGTCCTCGCCCTTGCATCCCGCGCCTTGGGGCGATTGCACCGAAGCGCAGGGTGCCTGCCGCACGGCCCCTCACGGGCAAGAGGACGGGGCCCGCGAAGGGTTGGAGGTTGACCAGCAAAGCCTTGATCTGGTTGCCTTCTATTCGCGCAATCTTGGCGTTCCGGCGCGGCGTGATGTGGCGGATCCACGGGTTCTGGCGGGCAAGCAAGTGTTCTACGCCCTGAACTGCACCGGTTGTCATACGCCGAAATACGTCACCCATCGACTGACCGATCAGCCTGAGCAAAGCTTTCAGCTGATCTGGCCCTATAGCGACCTCTTGCTGCATGACATGGGCGAAGGGCTGGCCGACAATCGTCCCGAAGGCCGTGCAACGGGGCGTGAATGGAAAACCCCTCCGCTTTGGGGGATCGGCCTGAGCAAACAGGTGTCCGGCCACAGCCAGTTCTTGCATGATGGCCGCGCCCGCAGCCTGCTGGAGGCCATTCTGTGGCACGGCGGCGAAGCGCAAGCCCCGCGCGATGGCGTTATTGAATTGTCCACCGAAGACCGCGATGCCTTGATCGCCTTTCTGGAAAGCCTTTGACATGATCCGCGCCTTGAGCCTTTCGCTGTGCCTTGCAACGCCCGCCTTGGCCGATTTCCCCGAGGCCGTGACGCAGCACATCCTGCCGGGCTATGCAGCCTTTGAAAAAGCGGCCGGCGTGCTGGATGAGGTGGCAGGCACCACATGCGACGCGGATCAGATCCGCCCAGCCTATCAGGCCGCGTTCGATGCCTGGATCGGGGTGCAGCATTTGCGCTTTGGCCCGGTCGAACAAGACGGGCTTGGCCTCGCGATCGCCTTTTGGCCTGACCCCAAAGGCAGCGGCGCGCGGGCCCAGATGGCGCTGTTGACCGGCGATCCCGCAGCGCTGGCGCCCGATCAATTTGCCCAGGAATCCGTCGCTGCGCGGGGGTTTTTCGCGTTAGAGCGGCTGTTGTATCCGGCCGGGGAATTGCCCGCCGATCCGTGCCCGCTG
Organism: Paracoccaceae bacterium; assembly: GCA_049291415.1. GTDB lineage: Bacteria > Pseudomonadota > Alphaproteobacteria > Rhodobacterales > Rhodobacteraceae > Pseudogemmobacter. The sequence goes on along the minus strand of JBATPI010000192.1, from coordinate 10,976 downwards.
ATCCGCGCCACTACTGCCGATCTGGCTCGCATCGCAACGCGGATCAATGCCGATTGGCAAACCCACGCGCAAGCCATGCTGACCGCAGGAGAGCCCGGCAACAGCTTTTACCTGACCCGCCCCGAGGTGCGGCAGATCCTGTTCACACAGCTGTTGACGGCGCTGGAGTTCATTGACGACAGCCGCCTTGGCCGCCCCTTGGGCAGCTTTGATCGGCCCCGCCCCGAACGGGCGGAGGCGGTGGCCTCAGGCAGATCCCTGCGCAACATCCTGCTGTCCTTGCAGGCAATGCGCGATTTGGTGCTGACGCTGACCCCGGACGCCCCGCAGACCATCGCGCACTTCGATCATGCCCTCGCCCTGGCCGAAGCGCTGGATGACCCCACCCTTGCCAAGGTGTCGACGCCGGATGGGCGGCTGAAGGTCGAAATCCTTCAGCAATCCGTCGAGTCGCTGCGCGATACCGTTCTGGCCGAACTGGGGCCGGAACTGGATGTCGGGATCGGATTCAACGCCTCAGACGGAGATTGATATGATCTACGCCGCCCATTCATCCAGGCGCTGTCAGACGGAACCGGCTTGAGTCGGACAAGGTGACCGCCAACCTACCCCAGGTGACGAAAAGCAATCCGTTTCGCCGTTTCAAGACCAGCCCGCAGATCATCCGTCTGGAGGTGATGATGACCATGCGATGTTCATTGTCGCCGCGCAAAGTGGACGATCATTCCTCATGATCAGGGCGCAGTTGCGGCAAACGAAGCCGGGCAGCAGGCTGATCGGTTGACCCCCAGGACCGGCGTCACCGGCAAATCGGTGTCTTGCAAAAGGCCCTTTGTCTTGGCGACCCGGTAGGTGTTGATCCACTGGGACACGGTCTGACCCCGAACGCGGTTGACCGCGCCCTAGATCGGCACGGCATGCGGCAGCACCTGCCATAGTGCGCGCGTCCGGGGCAGGTCTGAAAAAACCATTCATGCCAGGCGCGGCAGGACACAGGCGACACTCTGCCGCACATGCCGCAAGAACTGGATGTCAAAGCTCCGCCTCAGCCCGTCAATCGTGACCAGCGTGGTGCAGGTTCCCTCAAGCAAAAGGACGCAAAGCACGCGCCGGTCACGCCCGCTGGCCAGCCTGACCAGAAGGATCAGCAAAACCAGCGCGATCCGGGCCAAGGGACGGCCGATCCGCAATCGTTGGCAATTCATGAAAACGCCAGTCATGAATTATCGGCTTGCGGGCCCGCAGCAGGCGGGGATGATGGGGGGGCCAATTGGGGGCAGCAGGGGGACGGGATGGGCGGCGAACACGCAGCGATAGAAGTGATCGAGACGGCGTGGATCCCGCTGTCTGACGGGCGGCGGCTGGCGGCGCGTCTGTTCCTGCCCGCCGACGCCCGGGCCAACCCGGTGCCCTGCATTCTGGAATATCTGCCCTATCGCCGCCGCGACGGCACCCGCCTGCGGGATGATGCCAAGCACAAATGGTTCGCGGCAAACGGCTATTGCGCCGCGCGGGTGGATATTGCGGGCACCGGCGACAGCGATGGGCTGGTTGAAGACGAATATGTCGCGCGCGAACAGGATGACGGGGTTGAGGTGATTGCCTGGTTGGCCGCCCAACCCTGGTGCAGCGGGTCTGTGGGGGTTGAGGGTATCTCGTGGGGCGGGTTTAATGGGCTGCAACTGGCCGCCCGCCGCCCGCCCGCGCTGAAGGCCATCGTCACCGTCTGCAGCAGCGATGACCGCTACCGGACCGACGCGCATTTCTCTGGCGGGTGCCTCTTGAACGATCATCTGGGATGGGGTGGCTCGTTCCAGAACATCGGCGCGCAGCCGCCCGATCCGGCAGTGGTGGGGGCCGACCGCTGGCGCAAGATGTGGCGCGACCGGATCGACGCGGTGCCGATGTTCGCCGCCCGCTGGCTGGAGCATCAGCGCCGCGATGAATTCTGGCTGCAGGGGTCGGTCTGCACCGATTACGGTGGCATCACTGCGGCGGTGCTGGCGGTGGGCGGCTGGCTGGACGGCTATGTCGATACCATCTTCCGGCTGCAGGAAAACCTGACAGCGCCGTGCAAGGCGGTGATCGGCCCCTGGGGCCACAAAGAGCCGAATGCCGGCGTGCCCGGTCCGGGAATTGACTTTCTGGGCCTGTGCAAGCGCTGGTGGGACCGCTGGCTGAAGGGCATCGACAATGGTGCCGAGACCGACCCTGCGGTGCGCGCCTATGTGATGGATCCGGCTCCGCCGGAGCCGTTGTTCACGCATCGCGCCGGGCGCTGGGTGTCACTGCCGGACTGGCCCAACCGGCGCATCGCCATGCGGCGCTGGCATTTCGGGGCAGGGGCCTTGGCCGATGCAGCACAGCCCGGCGTTCCGGTCAGCCTGCGCTCACCGCAGACCACCGGCGCGAAGGCGCAGGAATGGTGTCCCTATGGCCAGGGCCGGATTGCCGCCGAAGGCGCGACCGACCAGCGTGAGGATGACGCAGGCTCACTGTGTTTTGACACGGCCGTGCTGGAGCAGCCCTTGCATATCCTGGGCGCGCCTGCGGTGCGGCTGCGGCTGTCTGCTGACCGGCCCGCCGCAGTGGTGGCGGTGCGGCTGTGCGATGTGGCCCCGGACGGAACCTCGGCCATGGTCACCTGGGGTGTGTTGAACCTGTCGCACCGCGACAGCGACGCTGATCCGCAGCCGCTGATCCCCGGACAGGCCTATGACATCAGTGTGCCGCTGAAACATGTCGGCCAGACGCTGGCCCCCGGGCACCGGCTGCGGCTGGCGGTCTCGACCAGCTATTGGCCGATGATCTGGCCCGCGCCAGAGCCTGTCCTGCTGACGCTGGACCCGGCTGGATCCGTGCTGGACCTGCCGTTGCTGGCCGGGTTTGGGGGGCTGCTACAGCCGGTCTTTGCTCCGCCGGTTGAGGCTGAAATGGGCCCGGTCACCACCCACCGCGAGGGGGGTGAGACCCGCGACATCCACAGCAGCATCGACGCGCAGACCCAGACCTTCGACATCATCAGCGATGATGGCGATTATACGATTGATGAGATCGGCACCCGCATCACGGGCACCCGCGTCAAGACCTATCACATCCAGCGCGATGACCCGTTGTCGGCGCGCACTGCGGTGACCTCAACCATCAGTTACAGCCGTGACGACTGGAAGGCCCGGCTGGAAACCAGCGTGACCCTGCGCGCCAGTGCGACGCATTTCCACCTGACCGGCACGCTGACCGCACATGAAGGGGACACCGTTTTTGCCACCCGCAACTTTGACCAAAGCATCCCCCGCGACTACATGTAGCCCCCGAAATTCGTGCAAAGGACATCCCATGCTGGCCAGATCTTCATTTGACACAAACCGCCGCCGCCTGTTGCAGATGATTGCGGCAGGGGCCACGCTGCCCTTGATTGCGGGCGCGCCCCGGGCGGCCTTTGCCGCGACCGGCGACGTGATCCTGCGGCTGGATCAGGATCTGACCAATCTGGACCCGGCCAACCGCACCGGCACGGTGGAAGACGCGCTGTTGCAGGCCTGCAGCCAGACGCTGGCCCGGTTCAACCCCGGCACGCTGGACTGGTCGCCGGACGCGGCGAAGGTTCTAACCCAGGTTTCGGAAACCGAAATCACCTTTGAGCTGAACCCCGGCCAGATGTTTCAGGGTGGCTATGGTGAGATGACGGCCGAGGATGTGAAGTTCACGTTTGAGCGGTTCCTGCCCGCCCCTGATGGCAGCAAACCCGCCTATGCCGACGACTGGAAGGCGCTGGACAAGGTTGAAGTGACGGGCACCTATACCGGGCGGATCTTGTTGAAACAGCCCGCACCTGCGCTGTGGATGATCGGCATCTGTGATGGATCAGGCGCGATCCTGTCGAAAAAGGCGGTTGAGGATCTGGGCGACAAGCTGGCCACAACCATTGTGGGCACCGGCCCCTATATGCTGTCGGACTGGGTGCCGAATACCGCCATCACCCTGACCGCAAACCCTGATTACAAGGGCGGTGACATGCCCGCCTTCCAGCGGATCATTCTGAAACCGATCACAGAATTCCGCAGCGCGCTGTTGGCGTTTCAGGCCGGTGAGATTGCGTTTACCGAGGTGGATCCGACCTCAATCCCAGAGGCGCGCGCCATCGAAGGCGGGGTGATCCTGGAAAAGGAATCCATTGACTACACCTGGATCGGCCTGAACATCCGCAAAAAGCCGCTGGATGATCTGCGGGTGCGCCAGGCAATCCGGCTGGCAATTGACATGGATGTGGTGGTGCAGGGTGCCTATGGCGGCAGCGTCACGCGGGCGAAAACGCTGCTGGCCCCCGGTCTGATGGGCCATTGGGCCGCCGCCCCGCTGTACGCGCGCGATCTGGACGCCGCCCGCGCGCTTCTGGCCGAGGCGGGGGCTGACGGCATCAGCCTGACCTTCACCTGCCTGAACGATTCCACCTCGACCGCGACGGCGGCGATTGTGCAGGCCAATCTGGCAGATGTGGGCATTGCAGTTACTGTGAATGCGCTGGACGGCGGTGCCTATTGGGCAATGGGCGATGACGACAAAAGTGCTGATCTGGAGATGACGCTGATCACCTATGCAGGCAAGTTTGATCCCGGTTTTCAGACCCAATGGTTCACCGGTGATCAGGTCGGCCTGTGGAACTGGCAGGGCTGGGCCGACGCCGATTTCGACACGCTGCAGATTGAGGCGGGCAAGATCACCGATCCGGCCCTGCGCGCGCCGATGTATATCAAGATGCAGGAAATCCTGGACGCCTCGGCCACCTGTCTGTGGATCACCCATGGCAGCAAGATCTTCCTGCACCGCGCCGATCTGGACCCGGTGCTGTTGCCGAACGGATCAAACTGGCAGTTGCGGTTCTTCCGGCCGGTCTGACGGGCGCGGCCGTGGCCCTGTTGCGCTATATCGGCTGGCGGTTGGTGACGGCTGTGCTGACCCTGACGGGGGCGATCATGCTGTTTTTCGGGTTGATCCGGTTTGTGCCGGGCGACCCGATTTCCATCATGTACGGGCCGCGCGCAACGCCCGCCCTGCGCGCGGCGTGGGAGGCCGAAATCGGGCTGGACCGCCCCCTTTGGCAGCAGGTCGGCGGGTTTCTTTACCGCGCTGCAACGGGTGATTTCGGCACCGACATCATCTCGGGGCGCAGCATCGGGGCGATGTTGCTGGAGGCGCTGCCGAACACCTTGCAACTGGCCGCGGTGGGCATGGTGCTGGCGGTGGTGGGGGGCGTCACCTTGGGCGTGCTGGCGGCGCGGCGACCGGGGGGGGCGGTGGATGTCGGGCTGGGCCTGACCTCGGTTGCGTTCATTACCACGCCGTCCTTTGTGGTCGCCATCGGGCTTTTGTTGCTGTTTGCCATCCAGTTGCGCCTCTTTCCGGTGATCGGTGCCGGAGAGGCGGGCGATATGCTGGACCGGCTGCACCATCTGGTCTTGCCCTCGGTCGCGCTGGCCATCGGCTGGGTCGGGTATCTGGCGCGGCTGGTGCGGGCATCCTTGCTGGAGGTTATGGCCGAACAGCATGTGCGGATGCTGCGGGCCTATGGCGTGTCCGAGCGGCGTCTGGTCACGCGCTATGCGCTGCGGCTGGCACTGGTGCCGATGGTGGCGGTGCTGGGGATCGGGGTCGGCGACATGATCTCGAACGCGGTCTTTGTCGAGGTGATCTTTGCCCGCCCCGGCATCGGATCGCTGATCTTCAACGCAATCGAGGATCGGAATTTCCCTATCGTTCAGGCCGGGGTGCTGTTTGCGGTTGCCATCTATGTGGTGGCGAACCTGGCCGTCGATCTGATCAATGCGCTGTTGGATCCGCGCATTGCGCGCAGTCTGGGGCCGCAGGGGTGAGCGCGCTTTTGGCACAGGTCTGGGGGCGGATGTCAGGGCGGGCAGGGCTGCTGCTGGCGGTGGCGGTGTTGCTGCTGGCCGGGTTGGGTCCGCTGATCGGGCCTGACCCGAACCGGATCGACGTTCCGGCAGCCTTTCAGGGCGGCAGTCTGGCGCATCTCTTTGGCACCGACAATCTGGGGCGCGATCTCTTTGCCCGCGCTGCGGTGGCCACGCGCACGGCGGTGCTGATCGCGGTGACGGTGGTGGCGGTATCTGCGCTGGTGGGGGCGGCGCTGGGGGTGCTGGCGGGGCTGGCAGGGCGCTGGGTTGACCGGGTTATCCTGGCGGGATTTGATATCGTCAACGCCTATCCGCCGGTCATTCTGGCGCTGGCCCTGGTGGCACTATATGGCAAGGGGCTGCTGAACATCGTGGTTGTGGTGACGATCCTGTTCATCCCGCAATTCGGCCGCATGGCGCGGGCGCAGACTCTGTCGCAGCGCGATCTGCCCTATGTCGATGCCCTGCGCATCCTGGGCATGCCGCGCTGGCGGATCGTGTTGCGCCATGTGCTGCCGAATGTGGCCGGCCCGCTGATCGTGCTGGCCTCGATGAACCTGCCGGTGGTGGTGACGGTTGAGGCAGGTCTGTCCTTTCTGGGGCTTGGCGTGCAGCCGCCGACCGCCAGTCTGGGCACGCTGATCCGCGATGGTTATGTCTATCTGGACCGGTCCTGGTGGCCCATCGGCGTGGCCTCGGTGATCCTGGCGGTGGCCACGCTGGGCGCGACCTTACTGGGTGAGGCGGTGCGCGATGCCACCGACCCCAAACTGCGCGGGGTGGGCCGATGACAGCAGTAGGGATCAACGGCCTGACGGTTGGTTTTGACACCGCCCAAGGCCGGGTGCGCCCGGTGCGGGATCTGTCGCTGACCATCGGCGCGGGGCGGATCATGGGTCTGGTGGGAGAGAGCGGCAGCGGAAAATCGACTGTCGCGCTGGCCTTGCCCGGGCTTTTGGCCACCAATGCACGGGTGGAAAGCGGCACGCTGACGCTGGGGGCGGATCGCCATGACCTGACCCGGCCCGACAGTCTGGCCCCCTTGCGCGGTCGCCGTATCGCGATGGTGTTCCAGGACCCGTTTTCATCGCTGAACCCGGTTTTCACCATCGGCACCCATCTGGCCGAGGCGCTGACCCGGCGTGAGCCCGGGCTGGACCGCGCCAGCGCCCGCGCCCGCATGACGCAGGCGCTGGAAACGGTGGGCGTGCCCGATCCCGCGCAGCGGTTGGCGCAATATCCGTTCCAGCTGTCGGGCGGTTTGCGCCAGCGGGTGTGCATCGCCATGGCCCTGCTGGCGCGGCCCGATCTTCTGATCGCGGATGAGCCGACAACCGCTCTGGATGCCACGGTTGAGGCGCAGGTGATGGCCGAGCTGTGCGCTTTGCGCGACCGGATCGGCTGCTCGATCCTGCTGATCACTCATTCGCTGGGGTTGGTCGTCACATGGTGCGACGATATCGCGGTGATGTATGCCGGCGATCTGGTAGAGACCGGCCCTGCCGATGCCGTCACCGCCCGCCCGCTGCATCCCTATTCCGCGGCTCTCTTGGGCTGTGAGATCGCGCTGGACCGCCCCATCGGGCCGGGGGCCCCGCGCTTTGCCGTCATCCCCGGTGAGTTGCCTGACCCCTTGCACCTGCCCACCGGCTGTCCCTATGCCCCGCGCTGCCCCTTGGTCATCGACCGGTGCCTCCGCGAGATGCCTGCTGTGCGGGGAACGCTGCGCCAGGTGCGCTGCCATGTGGCGGATGTGCCATGATCCCGGCTTTGCAGGTGCGCGACGTGGTGGTGCGCTTTGGCCGCACGATGGGGTTGGACGGGGTGTCGCTGACCGTGCCGGCGGGATCGACCTTTGGCATTGTTGGCGAAAGTGGCTCTGGCAAGACCACCTTGATGCGCGCGGTGCTGGGCCTGCAACCGGTGGCCTCGGGCGAGATCCGGCTGTTCGGCACCGCGCTGGGTCGGGGTGAGGCCAGCCTGCGCCTGCGGTCCCGCACCGTGCAGGCGGTGTTGCAAGACCCCGCCGCTTCGCTGTCGCCACGCCAGCGCATCGGGCGGATGGTGGATGAGATCGCCACCCTGCAACGTGAGCCACGCGACGCCACCCGCGCCCGCGCCGAGGCGCTGTTCACCCGGCTGGGCCTGCCTTCGGTCACGCTGGACAAATATCCCCACCAGATCAGCGGCGGTCAGGCGCGGCGTGTGGCGGTGATCCGCACCCTGCTGATGCAGCCCAAGGTGGTCTTTGCGGATGAGCCGACGGCGGGGCTGGATGTGTCTGTGCAGGGCGAACTTCTGAACCTGCTGTGCGATCTGAAGGCCGATTTCGGCCTGACGCTGATCGTCATCAGCCATAATCTGGCGGCCGTGCGCGCCATCGCCGATCAGGCGGCGGTGATGCACCGGGGGCAGGTCGTGGAGCAGGGCCCCTCGGCGCAGGTCTTTGACGCCCCGCAATCGGCCTATATGCAGGGCCTGATCGCAGCATGGCCCCGGCTGGCGCGCGGCACCGGGGATCAGCGCGCAAATCAGCTCCCCAATTCTTGACTGAATGGAAAAATAGCTTGCGTCACGGCTGACAACCCGCAACATCTGATGCGAGAGTGTGCAAAGTCACGCCGGGGGGGGCATAATGTTGGAACTGCTGGTGCGCGCGGCGCATCTGACGGGCACAAAGGGCCTGGTCGATATTGCCATTCGGGGTGGCCGCATCGTCGAGATCGCGCCCCGGATTGACGCCAACGCCACGCGGGAAATCAACGCCGCCGGGCATCTGGTGGCCCCGCCCTTTGTCGATCCGCATTTCCATATGGATGCCACACTCAGCCTGGGCCTGCCGCGGCTGAACCAGTCGGGCACGCTGTTGGAAGGCATTGCGTTGTGGAGCGAGCTAAAGCCCTTGCTGACGCCCGAGGCGGTGATGGAACGCGCGCTGCGCTATTGCGATCTGGCCGTGTCTCAGGGCTTGCTGGCGATCCGCAGCCATGTCGATGTCTGCGATGACAGTCTGACTGCGACCGAGGCGCTGATCGAGGTGCGGGCCCGCGTCGCGCCCTATATCGACTTGCAACTGGTGGCCTTCCCGCAAGACGGCCTCTTTCGCAGCCCCACCGCTGAGGCAAACCTTTTGCGCGCGCTGGATATGGGCGTCGATGTGGTCGGCGGCATCCCGCATTTTGAACGCACGATGCAGGCGGGCGCAGACTCGGTCCGTCGGCTGTGCCAGATCGCGGCGGATCGCGGCCTTCCGGTCGATCTGCATTGCGACGAAAGCGATGACCCGATGTCGCGCCATATCGAGACGCTGGCGGCCGAAACCATGCGTCTGGGCCTGCAAGGCCGGGTGGTCGGCTCACATTGCACCTCGATGCATTCGATGGACAATTACTATGCGTCCAAGCTGATCCCGCTGATCGCCGAGGCCGGGCTGCACATCATTCCGAACCCTCTGATCAACATCACCCTGCAGGGCCGGTCCGACACCTATCCACGCCGACGTGGCCTGACCCGCGTGCCGGAACTGCGCGCGGCGGGGGTTAACGTGGCCTTCGGGCAGGATTGCACGATGGATCCGTGGTATCCCTTGGGCTCTGCCGACATGCTGGAGGTGGCGCATATGGGCATTCACGCCGTGCCGATGACCTCGCGCGAAGCGATGGCCTGGGCGTTCCAGTCTGTCACGCTGGGCGGCGCTGCGGCGATGGGCCTGCCGGACCCCACCCTGCGCGTGGGCGGCCCGGCCAGTCTGGTGGTGCTGCAGGCCCGCGACCCGATCGAAGCGGTGCGGATGCGCGCCACGCGCCTGTTCGTGGTGCGCGATGGTTGCGTGCTGGCCGAAACCGCGCCGCGGCTGGCGCAGTTGTCGCTGCCCGGACGGCCTGCGATGCTGGACCCTGCCAGTTATGCCCCGATTGCCGAAGACTGAACCCCCATGGAAAGGACCGCTGCCATGCGTCTGAAGACCTCTCGCCGTCAGTTGCTGATCGGAACCGCCGCCACGCTGGCGCTGCCGCTCTATGCCCGCCGTGCCCGTGCCGAAGGGCCGATCAAGGTGGCGGGTATTCATGCCTCGCCAGTGGAAAATGCGTGGAATTCGCGCATACACGCCGCCTTGCAGGCCGCAGCCGCTGATGGGCTGATCAGCTATGAGTTTTCCGAAAGTGTCGCTGGCACCGACTATGCCCGCGCCATGCGTGAATATGCCGAAGGCGGCGCGCAGCTGGTTTTGGGCGAATCCTTTGCGGTTGAGACCGAGGCCCGGGAAGTGGCCGCCGACTACCCCGATGTCGCCTTTCTGATGGGATCGTCTGGCGGGCCAGAGGGCGGCAATTTCGGCGTCTTCGGCACCCGCAACCATGAGGCCGCCTATCTGGCGGGCATGCTGGCGGGCAAGATGTCGAAAAGCAACATCTTCGGCTCGGTCGGGGCCTATCCGATCCCCGAGGTGAACCTGTTGATCAACGGTTACCGCATGGGCGTGCTGGAGGTGAACCCGGATGCGAAATTCCTGAACGGCTTTATTGGCGCGTTCTTTGATCCGGCCAAGGCGAAAGAGGCCGCTCTGGCGCAGATTGATGCCGGGGCCGACATCTTGTTCGGCGAGCGGATTGGCACAGCTGACGGTGCCCAAGAACGTGGAATCAAGGCCATAGGATCGCTGATCGACTATTCGCCACGCTATCCCGGCACGGTCTTTGCCAATGCGATCTGGAATTTCCGTCCCACGGTTGAGGCGATTGTGGCCGATATCGCGGCGGCCAAGCCGGTCGGGCGCGATTATACCGAGTATTCATTCATGAAATACGGTGGGAATGAGCTGGTCTTCGTGGCCGAAGACGTTCCTGCCGATCTGGTGGGGCCGATGGAGGAAAAGCGCGCCGCCATCGCCGCGGGCACGTTTGAGGTGCCGATTGACGCGACCGAGCCTGCCTGAGTGGCCCTGCAGGACGCAACCTCGCTTGCCGCCGCCATTGCCTCGGGCCGGGTTACCGCGCCCGAGGTGATGGAGGCAGCGCTGGCGGCCGCATCGGCGCGGGCCGATCTGGGGGCGTTCTGTGTGGT
>JBATPI010000191.1:0-5625 GCA_049291415.1 Paracoccaceae bacterium | reverse complement strand
ATCCGCGTCAATCCGGTGCGCGGCGGCACTGTCGGCGCTGCCCGCACGATTCCTTGCGATGCCGTGCTGATGTGCGGCGGCTGGACGCCGTCCTTGCATCTGTTCAGCCATACCAAGGGCAGCCTGGATTGGGATGCGCAGGCAAAAGCCTACCTTCCCGGCAAAAAGACCGAAGCCGTGCATATTGCGGGCGCGGGTCGTGGCCTCTGGGGCATCGCCTCGGCCTTGGAAGACGGCGCGAAAGCAGGCGCCGATGCCCTGCGCGATCTGGGCCGCAAGGCGGGGGCGGCCACTTATGCGGTGACCGGCGACCGTACCGGCACCGGCATCACCCAAAAGGAATTGCCCACCGACCGCAGCCCCGGCCGCGCCAAGGCCTTCATCGACTTTCAGAACGACGTCACCGCCAAAGACATCCGCCTGGCCGTGCGCGAAGGCATGCGCTCGATCGAGCATGTCAAACGCTATACCACCAACGGCATGGCCACCGATCAGGGCAAACTCAGCAACATGAACGGGTTGACCATCGCATCCGACGCGCTTGGCAAGGACATCCCGCAGGTCGGCCTGACCACCTTCCGCCCACCCTATACGCCCACCACCTTTGGCGCGCTGGCCGGCTATCACAAGGGCAGCCATTTCGAGGTGACGCGCAAGACTCCGATCGACACCTGGGCCGTCGAAAACGGTGCCGCGTTCGAGCCCGTCGCCCTGTGGCGTCGCGCCTGGTTTTTCCCCAAGCCCGGCGAAGACATGCACGCCGCCGTCAACCGCGAATGCCGCGCCACCCGTCAGGCAATCGGCATCTTCGACGCCTCCACCTTGGGCAAGATCGAGGTATCCGGCCCCGATGCGGTGGAATTCATGAACCGGATGTACACCAACCCATGGGCCAAGCTGGCCCCCGGCAAATGCCGCTATGGCCTTCTCTTGGGCGAAGACGGCTTCATCCGTGATGACGGCGTCATCGGCCGGATGCGCGATGATCTGTTCCACGTCACCACGACCACCGGCGGTGCGGCGCGCGTCTTGAACATGATGGAAGACTATCTGCAAACCGAATGGCCGGATCTGAAGGTCTGGCTGACCTCGACCACCGAGGAATGGGCGACTATCGCCATCAACGGCCCCCACGCCCGCAAACTGCTGGCCCCCTTGGTCGAAGGCCAGGACATGTCCGACGCGGCTTTCCCCCACATGTCAGTGGCCGAATGCACCGTCGCGGGATTTCCCGCGCGCCTGTTCCGCATCAGCTTTACCGGCGAGTTGGGCTTTGAAGTCAACGTTCCCGCCCGCCATGGCCGCGCCCTGTGGGAGAAACTGATGCAGGCGGGCAAGCCCCTGGGCATCACGCCTTATGGCACCGAAACCATGCACGTCCTGCGCGCCGAAAAGGGCTATATCATCATCGGGCAGGACACTGATGGCACCGTGACGCCCGAAGATGCGGGCATCGGCTGGGCCATCGGCAAGGCCAAGCCTGACTTCGTCGGCAAACGCTCGCTTGCCCGCCCGGACATCATCGCCATAGGCCGCAAGCAACTCGTCGGCCTGCTGACGGATGATCCGAAGACCGTGCTGGTCGAAGGCGCGCAGATCGTGGCGGACCCTACCCAGCCCAAACCGATGAAGATGATCGGCCATGTCACCAGCTCTTACTGGTCCGAAGCCTTGGGCCGGTCCATCGCCATGGCGGTGGTTGAAGGCGGCTTTGACCGGATGGGTGCCACGCTGCACATCCCTACCGCAGATGGTGGCGCGCAGGCGGCCAAGGTAACGGGGACCGTGTTCTACGATCCCGCAGGTGACCGGCTGAAGGTCGAATGAAAAGGACGCCAGAATGAACGCCCCCGTGAAAAACCTTGACCGCGTCACCGTCGCAGTCCTGCCCCCCGTGGCCCGGCTGAACCTGCGGATTGCTCCGTCCGATCTGGCTGCCGCCTCGGCCGCCTTTGGGCTACCCCTGCCCGGAAATATCGGCCAAGGCGCGGCCAAAGCTGACCGCGCGGCCTGGTGCCTTGGCCCCGACGAATGGCTGCTGCATGCGGCAGAGACCGATCAAACCGCCGTCACCGCCGCCTTTGCAGCGGTTCGCGCCGCCAGCCCCCACAGCCTGACGGTGATCTCTGACCGTGAGTTCACAATTGCCATCACTGGCCCGCGCGCGCAGGAATTGCTGACCGTCGGCTGCCCGCTGGATCTATCACGCATGGCCCCCGGCACAGCCAAGCGCACCCTCTTTGACAGCGCCCAGGTCGTACTGATCCGTGACGCCGAAGATGCCTTCCGCATCGAGGTCTGGCGGTCGTTCTTCCCGCATGTTCACGAGCTTTTGGGCATCGCCACACGTGAGCTGACCTGCGGCATCTGACGCCGCACTTTCACAAACATAAGGGGCGCAGGAAACCCACCTGCGCCCCTTATACGTTGCGGGCTGGCCTAGTTCTGGATCTTCGCCTTGATGGCCGCGACATCTTCGGTGGTCATTTCACCCACCGTTGTCACCACGCCATCCTTGATCTGCCACAGCCGGAACGGGCCAGAGATATCGCCATTCTGGTCAAAGCTGATCGGGCCGATCACGCCTTCATACTTGATCGGCTTGCCCTCGGCGATCAGCGCCAATGCCTTGGCGAATTCGTCCTTGCCCGCGTAGATCACCTCACCCGCCGGGTCCACCGCCTTGCGCAGTGCATCTGGCAGTTTCGCCGCATCCGGGCCGCCGGCAATGGCAACCGCCAACCCGACCAAAGCGCCCGCATCATAGGACCGGTCCGCCGCCGGTGCAGCCGGGTCCAGCCCAGAGAACGCGGTATAGTTGGCGTTGAAATACTCGGTCGAGGCAGAGGGATTGGTGCCTGATGAGGTGCCATAGGCCTCTCCCAGATACTCTTTGCCAACCGAGTTGATGAAGTCTTCGGAATTCATCCCGTCATTCAACAGGAACTTCTGCACCCCACCCTGGCTGATCCAGGTCCGCGCGATGGTTGCGCCATCAACCGGGTCAGAGATCAGATACAGCGCATCTGCCCCGCCCGCCAAGGCGGCCGTCACCTCGGCCGCATAGGACGACTGTTTGGCGTTATAGGGCGTGGTCGAGACGATCGTGCCGCCCAGCGCCTGATAGGGAACCGAGAACTCCTTGACCAGATTTACCCCGAAATCGTTGTTTTGATTGATGATGGCGATCTTGGTGAATCCGTTGTCGATGGCGAACTTGGCCGCCGCCACGCCTTGCAGCGCATCCGAAGTGATGGTGCGAAAGAAGATGCCATTGGTTTTGCCCTCGGCCGCCAAGGCGGTCAGCGTGGGCGAGGATGAGGCAGGCGAGACCTGCAGGATCTTTGCCGGGCCAGTGACCGAAGTGACCATCGGGATCGACATCGGAGAGATGATGCCGCCGATGATCGCGGGCACCTTTTCCACCTGCACCAACTGCGTCGCGGCATCGACAGCGACATTGGCCTGGGTCTGGCTGTCGCGGGTGTCGGTCTTCAGTGTACACCCAGCAACACCGCCGGCCTCATTCAGATCACGAAAGGCCATTTCCACCGATTTGGCTCCGGCCTGGCCATATTCACCAGCCTCGCCGGTCAGCTCCATCACCAGGCCAATGGTGATGTCACAGGCCTGCGCGGCTATGGGCAGCAGCGACAGGGCGGCGACGGTTGCAAGCAATGTTCTTTTCACGGGGATCCTCATCTGTTGGAGTGGGCCTTTTGTTCAACATCCGCCGCGTCAGGCATCTCGCGGCGGTTTTGGGCCTTAACTGGCCTTGTTCAGGTTGTATTTCATGATGCTGCCATGACGTCCGTCGCGGTCGCGCTCCAACGCGAAGGTATCGCCTTCGGGGGTGCAGCCCTGCGCAAGGATAGCAGCGATTTCGGCGGTATCAGCGGCGGTCAGCGCCAGATTGGCGATCTGCAGGTTTTGCGGCAGATGGCTCCGGTTGCGCGCACCCACGATCACGGCGGCAACCGCAGGGCGGATCAGCATCGCCGCACTGGCAACAGTGGCGATGTCGGTATCATGCCGGTCAGCCACGCGGCGCAGGGTTTGCAGCAGGGCTTGAAACAGATCCCAACCGCCGAAATCGTCGATGATCAACTTATACTTGGTCAGAGATCGGTTTTCCAACGGGTGCTGCGGTTCGGCCTGCCCCAGCCAGCGGTCGCCCAGAAACCCCCCCGCGACCGAGCCATAGCAGAATATCGACATGTCATTGGCCAGCGCTGCGGGCACCAACTGACGCTGGGCGCGCGCATCCAGAAGGCTGTATTGCACCTGCATCGACAACAGGGGCACGTCCGAAGCGATGATCTCAAGCGTGCGGGCGGTGTCAAAATTGGTGCCGCCGATCTGGGCCACCTTACCCTCGCGCCGCAACTCATCCAGCCAGCCGATCGCCTCGATATACCGGGGCACGGCGTAGTCCCACCAATGGAACTGCACCAGATCCAGCCGCTGCATCCGCAACCGCTGCAAAGAGGTTTCGACGATGCCGCGTACATAGTCGCGCGTGACGGTGGGCAGTCGCTCCAGATCGGGAACCAGCTTGGTATGCACCTTTATCCGGTCCAGCGCCTCGGCCCCGCGCAGGTTGGCATAGGCGGTGCGAAAGGCCCCGATCATTTCTTCAACGCCAGTATAGATATCGGCGCAATCAAATGTGGTGATCCCGGCGTCGGCAAAAGCGATCATATCCTCAACCTGCTGGGCCGGATCAACGGGGCCATGTCCGCCGGCCAGTTGCCAGCCGCCGCGGATGACACGGCTGATTTGATATCCGGGGCGCAGGGTCTGGGTTGGCACGCTCATCTCGGGTCCTTTGGCAAGGGAACGGCGGTGGTCTCGGCATGCGAAAAGCGACGCTTGCCCAGCCGGGTGATGCGCAGCTTTGACGGGCAATGCGGGTCGGGGCAGGCCACTTCGGCGTCCGAGGTCATCCAGTCATGCGGATGCGTCGCGCGCTGTTTGGCGGGCAAAAGCGGCAGAATGGCCGACAGTGAGTATAGCGAGAAGCTCTGCCCCGGCGGCATGTGAATCTGCTCTCCGTGCAGCTCAAACCAGTCTCCGATCTGGCCGCAATAGATCTTGGCCCCCTCAGGTGCTGTGATCTCGACCCGCAGGTCGTATAGCTCAAAGCTGTCGTCCATCATGCCTCCAGCGTGAATGTGATCTCGCACGCCCCTTTGCGGCGGATGCGCCCGCAAGCCTCGGCCAACGCAGCGCGGTCTTCGGGACGCACCTGCGCCACCACCGATCCGGCCAGCCAGCCGATCGGGAACAGCATCCGCGCGCCGGGGCCATAGAACAGTCCGATATCAAAGATCGGGTCAGGGTTGCCGCCCCACATTCGGGCAGGCACATAGGCCAGCACCACATCGCCCGGCTGCGGATGCAGCGTGGCGTTTTCCGGTGGCAGGGCCTGCGCATAGCCGGCGCCCAGCAGGTGCGCGGGCGGGATCGGGCAAGAGATTTCAGGTCCGGTCCACATCGCATGCAACCCCGGCACCACGCGCGGGCTGGCCAGATAGGCCGCCAGAAACGCCGCGTTCGCAGGGGCCTTGTCCGCCAGCATCTGTGCGCGCACCGACAGGCCAGAGGCCGCGTCACTGATATGCA
>JBATPI010000190.1:0-3025 GCA_049291415.1 Paracoccaceae bacterium | reverse complement strand
GGCCGACCTGTCATTGCAATCTCGACCACGGTGTCAGCACGCACCAACCCGGGCGAGAGCACCAGAGCGGCAGTCAGACTGCCGCCCCCCCATACAAAGGTTCTGCGTTGCATCTCATTCGGCCACGTTGGCTTCGTCGGCAACTGGCACATGCCACAGAATGATATGCTCATGCGGCTCTTCCACGCCCGGGTGGCCGGGATTGTAGACGATATCGACATGGTCGACATTGCCGCCAGGAGCGATCAGATTGTCAAAGCTCTTGTCGGGGTTCAGATCTTTCAACGGGATCATGTAGATGGTGCTGACCAGCTTGCCGTCATGGTCATAGGCAAGAAACGGACCCGCTGGCAAGGTTGCCGGATCAACGAACAGTTGGCCCATGCCGGGCAGAAAGTCCGGCAGTTTGACCAGATTGCTGACCTGCTGATAGGGTTCGGGCGGCGGCGACTTGGCAACCGCGTCCGCCGTGTTTTCTGCAAACAGCGGGCTTGCGGCAAGGGTCGAGAGTACCGCAATGATGCTGAGCGATCTATTCATCACATTCTCCTTTTCGTCTTTCATTGACACGCCGCTTGGGGCGCATCTGAAGTGTTGGATGTGCATACGCATGCAAACGTTCCAGGAATTCGCGTTATTTTCAGTTGTGCAAACTTATCGCAATTTTCCCTGCCGAGCAGCCCAGCGTGCGGCGCCAACGAGAAGGTCCTGGCCGCGGTTCTTCCGTGACAATCTCGCTGCTTTCTCGTTTCAATAGACGCGCTGTCGGCGACGCTCTTTTGCAGATCCATCGCACGACACGGTGGTCTTCCACCC
Source organism: Paracoccaceae bacterium (assembly GCA_049291415.1). Taxonomy (GTDB): domain Bacteria; phylum Pseudomonadota; class Alphaproteobacteria; order Rhodobacterales; family Rhodobacteraceae; genus Pseudogemmobacter. The sequence goes on along the minus strand of JBATPI010000190.1, from coordinate 2,209 downwards.
ATTTCTGGTGCGGACCATCTGCCTCGAACTCACGTTCAAGCACGTTCGGTGTGATGATGGATCGTTCTCCTTGGTGTTTGGGAAGCTGTCGGCGTCTGGGTCGTGCTCTGATGGCGTTCAGCAGCGCCGGAGATGTGCCGCGCTGACGGAGGATCTCACCGCCGTTTCGGGTGAACATGATGCGCATGATCTGGCCGCAGCCAGGTCATCGCATGCCCGCGTTCATGCACCGCGACCCGCCAGTCGACGTCACCCCTGCCGGGCGTAACGCCGATGCCGAGGTTGTGCCGGATCATGGTGATTGACAGTGGCACTTTCTGGTGTCGGGCATCGCGGTGCGCCGCTCGGATCGCCGCGTCGATCTGCGCCGAGCCGTTGATCGCCGCAACCAACGCCTTTGGCATCGGAATCGACAAGCCCGAAATCCGGTTGGTCGTGCATGGCGACATCCCGGGGTCGCTGGAGAATTACCTGCAAGAGGAGGGCCGCGCGGGCCGTGACCAAGCGCCTGCCAATTGCGTGCTGCTGTTCGCCGCCGACGATGCCGAGCGGCAGTTCTCACTTTTGGCCCGGTCCCGCCCGGCCCGGCACGAGATTGGCGCGATCCTCAAGGCATTGCGGCGTCTGGATACCCGGATGAAGACCGGCGAGGTGGTGGCCACGCCGGGTGAAATCGTGCGCGAGGAAAAGGATCAGGAGTATGAGCGCGACAAGGCGACCGACGACAGCCGGGTCAAGACCGCCGTTGCCTGGCTGGAAGAGGCAACGCTTCTGTCGCGCGAAGAAAACCGGGTGCAGGTCTTCCCGTCGTCGCTGCGTATCCGCACGGCAGGTGAGGCCGCTGCGATCCTTGACCGGGCACAAATCACCGACGCGCGGTGCACTCAGCTTCTTGACCTGGTGCGTCATGTGATGAACGCGGCTGCCGATGAAGGTGTTTCAACCGATGCGCTGGCGTGTCAGGTGATGAACGTCAGTCCGCGTGGGTTGCGGGCGTTCCGCCGCCGCCCTGCGAGCCGCAGGCAGCACACAGACATGATCGTTCTGGCCCACATCAAGGAACAGTCGCGCCTCAGTCTTGGCAGCTATGGCCGCCCGAGGATGACCGAAGAACTCAAAGAGGTCGGGGTAGATGTTGGTCATCGGAGTGTCGTGCGGCTGATGCGCGAAAACGGGATCATCGTTAAAAGAATGCGTAAATTCAGCGCGATAACGGACAGAGATCATACGTTCAACATAGCGCCTGACCTGCTGGACCGCGATTTAACGACAGATCGGCCGAACCAGAAATGGGCGGGTAACATCAGCTAAATCTGGGCCCGTGAGGGTTGGCTGTATCTGGCTGTGATACTGGACCCGCATTCCCGGCGTGCGATCGAATCGGCTGTCTGCAACCGCATGAAACGCGACCTGGTGAAAATGGCGCTGAGGATGGCCTATGCTTTACGGGCACCGCCCAAGGGCTGCATCTTCCACAGCGACCGTGGCAGTCAATACTGTTCGCACGATTACCAGAAACTCCTGCGAGAGCATGGTTTCGATGCGTCAATGAGCGGCAAAGGCAACTCCCATGACAGCGCTGTCGTCGGACATTTTTCAAAACCATCGGGGCTGAGCTGATCTGGCGCAGGTCGTGGGAAACGCGGCGCCAAGCCGAGCCGACAATCTTTCGATACATCAACAGCATCTACAACCCGCGTCGTCGGCATTCAGCATTGGGAGGGAAAAGCTCCTTGGCATTCGAACGCCAAGTGGCCTAAATGAGCGCTTGGGGCGGCATGAAAACGTGACAGGACCAGACAGGTCCATGTTGATGGCCGAGCGTGCCACAACCACACCCCGCGCCATCTATACCACGAGGATATCATGAGCATCTATTCCTTTGGCGCCGATCTCGCGGTGTCCGCGAGCCTTCCCAAGTATGCCATGCGCGCCCGCGAGGCGGTCAAGGTCGGCGTGCTGGCGCCGCTGACGGGCGCCGCTTCGGCCTGGGGGCGGCCGGGCTTTGAGGGGTGCCGGATCTGGGCTGACCGGCTGAATGCCGAAGGTGGTCTGCGGATCGGCGATCAGCGCCGTCGGGTCGAGATTGTCGCCTATGACGACCAGTATGACCCGGCCCGCGCGTTGCTGGGCGCCAAGCATCTGGTGCTGGAGCAGGGCGTCAAGATGATTCTCATGCTGGGCGGTGATACCGTTCCGGCGATCAGCG
>JBATPI010000189.1:0-17550 GCA_049291415.1 Paracoccaceae bacterium | reverse complement strand
GTGGAAAAGGCGGTGCGGACCAGCGCCTGCGCCTGCTCTTCGACGACCGAGATCAGGCGGTTCCACATCACCTGATGCGCCACGGTTGACAGGGTCATGCGCGGTCTCCCTTGATGAAAATCTCGATGCAGCCATCGGCCAGGGCGATGGCGTCGCGGCTGGCGGGCAGGATGATGGTGGTTTCCTCTTCGGTGATTACGGCGGGGCCGCGGATTTGCGCACCGGCGGTGAAATCGGCGCGGTCATGCACTGTTGCAGTGGCGACGGCGGCCTTTGCGGCATCGAACAACTGCCGCTGGCCAGTCTGCGTGGGCGCGGGGCCGGGCGTGACAGGGGCTGCACGGGCCACGGGCTCAACGGGGGTATGGGCGTTGACCGACCAGACCGTGACCTCAATCTCCATCCCCTTGACGGTGCGGCCAAACAGCGCCTGATATTCGATCTCGAACCGGGTCAGGAAGGTGGCGGGATCGGCCTTATCTGCCTGCTCGCGGGTCAGAGGCACCGGAATCTCCCAACCCTGCCCAGCATAGCGCATATAGACCTTATAGTCTGCCAGAATGGGCGCCGTCGCATCGCAGGATCGCACAAAGCGGGTGGCCTCGCCCTCCATCTCGGCGAACAGCGCCTGCACGCGGGCAGGATCAAAGGCCGAAAGCCGCATGAAGACCGAGCGGTTCGCCTCAAAGCTGAAGGGCGCGCGCAGGAACCCGATGGCCGAGCCGACGCCCGCGCCCTGCGGCACCAGACAGCGATTGACGCCCAGCTTTTCGCACAGGCGCGCGGCGTGCAAAGGCGCAGCCCCGCCAAAGGCGATCATGGTGTATTCGGCCAGATCCTCGCCGTTTTCCACCGCATGCACGCGGGCGGCATTGGCCATGTTTTCATCCACTACCTCGGCCAGACCAAAGGCAGCCTCCAGCGCCGACATTTGCAACGGCGTGCCCAAAACGCGGGTCAGCGCCGCCTCGGCGCGGTCGGGGTGCAGGGGAATACTGCCGCCGGCAAAATTCGCCGCGTCCAGCTTGCCCAGGGTCAGGTCGGCGTCCGTCACCGCGGGCCGATCACCGCCGCGCCCGTAGCAGGCCGGGCCGGGCTCTGATCCCGCCGATTCCGGCCCGACCCGGATCTGGTTCATCGCATCGACATGCGCCAGCGATCCCCCACCCGCACCAATCTCGACCATGTCGATCACCGGGATCGAGATCGGCATGCCCGAGCCCTTCTTGAACCGGTAGGTGCGCGCCACCTCGAACACCCGCGCGGTTTTCGGCGTCTGGTTGCGGATCAGGCAGATCTTGGCCGTAGTGCCGCCCATGTCGAACGACAGCACCTTGTCCAGCCCATGCCGCGCCGCGATGTCGGCGGCAAAGACTGCGCCCCCCGCAGGCCCCGATTCCACCAGCCGCACCGGGAATTCCGCCGCTGTGGCAATGTCGATGATGCCACCGCCCGAGTGCATCAGAAACACCGGGCAATCGGCCCCCTCAACGCGCAGCCGGTCAGCCAGACGGCCCAGATAGCTGGCCATCAAGGGCTTGATATAGGCATTGGCGATGGTGGTGTTGAACCGCTCATATTCCCGCATCTGCGGGCTGACCTCGGACGACAGCGAGACCAGAACGCCGGGCAGGCGTTCGGCCAGAACCTGCCGGATCAGCCGCTCATGCGCGTCATTGACGTAGGAATGCAGCAGGCCCACCGCGACCGACTGATAGCCCGCATCGCGCAAGGTATCGGCCAGCGCCTCAACATCCGCGCGGTCCAGCGGAATCAGGATTTCACCACGCGCATCCATGCGTTCGGCCAGGGTATAGCGGCGATTGCGGGGCAAGAGGGGCTCGGGCAAGGTCAGGTTCAGATCGTATTGCTCAAACCGGCTTTCGGTCCGCATCTCGATCACATCGCGGAAACCCTCGGTGGTGATCAGTGCGGTCTTCGCGCCCCGCCGCTCGATCAGCGCATTGGTCGCAAGCGTGGTGCCGTGGATGATCTGGGCAATAGTGGCAGGTGAAATGCCCGCCTTGGCGCAGACACGGTGCATGCCCTCGACAATCGCCTCTTCCGGTGCGGCATAGGTGGTCAGCACCTTCGTCGAATGCCGCGCGCCGGGCAGTTCCAGCACCACATCGGTAAACGTCCCGCCGATATCAACGCCCAGCCGTGCCAGTTTGTTCATCATAGCCCCCTGATCCTGTTATCAGGCTAACAGCCGTGCTGCATAATGAAAAATCCGTATATGTAATCGTCAGGATAAGTGAACGTTATCCTCTGCGGGCGACAGTGCCTGGGCAATCCGCATTGCTTCGGCGACAAAGGGGGGCAGGGGGGCCATTTCGGACCGGGCCGCAAAGCGCAAGCCCTCGGGATGCCAACCATAGGACAGCTCTTCCAGATGGCCCGCCGTCAGATCGCGCAGGATCATCGCCCGGGGCAGGCAGGCCAGCCCCAGACCATCGATCGTCATCTGCAGACCGGCGGCGATGTTTGACGCCGGCACCAGCCGCGCCGTCACGCCATGATCGCGGAAATGCTCTTGCAGTTGGCGATAGGGCGCGGTGTGGCGGGCGTGGGTCAGAATGCGGTGATCGGCCAAAGTGGCGGGCGTCAGAGCCTGCCCCCCCAGCCCCAGTGACGGCGCCGCCACCCAGACATAGTCTGACGTGCCCAAGGCCACCTCATGCCGGGCCCGCCGGTCAAACGGTCCGTTCTGGAACACCAGATCCAGATCGCGCGCAAACAACGCCTGAGACAGCGCGGCACTCAGATCTACCGTCAGCTCAACCACCACGGCGGGATATACCGCCTTCATCTGCAACAGAAACGCGCGCAGCCATGTGTGGGCGACTAGCTCTGACACGCCCAACCGCAGCACGCCGTCAAACAGCGTAGAGTCGCCGGCCGAGGTGACAAAGCCGTCCACCGCCGCCAGCACATCGCGCGCCGCCGCCAGCATGGCCGTGCCCTTGGCCGTCAGCCGGACCGAGCCCGCATCGCGCTGCATCAAGACCACGCCAAGAGCCTGCTCCAGTTGTGCTATCCGGGTTGAGATGTTGGGCTGCGTGGTGTTCAGCCGGTCGGCCGCGCGGCGAAAGCTGCCCAGATCGGCAACGGTCACAAAGGCCTGGATTTGTTTCAGATTCAACATGTGCAGCGGGCCTCCATGGCCGGGTGTCAGGCCACCACCACCGCTGTGCCCCAATCGGCGCATTTCTGCGCCAGATCGGCGGGCAGCGGCTGATCGGTGAACAGGGTGGAGATCTCGGCCAATGAGGCCAGCCGGGCCGGGGCCGAGCGGTCCAGCTTGGACCGGTCACAGACCAGAAAGGTCTGCCGCGCCTGCGCGATGATCGCCTTTGATACCCGCACTTCGGCCAGATCATAGTCCAGAAGATCACCGTCATGGTCCAGCGCCGATGTGCCGATGACGGCAAAATCAACCTTGAACTGCGCAAAGAACTGCGTGGTCAATTCGCCCACCAACCCGCCGTCTGACCGCCGCAAGGCCCCCCCCGCTACCATGATCTCACACCCCGGATTGGCGGCCATGATATTGGCAACATTCATGTTGTTGGTGATCACGGTGATGTTGCGATGTGCCAGCAAAGCGCGGGCCACCGCCTCGGTCGTGGTGCCCAGGTTCAGGATCAATGAGCAGTTGTCCGGGATCCGCGCCGCACAGGCCCGCGCGATCGCCGCCTTGGCCGCATCATTCATGCCGCGCCGCTGGTCATAGCCCAGATTGGTTGCGCCCGCGCGCGGCACGGCGCCGCCATGTACCCGGCTCAGGTGGCCCAGATCGGCCAGATCGGTCAGGTCGCGGCGGATGGTCTGCAGGGCCACGTCAAGGCGCTGCGCCAGATCGTCCACCACCACCCGACCCTCGGCGCGGGCAATGTCCAGGATCTGTGACTGGCGAAAGCTTAGCGCCATCGGGGCCTCTTGGTCAGGTCTGCGGCGCGAACTCTGCCGTAGAAGATGCATAATTACCAGTGGTCGTGCGCGAAAATATTCGTTTATATGAAATTCGCGCAAAATCGCATGACTGCAATTGACCTGACCGCGGGAATCACCGCACTCTGTCTGCAGCGCAAGGAGGCTGGCTTGGCTGCACAGACAGGGCCCGAGATGGCCGATATCTTCATCATCGGTGGCGGGATCAACGGCTGCGGCATTGCGCGCGATGCAGCAGGGCGGGGGCTGCGTGTTGTCTTGGCCGAACAGGGCGATCTGGCGCAGGGCACTTCTTCAGCCTCGACCAAGCTGTTTCACGGCGGGTTGCGCTATCTGGAATATTTCGAATTCCGTCTGGTTCGTGAGGCGTTGCAGGAACGCGAGACCCTGCTGGTTGCGATGCCGCATATCTCTTGGCCGATGCGGTTTGTGCTGCCCTATCACCGCGATATGCAGTTCGAAGGTGACACGCCCACCGCGCGGCTGTTGTCCTGGACCATGCCGTGGTTGCGCGGGCGGCGCCCGGCCTGGCTGATCCGGCTGGGGCTTTTTCTCTATGACCATCTGGGGGGCCGCAAGATCCTGCCCGCCACCACCACTCTGGACCTGAGGCGCGACCCCGCCGGGCGGGCGCTGCAAAGCCGGTTCACCCATGCCTATGAGTATTCCGATTGCTGGGTCGAGGATGCGCGTCTGGTCGCGCTGAACGCCCGCGATGCGGCGCTGCGTGGGGCGAAAATCCTGACCCGCACCCGCGCCGTGGCCACCACCCGCCACGCTAACCATTGGGAGATCGTGACCGAGGGGCCGGATGGTCGCCAGACCCATCAGGCCCGCGCACTGGTCAATGCCGCGGGCCCTTGGGTGGCCGATGTGATCCGCGATGTCGCCCATATCACCACCACCGAAGGCGTTCGGCTGGTGCGCGGCAGCCATATCGTGACGCGCAAGCTGTATGACCACGACCGCTGCTATTTCTTTCAGGGCACCGATGGCCGCATCATCTTTGCCATTCCCTATGAACAGGATTTCACGCTGATCGGCACCACCGATCAAGACCATCACGGCCCACCGGGTCAGGCCGTCTGCACCGAAGCTGAGCGGGACTACCTGCTGGCCTTCGCCTCGCAGTATTTCGCTGTGCCGGTGACCGTGCAGGACGTGGTGTGGAGCTATTCCGGCGTGCGCCCCTTGTACAATGACGGGGCCAGTTCGGCCACGGCAGCGACGCGCGACTATGTGCTGTCGGTTGACGCAAAGGCAGCGCCGCTCTTGAACGTCTTTGGTGGCAAGATCACCACCTATCGCCGCCTTGCCGAACATGCGCTGGCCAAGCTGGCACAGGTGTTTCCACACGGAACGGCCCCTTGGACGGCCCGCGTGGCCTTGCCGGGTGGGGATTTTCCGCATGATGGCGTCGCTGCGCTGACCGCGGGTTTGAAGGCGGGTTTTCCATTCCTGTCAGCGCCTTGGGCTGCAAGGTTGATCCGGGCCTATGGCACCGATGCCGCGATAATCCTTGGTCAGGCGCAAAGCGCGCAGGATCTGGGCCGCGATTTCGGCGCCACCCTGCATGAGGCGGAACTGCGCTGGCTGATGCGCCACGAATTCGCCCATGACGCTGCCGATGTGGTCTGGCGGCGCAGCAAGCTGGGCCTGCGGCTGACCACCGATCAGATCGCGGCGATTGATGCCTATATGGCGGCCGCACCATGAGCCACGTTCTGGCGATAGATCAGGGCACGACCTCCTCCCGCGCCATCGTGTTTGATGCCGGTTTGCGGCCCATGGCCACCGCGCAGGAAGAGTTTCCCCAGCATTTTCCCGCCTCGGGCTGGGTCGAGCATGATCCGGCTGATCTGTGGCAGACCACCCTGCGCACCGCCCGCGCGGCGATCGCACGATCCGGCATTGCGCCCGGGCAGATTGCCGCCCTGGGCATCACCAACCAGCGCGAGACCACTCTGTTGTGGGACCGCGCCACCGGCCAGCCCTTGCACAACGCCATCGTCTGGCAAGACCGGCGCACCGCCGCCGCCTGCGCTGCCCTGATTGACGCCGGGCATCAGCCGATGGTCACGGCCCGGACCGGGCTGCGGCTGGACCCGTATTTTTCGGGCACCAAGCTGGCCTGGCTGCTGGACACCATTCCCGGTGCCCGCGCCCGTGCGCGGCGGGGTGAACTGGCGTTCGGCACGGTGGACAGCTGGTTGATCTGGAACCTGACCGGCGGCCGCGTGCATGCCACCGATGCCACCAACGCGGCGCGGACGTTGCTGTACAACATCTCAACCGGCAGCTGGGATACCGAGATCTGCGCGCTGCTGGACATTCCGATGTCTTTGCTGCCAGAGGTGCGCGATTGCGCCGCCGATTTCGGGGTGACCTCAGCCGGGTTGCTGGGACATGCCATCCCCATTCTGGGTGTCGCGGGTGACCAGCAGGCTGCCACGGTCGGGCAGGCCTGCTTTGCGCCGGGCATGCTGAAATCCACCTATGGCACCGGCTGTTTTGCGCTGTTGAACACCGGGAAAACGCGCGTGGCGTCACAAAACCGGCTGCTGACCACGATTGCCTATCAGCTGAACGGCCAGCCCACTTATGCGCTGGAGGGGTCTATCTTTGTCGCCGGGGCCGTAGTGCAATGGTTGCGCGATGGCTTGCACGTCATCAAAGACGCAGCAGAGACCCAAGCCTTGGCCGAAGCCGCCGATCCGACGCAGGATCTGGTTTTGGTGCCCGCGTTTACCGGGCTTGGTGCGCCCTATTGGCAGCCCGATTGCCGCGGCGCGGTCTTTGGCCTGACCCGCAATTCGGGGCCGGCCGAGATGGCACGCGCTGCCTTGGAAAGCGTGGGGTTCCAGACCCGCGATCTGGTTCAGGCAATGCGCGCCGATTGGGGCACCGGGACGCAATCGGTGCTGCGGGTGGATGGTGGAATGGCTGCGTCGGATTGGACGATGCAGTTTCTGGCTGACATGCTGGGCGCCCCGGTCGATCGGCCGTTGGTGACCGAAACGACCGCGCTGGGGGCGGCCTATCTGGCGGGGCTGCAGGCCGGGATATGCCCGGATCCGACAGCGTTTCAAAAGACATGGGCGCTGCAACGACGGTTCACGCCGCAAATGCCCGCGCCAGACCGGGCTTTGAAATATGCGCGCTGGCAGCGTGCGGTTGCCGCGACGATTTCCGTCTGAACGGTTGCGCGCAAAGCGCCGGCGGGTTCGGGGTACCCTTCGGGTGTCACCCTGTCTGGTGCGGATCAAAACGGGGGGGGCTGGCCAGCAGTTCCGCGGAAATCCGATCCAGCGGCAGCCGGTCTTGCGCCGCTCCGATTTCCCAGGCCGCGCGCGGCATGCCATAAACGACCGAGCTTTCCTCATCCTGGGCAAGGGTGCGCGCGCCCGCCCGGCGCAAGGCCAGCATCCCTTGCGCCCCGTCGCGCCCCATGCCCGTCAACAGGGCAGCGGTGACCGTCGTGGCCATGCCGATGGCCGACTGAAACAGCGCATCCACGGCTGGGCAATGGCCGGAAATGGCGGGCCCTGGCACCACCCGCGCCTGTGGCGGTGGGCCAGACTGTAATACGAAATGTCCCTTGCACCCCGCACCAATCACCACGGTGCCGCGCTGCAGCATTACGCCATTCTGGGCGGGCACGACCTGCGCGGGACAGGCGCGGTTCAACAGACGGATCAGGCTGTCGGAAAACGCGGGTCCGGTGTGCTGAACAATGGCGGTGGGCGGGCAATCCACCGGAAAGCCCGACAGCACCCGCAACAAAGCCTCAATCCCGCCAGTGGAAGACCCGATCAGGATCAACCTGTTCGGTCTGTCCAGACCCGGCGTGCCGCGGGAAGGTGCCATAGGCCAGTCCGGTGCCGCGCGTTTTGGTGCGGCCAGAATGGCGGCCTTGATCAGCGCAATCTGCGCCGCCACACCCAACTCTGGATCAAGGGACGCCACCTGCCGGCCCGGACCTTGCGCTGCGCCGGTTTGTGGCCAGGACGGAGCCGAGATACGCATCCAGGCAACACCCATCAACCTAAACAGCGCCAGAATCCCCTCGAAATCAGGATGTTGTTCCAAGTCCGTACCCATCAGGACGAGCTGCGGCTCATGCTGTTCGACCAGGACATAGGTGCGGGCAAGACTGGTCGCCTTTGCCAGCAGCGCAATCGTTGGGCACGCGCCAAGGCTGCGGCTTAGCTGCGCCAGTGTGATCGGACTGGAGGTGGCAAGAACGATTTTGATCACCGACATCGCGAAACCTGCAGAAAATGATGCAAAGGCGGCATTTCATCACCATATCGGTCGGGTGGGCTGGCCGCCTTAGCTCCGCGCATGCCAGATCTCGTTGGGCGCAAAGGTCGTTTCTGGCAGGTCGAAAAAGACTGTATCGCTGGCTGCGGCTGCAGCCTCGACGCCCGTGCGGGGAGGGATGGCTGTCTTTGCGGGGCCACCGCTTTGCCAATCCGGTTGTGCCGGATCTTGGGCAGTCTTCGGCGTGGTGCGGAACCGCGACACCATGTGTTTCAGCCCGATCGCGCGTTGCGCCATAGTCAACCCGGCGGTCTCTGCCTGTGAGGCCATCGCTGCGTTCTGCTGGGTCACCTTGTCCAGCTGGGTCATTGCGTCGTTGATCTCGCCCAAGGCGCTGGATTGCTGCAATGCGGCTGCTGCAATCCCCGATACCAGCATCGTAACCTCTTCAACCCGCCCGGCGATGCGGGTCAGAGCCGATCCCGTATCGCGGACCCGGGTGGCACCGATTTCGACCTGCTGACCGGAAATGGCGATCAGGTCCTTGATTTCTCGCGCGGCACCGGATGTCCGCTGGGCCAATGCGCGCACCTCGCCTGCGACCACGGCAAAACCCTTTCCGGCGTCTCCGGCCCGGGCGGCCTCAACCCCGGCGTTCAGGGCCAAGAGGTTGGTCTGAAATGAAATATCGTCGATCACAGCGATGATCTGTGCGATATGCCCGGCGGATTTCTCGATTTCGGTCATGGTTGCGATGGCCGATTGCACCACGCCCGCACTTTGATCGGCCTGGGCCCGAGCGATCATGACGATCTCTTCGACATGGCGTGCCGATTGTGCCGCACTGTGTACACTTTGCGTCAGCTCATGCACAGCGGCGGCGGTTTCTTCCAGTGTTGCGGCCTGGGTTTCGGTACGGCGCGACAGATCCTCGGCCGAATGGCCCAGATCTGCGGCCGCATCCTGTATGCCGCTGGCCGAGTTCATGACATCGGAAATCGCCTCACCCATATGGCCGATGGTCAGGTTGAAGTCATAGCGCAGCGTCTCCAGCTCTTCGGGAAAGGGCGTGGCGATGTGCCCGGTCAGATCGCCCGATGACAAGGTCTGCAAAGCGCTGCGCAAGGTATCAACGGCGGTGTCGCGGGCGTGTCGCGCGACCATCTCGGTCGCGGCCACCGCGCGCGCATCAACCAGCGCCAGCCGTGTGGTCTCCAGCGTGCGGGCCATGGCGCCGATTTCGTCGCGCCGGGTGATGTCGGGAACCGGATGCGCCAACGCCCCCTCACCGATCTGGCGCAAGGCGTCGGACAGGCGCCCCAATGGGCGCGAGATCGAGCGGGCCAGCAAAAAACCAATTCCCATCGTGCCGCACAACACCACCATGCCAAAGAGCAGCAAATTGCGCAAAAAGGCAGCCGGTTTTTGCAGCACATCGTTCAACTGTTGCTCTGAGATCAGCGTCCAGCCCAACCCGGGACCGGCAATCTGTTGCCAAATGGCCAGTCCAACGCCGCCCGAGCGCAGCGGTTTGTCATTGACCAGGCGGTCCATCGGCATCCGCGCTGAATCAGGGGTCGGCGGCGCCACGGGGCCTGTCGACAGCCGGGTCTGGCCATCCGATCCGATCAGCAGCCACGCAATCGCGGCCTCTTGCGAATTTGACTGCATCAACGCGCTTTGCACCTGCTGCGCCGGGATCTGCACCGCCAGAACACCGACCAATGTGCCGAAATCGTCTATGATCGGGCTGGCCGTGAACAGGACCTCAGCGTTGCCCTGAGGCGCATATGCCGCAAGGTCGGAAAACACCACCTCACCATTGGCCGCCGTCTTGGCCCGCAAAAAGGCCTGTCCCAGCGGTGTCTCGGCTGCCGCATTGCTGGACAGGTTCGTGGCGAAATCTTCGGCTTTTGCGTAGGTATAAAGGATGTCCCCGGCGGGAGAGATCAAGGCGATATCGGTCAGCTGATCCTCTCTGATCACTTGGGCGAAATAGCGGTGCAGGCCGGCATGGCGAAAGTGGTAGCCGCCCCTTTCCTTTACCCGTTCCAGCGAAAAACGTGCCTCGGGCGGATAGGGGTTTCGGGTGATGTAGGCATCGCGCAAGACAGCCATTGGATCTTGCCCCAGTTCCAGCAAAGAGGTCTGCAGCTGCGCCGTTGCCTTGATCACCGTTGGATTTGCGGCGATCGTCAGGGTTGTGGCCTCTTTCATCCTGAACCAGGCAAGAACATCGCGCTGCATGCTGCGTGACAGCGTGGTCAGGCCGTTCCCCGCATCGTCAATGGCCATCCTGCGCATTTCGACAAAGGCCATGGTCATGGTCAGAGCCGCCATAAGCAGGCTTAGGCCGATGACCGATGCCGGGATTTTCAGGCGGATGGGAAGCGATAGTCCGGACATGTTTCGTTTCCTGCGGTGCCGTTGGGGTGGGGTCGCACGCGGCCTGCATCCCGATCTTGCGCCAAAGAGGTTGAGCATTTGGTTAAGCCGGGCCACGCCGGAATGCGGTCACCAAAGCCTCAGAAAAGCTCTGCGTGCGACGAGGCGGCATGGGTCATGCCTGCGCCGCCGGTCAAGGATGCGCGCAAATCTGCCAGCGGCACTGCCTGAGCGATTACTGAAATCGGGCAGCACAGGTGCAACCCTGCGGCCGCAGTGGCGAGCGCCGATGTCCAACGGGCCAGACCGTCCAGTTTCTGATCCAGAAGGTCCATGGCCTGCAGATCGCCTAGGATCGCAGGATCGACCAGCGCTTTGGGCCCGTCCAGCAGCGCATGCACGGCCCGCTCCAGCCGCTGAACCTGGACCCGACAGTGCTGCAGCTCGGTCGCAGTTCGCTGTAAGATCTGTTCGAATCCAGCATCTTGCAGGGTCATAGCGGGCCAACGACGCGCTCGATGCTGGCTTTCAGCGTGGCAGTTGTAAACGGTTTGCGCACCATGTTGTTCAGCCCGATCTGTTGGCCGCGCTGCAAGATGTCGGGCGTTGGCGATCCGGTGATCAGGATGAACCCGATGCGCTGGGTTGACCGGTTGTTGCGCAACGCCGCCAGCAGGTCCAAGCCTGACAGCCCTGGCATGTTCATGTCGGAAATCACCAGATGCACCGGGTTCGCCGCCAGTTTGCCCAAAGCGGCCTGGCTGTCTGATTCCGTGGTGAAATGCGTGATGCCCATCTCATCCAGAGACTGGGAAATCAACGCTCGGCTGACCGCCATGTCATCGACAATGAGGATTCGCAAATTGTCTTTCAGGCTCATCTCTTGATCCTTTCTATTGGGGCACTACCGCCGTGGTTTTCTGATAGGCGGTGATGCCGATCGGGGTGAACTCCCGCTCGGCCGGGCCCAAAAGGCGCTCGGCATGGCCGATGCACAACAACCCGTTTGGTGCCAGAAGCGGGGCAAAGCGGTGCCACAGACGGGTCTGTGTCGGTTTGTCAAAATAAATCGCGACGTTGCGGCAGAAAATGGCGTCAAAAGGCCCCTTCAACGGCCAGTCCTGCACCAGATTAAGGGGCGCAAAGCGCGTCATCGACGCCAGGCAGGGCGCAATGCGCCAGGTGCCGTTGGCCTGTTGCAGCAGCCCCTTGGCGCGCATCCGCTGTGGGATCGGCTGCACTTCTTCATCGATGAAAACCCCGCTTTTGCCGCGGGCCAGACTGTTTGGGTCAATGTCTGTGGCCAGGATGCGGATGTTCAGATCCGGCGCTTCGGGCAGGGCATCGTGCAGGGTCAGGGCCATCGAATAGGCCTCCATCCCGGCGGCGCATCCGGCCGACCAAAGGCGCAGGCGCTGACCTTTTTGCAATGCTGCCCGCCGGGGGGCGATCAGTGCGGACAACAGATCGAAGTGATGCGATTCGCGAAAGAAATAGGTCACATTCGTGGTCAGCGCAGAGATGGCAAAGTCGCGCTCTGCCAGTGTATCCGGGCCCTCAAGCAGCTGACAATAGCCGGTGAAATCGGCCAGCCCCAGCTGACGCACGCGCCGGATCAGCCGGGCATAGACCAGATCCTTTTTGCTCTCTTGCAGGTTCAGACCGAACTCACGCAGGGCATAGGCCGCAATGCGGGAAAAATCGCGGGGCGACAGGGGCACATCGGTTGTGGCGGGCCCGGAAAGGCCGGGATCGGTAGGGCGGGGTGCGGCCACCATCAGGCAACTTGCCGATTGGGCGGCTGGATCACGGCTGCCAGATCAATCACCCGCGTCATGCCGTCTTCCAGCGCAATCATGCCGGTCACATTCTGCCGGGTTGCATCTGATCCGATGTCAGGGGTGGGCTGGATCGCTGCCCTGGGGACCGACAGTATCTCGGAGACCGCCTGCACCAAAAGCCCGACCATCCGCATGCCAACCATTGCCACGACAATGACATTTCGCGGGTTGTCCGGCGTTGGGCCGCGGCCAAAACGCGCCGAAAGATCGTAGATCGGGATGACCGTGCCGCGCAGGTTCATCACCCCCAGCACATCGGCCGGCGCATGGGGCAAGGGGGTGGCTGAGGTCCAGCGGCGGATCTCTCTCACATGGGTGATGTCCAACGAATAGCTGAGCCCGCCCGCCTGAAATGTGACAAACTCTGCGATGGAGGAGGGTTCAGGGTCAGGCGGCGACATGGGGGTGTCCTTTGGCAGTCAGGGGGATGCGGCGGTCAGCCACCAACGCGTCGGTATCCAGGATCAGTGCGATCTGGCCATCGCCCAGCACCGTAGCGGCCGAGATGCCGGGGATGGCGCCGTAATTCGTCGCTAGCCCCTTGATCACAACCTGACGCTGGTCATGGACCGCGTCGATAACCAGCGCGCAGGGCATCTGGCCATCGGTTTCAACCAGCAGGATCAGTGGTGGTTCGGAAGGTTCTTTTGCTGGCAGACCCAACGCCCGGGCCACGTCGATCATGGGAACAAAGCAGCCGCGCAGCAGGACCATCGTGTCATCGGGGCCGAACCGGTGCAGATCGGCGGGCTTTGGGCGAATGGCTTCGGTCACCGATGCAACGGGTACCACCATCGTGCGCCCTGCGACCGAGATCACCATTCCGTCCATCACCGCCAATGTCAGCGGCAAGGACAGGGTGAATTCCGTGCCCGCACCGGGGGTTGAGCTGATTGAGACGCGACCGCCCAAAGCGGTGATCGCCGTCTTGACCACATCCAGCCCGACACCGCGCCCCGACAGGTTCGAGACCGCATCGGCGGTGGAAAAGCCTGGGTGAAACAGGAGGTTGTCGATCTCGGCCTCGGCCAGATCCGCATCGGGGGCAATCAAGCCGCGTGCCACGGCTTTATTGCGGATCTGCGCCCGGTTCAGACCTGCGCCATCATCGCAGACCGAGATGATGACATGGCCTGAGCGATGCGCCGCTGACAGCCGCACACTGCCCACGGCCAGTTTGCCTGCCGCCAGTCGATCGGCCGCAGATTCCAGCCCATGGTCCACGGCGTTGCGGATCATATGGGTCAAAGGGTCTGCCAACCGCTCTATCACGGTCTTGTCGATCTCAACCGTATCACCCACGGTGATCAGCCGGGCCTGCTTGCCGGTCGCCTCGGCCGCTTCGCGCAGGATGCGTGACATGCGTTGGAACAGCGGCTTAACCGGCTGGGCCCGGATCGCCATCACCGCCTCTTGAATGTCGCGGGCAAGCAGGCGGTACTCTTCCAGATGGGTCAGCAGATCGGCATCGCTGGGCAGTGACAGGCCCAGGATCCGCTGTTCGATCATCGCCTGATTGATGATCAGCTCTCCGACCGCGTTGATCAGCCGGTCCACCCGGTCCAGATCCACCCTCAGCGTGGGCTTCGGGCCGATCGCGGCGGTATCATCAGCGGGCAGTTGCGTGGGCGCGCCGGGGCCCGGCATCTCTGGCGCAGCCAACTGTGACAGAGCGGTCATTTGCGGCACGGCCGCACTTGGCGCGGTGGGGGTTATTTCCAGCTCACACAGGCCTTCGACGAATTCAAACAGCTCATGCAGGACGGTTTCCGGCTCTGTCGTGGTCAGATGTAGCGTCCAGCTAAGATAGCTGCCCGCCGGATCAAACGCGGTCCAGTCGGGCAGGCCCGAGACGTCCAGCGTCACCACCACCTCTCCCAGATCCGCCAAGGCCGAGAGGATCAGGGCCGGATCGTGCCCATTGGCATACAGCCGGGGCAGAGGGCGGAACCGGATCAGATAGGCCGCGGCAGACGGTGCGGCATCGGGCAGGTCGTCGGTCGTGTCCTTGGCTGGGTGGGCATCGTCCGCCAGGGGCAGATCCAGATCCAGCCGCACGGCGGCAAAGCCAAGGCAGGGGTCACCTTCGGCAAACGACAGATCGGTTTCGGTATCGGTCAGACCCAGCACTGCGTCCAATTGCGTCATGACCGTCCGGGTCGTTGCGGCCTCTACCTCAAAACCATCGCGCGCGGCTTCGATCAGCCGGGCCAGATGGTCTGCGGCACGCATCAGGCCGGTCATGCCCTCGGCGGTCAACGTGTTTTGCTGGGACCGCAACCCGTCCAACGCGGTCTCAAACCGGTGTGCAAAGGCCACCAGCGCCGAAAGAGCAAAGGCCCCGGCGCCGCCCTTGATCGAATGCACCGCGCGAAAGACGGCGTTCACGGTATCGGGGTCACGCGCGCCGCCCTCAATCCGGCCCAGTCCTTCGGTCAGCGCCTCAAGCAGGTCTTCGCATTCCTCAAAGAACATGGCGCGGATATCATTGGTTACGGCCATGTCAGCCCTGCGCCCCCGTGACCCGGCGCACCACCGCCACGATGGCGCTGTCGTCGATAGGTTTGACGATCCAGCCTGTTGCCCCGGCGTTGCGGGCGCGTTCCTTCAACTCGGCCGCATTTTCGGTGGTAAGGACCAGAATCGGGACCGTCCGGTTGCGGCTGCCGCCGCGAATGGCATCAATCACGCCAAAACCGTCCAGCCGCGGCATGTTGATATCGGTGATGACCACATCGGGGACGATTTCCGTAAAACGGGCGATCCCCTCAACACCGTCATCGGCGGTGATGCAGGTGAATCCTGCCGCCTCCATCGCCTGCGACACCAGCCGGCGCATGGTCCGCGAATCATCAATTGCCAGAACCCGGATTGTCATCTGCCTGCCACTATCGACAGCATGGCCGCCGTGACGCCAAGGCCGGCCAACTGCGCGGCCTGCGCGCGGCTGACCCCGGTCAAGCGGAATGGCACCCCCCGCGCGCGGCGATCTGCCGCTGCGGCCAGTAGAATCTGCAACACCGGCGTTTCCAGCCGCCGCAGCTGGCGCGCGCAGATATCGACGGGCATATCCCGGTGGCTGGTCAGAAAAGGCAGCAACGTTCGATCCTCAACCGCACACAGCCGTTCGGGCAAGACGTATTCCAGCGCTGGGGTCATGCTGTCTCCAATCGTGACGCCATTTGGGGCCCCGCGGCACCGGCCCGCGCCAGCCGATCCACAGGGCATAAGCGTCTTGATAAACCCGGCGGGATTAATGTTTGGTTTCCGTCGCCCAGATCCTGCCCCAATCTGGTTGACCCCACCGCCCCGCAGCCGCATCTTCGCGCCGCGGCAGGCATAGGGCAGGGGCAGGATGCGCAAGGTTTTCATCACCGGTACAGCTGGCTTTATCGGCTATCATCTGGCGGCGCTGTTGTTGGGGCATGGCTGGCAGGTGCATGGGTATGACGGCATGACCGATTATTACGATGTCGGCCTGAAGCGCGCCCGTCACGCGCGGCTGCTGCAGATGCCGGGGTTTGCTGCGACCGAGGCGATGCTGGAGGATATCCCGGCGCTGGACGCCGCAATCGACGCCTTTCAGCCACAGGTCATCATCCATCTCGCGGCGCAAGCAGGCGTGCGCTACAGCCTTGAGAATCCGCGCTCTTACATAGACTCCAACGTGGTCGGCACGTTCAACGTGATGGAGGCGGCGCGGCGGCTGGGGGTGGATCACCTGCTGATGGCGTCCACCAGCAGCATCTACGGCGCGAATGAGGATATGCCCTTTGCCGAGACCGACAAGGCCGATGGCCAGCTGACCATCTATGCCGCCACGAAAAAGGCCACGGAATCAATGGGCCATGCCTATGCCCATCTGTGGAACCTGCCGACCACGATGTTTCGGTTTTTCACCGTTTACGGCACTTGGGGGCGGCCCGATCTGGCCTATTTCAAATTCGTCGATGCGATCCTGAATGACCGCCCGATTGATATCTACAACAACGGTGAGATGTGGCGCGATTTCACCTGTGTTGATGATCTGGTTGAGGGTATTCGGCTGTTGATTGATGCGGTGCCGGTGCGACCTGCGCCCGGCGAGGCGATCCCCGAAGGCGACAGCCTGTCCAAGGATGCCCCCTTCCGCATCGTCAATATCGGCAATTCCGACAAGGTCCGCCTGATGGATTTTGTCGAGGCGATCGAAGAGGTTCTGGGCAAGACCGCGGTCAAGAACATGATGCCGATGCAAAAGGGCGATGTGCCTGCCACCTGGGCCGATGCCAGCCTTTTGAAACAGCTGACCGGCTATCAGCCCCAGACCGACATCCGGGATGGCATGCGGGCTTTTGTCGCCTGGTATCGCGATTATTACGGCAAGTGATCTGGAGCTAATCGGGCCGCCTGTCTGGTCATAATGCCTGGCCGTGTTTTGGCCGATACTGGGTCCAGCAAATTCTCTTATCGGAAAGGACACGCCATGGAAGGCATCAGCGGAATGAACGACATGAGCCGCGTGGTCGAAGCCGACCGCGCGCATGTCTGGCACCACCTTGTGAACCACAAGCAGTTTGAGACGGCTGACCCGCGCGTCATCGTCGAAGGCAAGGGGATGCGGGTCTGGGATGCTAAGGGCCGCGAATTTCTGGATGCGGTCTCGGGTGCTGTCTGGACGGTGAACGTGGGCTACGGCCGCGAAAGTATTGCCAATGTGGTGCGCGACCAGCTGATCAAGATGAACTATTTCGCCGGGGTTGGCGGGTCGATCCCCGGCGCGCTGTTTGCCGAAAAGCTGATCTCGAAGATGCCGGGACTGACCCGCGTTTACTATTCGAACTCGGGGTCTGAGGCGAATGAAAAGGTGTACAAGATGGTGCGCCAGATCTCGCACCGGCACCATGGCGGAAAGAAAAACAAGATCCTGTATCGTGAGCGGGATTACCACGGCACCACCATCGGCGCACTGGCGACCAGCGGCCAGCCCGAGCGCGCAGCGATGTATGGACCTTATCCCGACGGCTTTGTGATGGTTCCGCATTGTCTGGAATACCGCAAGCAGTGGGATGTCGAGAACTACGGCGAGCGGGCGGCGGATGCCATCGAAGAGGTGATCCTGCGCGAA
>JBATPI010000188.1:0-88124 GCA_049291415.1 Paracoccaceae bacterium | reverse complement strand
CCCCTGGGCCGACGGCGCCACAATGTCACCCGCGTCTGACGTCATGCCAAAGCCCGCCACTTCGGCCAGCACAGGCGCGCCGCGCGCTGCCGCCCGGCCCGCCTCTTCCAGCACGAAGACCGCCGCTCCATCACCGATCACCAGACCGTTGCGGCTGGCATCGAACGGACGGCAGGCGTCGGGCGACAGCACACGCAGCCCCTCCCACGCCTTGATGCCGCCGAACCACAGCATCGCCTCGGCCCCGCCGGCCAGCATGACGTCACACTGACCGTGGCGGATCATCTGGAACGCCAGCCCAATGGCGTGATTGCTGCTGGCACAGGCCGACGCGACCGAGAACCCGGGCCCGCGCAACCCATGCCGGATAGAGATATGGCTGGCCGCCGCATTGTGCATCAGGCGCGGCACGACCAGCGGCGGCACCCGGTCACGCCCCTCGGCAAAGACCGCGCGGTAATTGTCTTCCCAGGTTGAGATACCGCCCGCCGCCGTGCCGATGATTACCCCGGCGGCGGTCAGATCGGCTGGCTGCAGCCCGGCCATTGTCACCGCCTCATCCGCCGCGGCCAGGGCCATCCGGGTGAACGGATCCCACAACGCCGCCTCGCGCGGGGTCATGCCGGGCAGCCCGGGCCAATCACGTACCGCAGCCCCGATGCGGATCGACAACCGGTCAACATCGCGGATCTGCAAGGGGCCGATGCCGGTCTGCCCCGCCGCCAACGCGGCCAGCGTGCCGGGCACATCATGCGCCAGCGCGTTGACCGTGCCTGCCCCGGTCAGCACCACCCGGCGGTTCACTTGCGCGCCGCCACCAGCCGGCGCACGCCCGCAACCACCGTAGCGACCGAGGTGATGTCAAAATCAGATGTCTCGGGCGTGTTGGCGTTGAAGGGCACGGTAACGCCAAATGCCTCTTCAATGGCAAAGATTGCCTCAACCAGCCCCAGCGAATCCAGACCCAGCCCGTCAATCGGCGCATCATGCGCAATGGTGGCGGGGTCAATCAGCGCCTGTGCGGCCAGAATCTCGATCACCAGCGCTGCGGTCCGGTCTTCCATCGCGGTCTCACGCATCGCGGTCAGGCGAGGGTGCGCCGGGTGGAGTCACGGTCTTTTCGATCTGGGCCACGCGGGCGGCCAGACGCGGCAGGCGACGCAGCGCCTTTTGCATCTCGACATGGGTTTCCATCCTGACCGCCGGATAACCCAACAGCACGCGACCGGCGGGGGCATTGGTGAAAATCTTGGTCGCACCACCGCAGATGACATCGTCGCCGACAAAGATATTGTCATTGACGCCGCATTGCCCGCCCATCACCACCCGGTCGCCAATCCGGGCAGACCCGGCAATGCCGACCTGACCGCACAGCAGACAATCGCGGCCCACCTGCACGTTGTGGCCGATGTGGACCAGATTATCCAATTTGGTCCCCGACCCGATCACGGTGTCACGGATGGTGCCCCGGTCAATGCAGGTATTTGCGCCGATTTCCACGTTATCCCCGATGGTTACAGCACCCAGTGAATGTATCCGCGTCCAGCTTTGATCGCGGATTTCGGCGCGGGAGCCCAGCGTCTCACGGATCTCTTCCACCCCGGATTTCTCGGGCGTGACAAAGCTGAAACCGTCCGATCCGATCACCGCGCCGGGCTGACAAATGAACCCGTCACCAATGCTGACCCGCGCCCCGATCCGCGCGCCTTGCAAGATCAGCGCGTCGCGGCCGATCTGTGCGCCCTCGGCGATGGACACATGGCTGGCAATCCGTGCGCCTGACCCGATCCGCACCCCCGCCCCGATGGTGACAAAGGGGCCCACCGCCGCGCCCTGCCCCAGAATTGCCGACGGGTCCACCGCCGCCAGCGCATGCACGCCCTGGGCGATTTGCGGGCCGGGGTCCATCAACCGGGTCAGTCCTGACATGGCCAGTCGCCCACGCGGCGCAAAGATCACCGCCTGCAGCCCCATCGCCCGCCAATCGGCCCCGGGCCACAGCACCGCCGCACGCGCCTGGCCACGGGCGATGCCGTCGCCATAGCGCGGGTCCATCGCCAGTGCCAACTGGTCGGGACCAGCCGCCTGCGGTTCGGCCGCACCTGTCACGGTCAGGTCCAGATCACCCTCGGCCTGGGCACCCAGAGCGGCAGCAATTTCGCGGATGGAATGACTCATGTCCGGCCTCCGGGTTCGTCCGGCCCGCGTCTTAGCCCTGATCTGCGGGCAAAGCCACCCCGGCCGCATCCAGCGCCTGCCACAGCTTGGCATCTCGGCCATAGACATCGCGGCGATAGCCGATCCGCCCCTTGGCATCGGGATAAGCGGTGAAATAGACCAGATGCACCGGCAAGGTCGCCTTCAGCTTGACCATGGTTTCGCGACCCGTTTTCAGCGCGGCATCAAATTCGGCCTCGGCATCGGTGGATTGCACCGACAGCACCGCATGCGCCAGATCGAACGGATCGGCCACCCGAATACAGCCATGGCTATAGGCCCGCACATCATTGGCAAACAGGGATTTCGAAGGCGTATCATGTAGATAGATGTTATACTTGTTGGGGAACATGAACTTTACCTTCCCCAGCGCATTGCCGTCTGATGGCGGCTGGCGCAGCGCAAAGGGAAAGGTCTTGGCAGTGTAGGCGGCGAAATTCACTGCGCCGCGCGACACCACCTTGCCGCGCCTGTCAACCACCTGCAGATGTCCGACGGCATTCGGATTTCGCTGCAACAGCGGCAGATATTCCTTGACCGTGATCGACCGCGGCACCCCCCATGACGGGTTGATGACCATATGCTCCATCTCATCGGAAAACTCGGGGCTACGCTGATCGGGTACATCCTTGCCGATCACCACGCGGGTCGAGAAAACTGTGCGGCCGCCGTCGATGATCTTGGCCATGAAATCGGGCTGGTTCACCCAGACATACCGGGTAGATCGGTCGATGTGCATCCAACGCTCGCGCTCCATCGCGACGATGATGGATTTCAGACGCTCACGCGCGGGGGTGTTGATCTGGGCCATGGTGCCAGGTCCGGCGACGCCATCGGCGGACAGGCCATTGGCCAGCTGAAACGCCTGAACGGCGGTTTGCAGGCTGCGGTCATAGGTGCCGGTGATGCTGCGGCCCAGATAGCCCATGGCAATCATCCGGTCACGCAAAGCGACCACGGCTGGTCCGGTGTCGCCCGGCGCCAGCGCCTTGGCGGGCACTTCAGCCCCCCAACCACCAGTGGCGATCTGGATTTCCAGCCCGATCTTGGCCTTCATCAACTGGGCGTAAACCTCTGACTGCGGCAACAGCATCCGCAGCGCATGCACCGGATCACCTGTCGCGATCTGCGTCAACAACTGGGCCTGATCCAACACCGCAATATCGCGCACGATCGACGGGTCCACCTTGGCCGGCTGCAGCATGCCAGAGGTCAGATCCCGTGCCCACCGCAGGTAGGTTTCGGTCATGCGCAGTTCCAGCCGACCGCGGTCGGCTTCGGTATTTGCGGCGGCAAAGGCGGCTTTCAGCCCGGCGGCGTCATAGCGGCTGTCGGGCAAGCCGTGGTCCGAGGCGGTTGCCAACGCGGTGAACAGCGCCTCGCGCCGGGCCGCGTCTTTTTCCGAGGTCCACAATGTGACATAGCCCGCGTCGCGGTACCATGCGGCGACGGTTTCGTCCCCCGCAGCGGCCGCGGCCAGCGATTGCACGAAGGCAGAAGGAGTGACGTCGGCCAATGCCATGGGAACGACCCCGCCAAGGGCCAGGGCACTACCCAAAAGCCAGGCCGCCAGACCGCTACGTCGCTGTGATACCCGCATCTCGCCCCTCGCCCCCGGAAACCGCCGGAAAAATAGAACTCATTTTATCCACCCATATGGAATTTTGCCCGACTGTCCATGCGCAAAACCCCACTATCCTGCGGTTTTTGCCCTTGGCACCGCGATTTGTAGAGTTTGGGAAACAATTTTGCGCCAGAAGGGGCCGGCCAATTGTCGCCGCATGTTCAGCAAATTTTTGCCTATTGAGGATGAGATGGGAACCAAGGCGGCAATCTGCGCTTGGGCTGAGAATCATCCTGTGCCATAAGACGGGTGCGGTTAGAGACAAAGCTGCGACAGAAGCTGCCTTCAGGCAGTCAAAGACTAGCACGGGACAGGCGATCAGAATGGCGATAATCGGAACGAACGGTTTCACGCGGCGTGGACTCTTGGGTGCATTTGCGGCAACGGCAGTTACGGCAGCCCCTCTTTTCACAGCGGCAACGGCCTATGCCAAGGGTGCAGGCGACATTCGCCGCATCCGGATGTACTCGGGCCGCACGGGCGAAAGCATTGACACGATCTACTGGATCGAAGGCAAGTACATCCCCGAAGCGGTCAAGGAAATCAACAGCTTCATGCGCGATTGGCGCACCAGCGACGTGATCAAGATGGATCCGCGCAACTTTGACATCATGGCAGCGGCACATCGTCTGATGGACGTGAACGAGCCATATATGCTGCTGTCGGGCTATCGCAGCCCGAAGACCAACGCGATGTTGCGGTCCAAGTCGTCCGGTGTGGCCAAACACTCATTGCACATGTCGGGAATGGCGGCGGATCTGCGGTTGTCATCGCGCTCAACCGGGCAGATGGCCAAGGCCGCGGCGGCCTGTTCGGCCGGTGGTGTGGGCCGCTATTCGCGGTCTGACTTTGTCCACATGGATTGCGGCCCGGTCCGCAGCTGGGGCGGCTAAGCCCGCGGCTCTGGCCAAAAGCCGCTCAAGTTTTACCGAAATAAAGCGCCCCTTGCGGGGCGTTTTGCGTAGCCGGCACCACGAATCGGCGCGGCGACTGTTTCCAATTGCGCTTCAGTCTGCCGTGACCTCTGGCTTGCGTCCGCGGAACCCCATGGCAACGACGAATTTCTCGGAACTGTCGGCCCGGCTGGCGGGGGGTTTGACATTGGCGACCTTGGTGAAGTTGCGCTTCAGCAGGGTCTGCATCTCGGCCTCGGCCCCTCCGGCCAGCACTTTGGCGACAAAGGTGCCGCCGTTTTCCAGCACGTCAAAGGCGAAATCCAGCGCCGCTTCGACAAGCGCGATGATACGCAAGTGGTCGGTGCCCTTATGGCCCGAAGAGGCTGCCGCCATATCTGACAGCACCACATCGGCGCGACCGCCCATCCAGGCCTTGACCTGATCATCGGCCCCATCGGCCAGAAAATCCAGCACATGGATCTCGGCACCCGAGATCGCCTCAACCTCTTGCAGATCAATGCCCAGCACCGTGCCAACCGGCTTTTTCGGGTTCTGCCCCAGCGCGTTCACCCGCGCGACCGCCACCTGACACCAGCCACCGGGCGCACACCCCAGATCCACCACCCGCGCACCGGGTTTGAAGAATCCGTATTTATCATCCAGATTCAATATCTTATAGGCTGCGCGGCCGCGATAACCCTCACGTTTGGCGCTTTGGACATAGGGGTCGTTCAACTGCCGCTCCAACCACAGGGTTGACGACAGCTTGCGTCCCTTGGCGGTCTTTACCCGCACCCGCAGATCGCGCTGGCCACGGCCAGAATTCGGCTTTTCGGTCATCGGTAAGGTCCGTCTCCCAGAACGCCATCCGCGCTCATCTGTGCATATAATAGCCCTTCGCGCAGGCCCCGGTCGGCTACGGACAAGCGGTCCGTCGGCCAGATCCGCATCAAGGCCTGCAAAATTGCCGCCCCCGACATGATCAACGTATGCCGGTCGCGCCCGATGCGCGGATCGGTTCGCCGCCCCTCGGGGCCCAATTGCAGATAGTCGCGGATCACCACGTCGATCTGCGCGCTGGTCATCGCCAGCCCGTCCACCTTGGCCCGGTCATAGCGCTTCAACCCCAGAAAGCTGGCCGCCACCGTGGTCACGGTGCCCGAGGTGCCGATGATCTGAAACCCCTCACGCGGGGCCTGGGCGTGATAAGGGCTGAACGAGGCCAGGTTTTCCTCAAAAAACCAGCTCATCAATGCAAAGCGGGCCGAGTCGTGTTCGACATCGGCGAATTGGTCTTTCAGCGTGGCGACGCCCAGCTTGACGCTGATCCAGTCCACCACCCGGGCCTGCGGCCCTTCGCTGGGCACGTTGAACCCCAGATGCAGCCGCATGATCGACCGCGCGCGTTCCTCTGGTGGCACAGCGGAAAGGTCAATCCAGACCAGTTCGGTAGAGCCGCCACCTATATCGACGATCAACAGCTGTTCGGTCCGCGGGTTGACCAAGGGCGCGCAGGAAATCACGGCCAGCCGGGCCTCATCCTCGGCCCCGATGATCTCCAGCCCCAGCCCGGTCTCACGCCGCACCTGGCGCAGAAAATCCTTACCGTTTCGGGCCTGCCGACAGGCCTCTGTCGCGACCAGACGCATCCGGTCAACGCCATGTTTCAGCAGCTTTTTCTGGCAAATCCGCAGCGCCTGTATGGTGCGCGTCATCGACGCCCGGCTTAACCGGCCGCTGGCATCCAGCCCCGCTCCCAGTTGCACGGTCTTGGAAAAGCTGTCCACGACCAAAAACTGACTGCCCCGAGGTTGGGCAATCAGCATTCGGCAACTGTTCGTGCCGAGATCCAGCGCGGCATAAAGCGCCGCGCCATCTGTAGCAGGGGCAGACGGCTCAACATCCGGGGAGTCGCCCGGCAGCATTTCTGCCAAAGGCTGCTCTACCGTCGATGCTGTTGCGTCCGCCCTGCGGGGACGCTCGGGCGTCATAATCGCCCTCCAACTCTGGTTGCCTACAACCTAGTGCCGTTACCCCCCCGGCGCAAGGCGCGCGTCACGCCATTCGCGTTGCGCGAAAACAGCACGGGTCGCATCAGCGCCAAACCATGTCGAAATCCGGCATCGAATGTCGGGCATGGACGCATATTAGGGGGCGTAGATCACGCCGGGGAATCAGCACAATGCCAGACATCACCATCGTTTACTGGAGAGACATCCCCGCCCAGGTGATCGTCGGCACTGGCCGTCGTGGCAGTGCCAAGGTGCAGCTGCCCGAACGGTTTGAGCAGGCGATTGACCGTTGCGCGATGAAGATCGGCGCCAAGGATGCCGACGCCTATCTGGCCGAATGGCGCAAGGTGCCCTCGGGCAGCGTGGAAGGCGATCAGGATCAGATCGCCCGCGACACCGCCGCCCGTCTGGAGGCCGAGTTTGACTTGCCCCGGATCAAGGCTTTGATCGACAACAACGGTTGGGCGCAGGCCTGACCGGATGACCCTGCCAACCCCCTCTTTGAAGGAGCGACTGATGGCCCTGTTTCCGTTCCGTAAAGCCGCCGCCGACCCCGCCGGGCAGGCCGGTCAGATTGAGACCTTTCTGAAAGGCTATTCGATCGAGGTGATGCCGCGCACCGCCGAAAAGGTCGCCGATTTCCGCACGATCCTGCCCACCGGCACCCGCGTTTATGTCGCCCATATCGAGGGCACGCCGATTGAGGAAATGGTCGCCACCGCGCAGCGCATCGGCGATGAGGGCTTTGACGTCATGCCGCATTTCCCGGCGCGCATCATCAAGGACAAAGCCACGCTGACCGATTGGGTCGCGCGCTACCGCGATGTCGGCGTGCGTCAGGCCCTGCTGTTGGCCGGCGGTGTGGCGCAGCCGCAGGGCGACTATGCCACCTCGATGCAACTCTTGGAATCGGGCGCGTTTGACGGGTTCACCCATCTGCATGTCGCTGGCCACCCCGAGGGCAACCGCGACATCGACCCTGATGGATCGGACAAGATGGTGATGGAGGCCGCGCGCTGGAAATCAGCGTTTGCCGAGCGGTCGGACGCCAAAATCGCCATGGCAACCCAGTTCTGCTTTGATGCTGCGCCAGTGATCAAGTGGGTTGACCGTCTGGCGGCCGAGGGCGTCAAGCTGCCGGTTCACATCGGCGTGGCGGGGCCTGCGAAGCTGCAAACGCTGATCAAATTCGCCATCGCCTGCGGCGTTGGGCCGTCTTTGAAGGTGCTGCAAAAGCGCGCGCTGGACGTGACCAAGCTCTTGTTGCCCTATGAGCCGACGGATGTGATCGCCCAACTGGCCGCGCATAAGGCTGCAAATCCCGGCTTTGGCATCGAGCAGGTGCATTTCTTCCCGCTAGGCGGTATCAAGACCAATGCCGAATGGGTCACCGCCAATGGTGGCGCCTCGGGCAAACCGGCAAAAGCCGCCTGATATACTTCACACAAAGGTTGAACAATGACCCGCACTGTACTGGAATCAAAAACAAAAACCGTGGTCATTGGCTTTGATGAGCCGTTCTGCGTGATTGGCGAGCGGATCAACCCCACAGGCCGCAAAAAACTGGCGGCCGAGTTGGAGCTGGGCAATTACGACACCGTCATTCGTGACGCGCTGGAACAGGTGGCCTGTGGCGCGACGGTGCTGGACATCAACTCGGGCGCGGTTTTCACCAATATGATGGCGAAAGACCCGCGCTATGCTGACAACAACTTTGTCGAGCCGCCCCTGATGAAGGCGCTGATCGAGATTGTGCAGCAGACGGTGGACGTGCCCTTGTGCATCGATAGTTCGGTTCCCGGCGCGCTGGAGGCCGGTCTGATGGCCTGTGAGGGGCGTCCGCTGTTGAACTCGGTCACCGGTGAAGAAGACCGGATGGAACTGGTTCTGCCGCTGGTCAAGAAATACAATGTGCCGGTCGTTGCTATTTCCAATGACGACACCGGTATCTCCACCGACCCCGATGTGCGCTTTGCAGTGGCGAAAAAGATCGTGCAGCGGGCGGCTGATTTCGGCATTCCGGCGCATGACATCGTGGTTGACCCCTTGGTGATGCCGATCGGTGCGATGGGCACCGCCGGTCAGCAGGTGTTCGCCCTGGTGCGGCGTCTGCGGGACGAATTGGGCGTGAATACCACTTGCGGCGCGTCCAACATCAGCTTTGGCCTGCCGCATCGGCATGGCATCAACGGGGCCTTCCTGCCGATGGCGATTGGCGCTGGCATGACATCGGCGATCATGAACCCGGTGCGCCAGCAAGAGATGGAGGCGATCCGCGCCGCCAACTTCTTGATGAACCATGACGCCAATGGCGGCGAATGGATCCGCTTTGCCAAGGTGTTGGAGCAGGTGGAAACCGGCATGACCTTTGCCGAAGCCTCGTCCGCGGCATCGCAGGCCGCCGGGGGCCGTCGCGGCGGTCGTCGCGGGCGCAGCTGAACTTCATCTTTGCCGGGTCAAAAGCCCGGCAAAGACCCAGCCACGGCCCGCAGGCTGGCGGCACGGGCGGGCGGCACCTTGTCCACCTCAACGCAGGTAAAGACATGCAGCGTGTTCAGCGCGCGGTCGATCACGGCGTGGTCGCTGACCCACCCGCCCATGCCCAGATAGCTGCGCAACAGGGGCGGTAATCCGGCCAGACCGGCGCGGCGGTCCACCAATTCACCTGTCAGCGCCGGATACTCCACCACCTCAGCCGCCAGCCGCCCCGGCAGATGCGCCACGGGGCCGATATAATCCTGCGCCAGCAGCGCCAATGCGGCGCGGTGACCCTGCCAATCGGTGCCGCGAAAAGAGCTGCAGCCGACCATCAGCCCCGCTCCCGCCTGATCCACCAGCTGCGTCATCGCCCCCCAGGCCAGACGCAAGACATCGGGATGAACGCCGCCTGGCGCCAGACAAAACCGCCCCATCTCGGCGATCGGGCGGGCATAGCCTGACAGCGGTGTGACGTCATAGAAACGCGCCGCATAGCCCTGCGCCAGCCCCGCGCCCCAGCCAAAGATCATCACCCGATAGGCGGCCATCAGGACACCAGCAGAATCTTCGACCATGACATGGGCAGACAGCGCATCCTGAGGGTCTTCGTCCCCTGCCCCGTCAACCCGCGGAAAAGCGGCGTGGCGCAGCGCCATCACCCGCGCCCGGTCTGCGGAGCTGTCTGCCAGCCGTGCCACCCATGCGCCGCGCTGAATTGGCCTCACACGCTTATCTCCCGGGCCATCGCACCCAAACATCACCCTTGAGTCAAAGGCGATCACCATGAACAAGCCTGCTGTCGAAAAGATCGTCAAGGCCGATGCGGAATGGCGGGCCCTGCTTTTTGATCTGGCCCATCTGGTCAAGCGCAGGCATGGCGCATCCCGGCCATGCCTGTCCCGGTGATCCGGCGGCTGTGCGCGCGCTATATAAGGACCTCTGTCGCCCTGCGGTTTGATCCGCAAGGCTCAGCCATAACCCGCGCGCAGCCTCCCCCGCCGCGCACGCGATCACTCTTTGAACAGATCGCCCGCACCGATGCGGCCAAAGTTCGCCATCAACTGGCGGATAAAGCCCATGCCCTTGATGTTCGTTTCGGTCACCCGGCGCGAGATTTCGACCACGCGGCCGTCTTGCAGACCATAGCGGCCGATATTCTCGACCACGCCCGCATCGTTGAAGGTGATGGCAACCACCTGCCGTTCCACCTCTTGCGGCTCACGCGGGCCAAGGTGTTTGAAGCGGCTTTGCACGTAGAACCATCCGACATCGTTCAGCAGGCCTTGCGCCGAGGGGCGGCCGATCTTTTCCGACACGGTGTCGCGGGTGTCCTTGCCGATCTCGACCTGACTCAACTCGGTCTCATCAGGCACATAGCCGTGATTGCGGTAGACGCTGGCGCAGGCCACCGTCAGCAAACAGCACAGGCCCGCCAATGCCATATTCAGTCGGTGCGCCCGGCCCTTGGCCTGCCCGGTGTCGCGCGGCGCCTTTTTGGTGATGACTGCCATTCCTGTCCTCTTGCCTGCCGCGCACCGGGCCAGATTGACCCTTGCGCCTTGGGATAACAGATGCCACGCCCTATGTTCAAGAACGACAAACCATTTCTCAACTTCTGTTGGACGCCCGATGATCGAGACCACACCCCATCTATACCGCAGCAGCGCGCTGTCGCACCGCAAGCCGACGCGCTTTCGTCTGGCCCCGTCTGTCGACGAGCGTGCAGCCATGGCCGCGACGCTGGGACTGCAAGCGATTTACAGCCTTGGTTTTGAGGGCGAGATCAGCCCCGTCGGCCGGTCGGATTTCGTGCTGACCGCGCAATTGCGCGCCGATGTGGTGCAGGATTGCGTGGTGACGCTGGCCCCAGTGCCGGCCAAAATCGACGAACCGGTGTCGCGACGCTATGTCGCCGACTATGTCGCACCTGAGGGTGACGAGGTTGAGTTGCTCGAAGATGACACCGGTGAGGCTCTGCCCGAGGTGCTGGACCTGACAGACGTGTTGCGTGAGGCGCTGGCGCTGGCCTTGCCGCTATACCCCCGCGCGCCGGGGGCTGCCTTGGGTGAGGCGGTCTTTGCGGCGCCCGAGACGCAACCCCTGACCGACGCCGATCTGCGGCCTTTCGCGGGCCTGGCCGCATTGGTGCGCAAGGATCCCGAGCCAGAGGCATGAACCGGCGGGATTGTTGCAGATTTGGGCTTGCGCCCGCGGGGAATCCGGCTATGTTCCGCGCCTCAATCAAGCTGTGAAACAGCAGTGGTCGGCTATTGCCTGATGCGCTGAATCACTGAAGAAATCCGGGGTCCGCCCCCCTCTACCCGAAGGTTGCGTCATGGCCGTCCCGCAGAACCGTACCACCAAATCCCGCCGCAACATGCGTCGTTCGCACGACGCATTGGTCGCCGCTAACCCGGCTGATTGCCCGAACTGTGGCGAATTGAAGCGTCCGCACCATGTTTGCGGCGCCTGCGGTCACTATGCCGCACGCGAAGTCGTGGCTGTGGCCAAGGCATCCGACATCGACGAGGACGCGGCGTAAGTCGCGTTTAGCGGTCGGCGTCGTCATGTCTGAGGGATTGCAAGGTTCGCAAACCACCGACGACGCGCCCATTGTCATTTCGGTCGACGCCATGGGCGGCGATCGCGGACCGGCAGCAGTGGTTGCCGGTCTTGTTGATTCTGCCGCCCAACTGCCGCAGATCCGGTTCATCCTGCACGGCGATCAGGCGCAGCTGACCCCTCTTTTGGCGCGCCACTCCGATCTTGCCGCCCGTGTGACGTTGCGTCATGCCGAACGGGTGGTGACGATGGATGACAAGCCCAGTCAGGTCATGCGCCACGGCAAGGGCACCTCCATGTGGTCCACCATTGATGCCCTGCGCGCGGGCGAGGCGGGGGCTGCCGTGTCTTGCGGCAATACTGGCGCGCTGATGGCGGTGTCGATGCTGCAGTTGCGCAAGGTGCCGGGCGTCAACCGCCCCGCCATTGCCTGCCTGTGGCCCAGCCGCAATCCCGGCGGCTTCAACGTCATGCTGGACGTCGGCGCCGATGTGAAAGCCGACCCTTCGGATTTGCTGCAATATGCCGTCATGGGGGCATCATACGCGCGCAATGGCATGCAGATGGCGCGCCCGCGGGTCGGGCTGTTGAACGTCGGCACCGAAGAGCATAAGGGCCGGGCCGAGTTGAAAGAGGCCAGCGATCTTTTGGCCGCGCGGGCCGAAGCGGGATCTTATGACTATGTCGGCTTTGTCGAAGGGTCGGACATCCCTTCAGACCGGGTCGATGTGATCGTGACCGACGGGTTCACCGGCAATGTGGCGCTGAAAACCGGTGAGGGCACGGCCAAGCTGGTGTCCGAACTGCTGCGCAACGCGCTGGGGGCCGGGCTCTTGTCAAAGCTGGGGGCCCTGCTGGCGATGGGCCAGCTAAAGAAACTGCAACGCCGGATTGATCCGCGCCGGGTGAATGGCGGGGTGTTTCTGGGGTTGAACGGGACGGTAGTGAAATCGCATGGCTCGGCCGATTCAACCGGTATCGCCGCCGCGATCCGGCTGGCGGCGCAACTGGCGCAGGCCAGGTTCCAGGAACGGCTGGCGGCACGGGTTGCATCCGCCGACCGCGCGGGGCAAGATGCGGCAACGGTGGGCAATGGCCACACAACAGACCGACAAGAGAGCGATCCCAGCCAATGACGATACGCGCCGTAGCCAGGGGCGTCGGGCACTATTTGCCCGACCGCATCGTTCCGAATTCCGAATTCGAAAAGCTTGTCGAGACGTCCGATGAATGGATCCGCACCCGTTCAGGGATTGAGCGGAGGCACTTTGCGGCCGAAGGGCAGACCACCTCGGATCTGGCCACCCGTGCCGCGCGGGCAGCGCTGGACGACGCCGGGCTGCAGCCCGATGACATTGACGCCATCGTTCTGGCCACCTCGACCGCCGATCTGACCTTTCCTTCGGCGGCGACCATGGTGCAGGCCGCCCTGGGCATGACCCGCGGCTTTGCCTTTGACATCCAGGCGGTCTGCGCGGGCTTTGTCTATGCCATGGCGACGGCGAATGCGCTGATCGTGTCGGGTCAGGCCAACCGGGTGCTGGTGATCGGCGCGGAAACCTTTTCGCGGCTGATGGATTGGACTGACCGGGGCACCTGTGTGCTGTTCGGCGATGGCGCGGGTGCCTTGGTTCTGGAAGCCGAGACCGGCGACGGCACCACCGAGGATCGTGGCATCCTGTCGATTGATCTGCATTCCGACGGCCGCCACCGCGACATTCTGTATGTCGATGGCGGTGCCAGCACTGGCACCACCGGGCTGTTGCGCATGGAAGGCAAAGAAGTTTTCCGCCATGCCGTTGAAAAGCTGGCAGAAACCGCGCATGCGGCGCTGGATAAGGCCGGTCTGACCCCCGACGATGTCGATTGGATCGTGCCGCATCAGGCCAATATCCGGATCATCGAAGCCACCGCAAAGCGCATGCAGGTGCCGATGGACCGTGTGATCGTGACGGTGCAGGATCACGGCAACACCTCAGCCGCATCGATTCCGCTGGCGCTGTCTGTGGGTCGCGCGCGCGGGCAGATCAAGGACGGCGATCTGTTGGTAACCGAGGCGATTGGCGGCGGTCTGGCCTGGGGATCGGTGGTTTTACGCTGGTAAGCGCCCGATTTGCGACCAATGCTCTGCTTCAATGCCGTGCGACAAGCTGTTGATATTGACTCGCAATTCCATCCGCCGCATCCTGCCCGGCAAAACACATCCGGGGGGGAATGAAGGATGAGCGAAAAGACACTGACGCGCATGGACCTCAGCGAGGCCGTGTTCCGCGAGGTTGGCCTCAGCCGCAACGAATCAGCCAATCTGGTTGAGTCGGTATTGCAGCACATGTCCGACGTTCTGGCCGCAGGCGAAACGGTCAAGATCTCGTCCTTCGGCACCTTTTCGGTGCGGGCGAAATCGGCCCGGGTTGGCCGCAACCCCAAGACCGGCGATGAGGTTCCGATCTCGCCCCGCCGGGTGCTGTCGTTCCGGCCCTCGCATCTGATGAAAGACCGCGTGGCTGCCGGCAAGAAGAAGTAAGGTTCAGGCTGAATGGACAAGTCGCCCGACGCCTTCCGCACGATCTCTGAAGTGGCCGAGGTGCTGGAAACCCCGGCCCATGTGTTGCGGTTCTGGGAAAGTCGGTTTCCGCAGATCCGCCCGGTGAAACGGGCGGGCGGGCGGCGCTATTACCGCCCCGCTGATGTGGCATTGCTGACCGGAATCAAACGCTTGTTGCATGATGAGGGCATGACCATTCGTGGCGTGCAAAAGATCCTGCGCGAACAGGGCATCCAGCATGTCGCGGGGCAGTCCGAAGAGATCAGCCCCGAAGAGGCCGCGCTGGAGGCGGCAATGGTCGGCCGCTATGACGATGAGGCCGATCTGCCCGGCGCAGAGGTCGAAGAGGCCACTGCCGCTGCCTTGGCCGCCGCCCTGACCGCCGACGACCCAGAGGCCGCGGCCCAGCCAGAGGCCCTTTGGGCCGCTCCGCCAGATGCGATTGCCCCACCCCTGCCCCTTGATCCTGCCTCGTCCGAGCAGGCCGATAGCACGCAGGCTTGGCTGGACAGCCTGCCGCCACAACTGCCGCCACAACTGCCGGTGCCAGATCCGGTCCCGGTTCCTGCGCCGCCCGCCGCTCCACCGGCGCCCGCCGCACAGCTGCCCGTTTCGGTGCAAACCCCGGTCGCCACCCGACTGCGCGCCCTGCCGATTGGCGGGATGGCGGCGCATAAGGCAGAACTGCATGTCATCGCACGGCAGATCGCCCTCTTGCGCGATCGGCTGGCCGGACGCCTGCCCGGCGCATGAGTGGCGGACTATCCGGGCATGACCGCAAAGACATGCGCTTTTCCCGCTTGCCCCTGCCCGGAAAACAGCTATGAAGACCGCGTTGTCGGGCCGTAGCGCAGCCTGGTTAGCGCGTCCGTCTGGGGGACGGGAGGCCGAGAGTTCGAATCTCTCCGGCCCGACCACTGCAAAACCGCCCGGCTGCACAGCAGTGCGGGCGGTTTTTCATTCTGACCACCAAAGGAGCCGATCCCAGCCATGACCGGCGTGCTATCAGACAGCCAGATCCGCCAGATGATCGACACGGGCGCCCTGATGGCCAGCCCTGTGATCAAAGATGCACAGGTGCAACCCGCCAGTCTGGACATGCGTCTGGGGCCCATCGCCTACCGCGTCCGCGCGTCGTTTCTGGCAGGTCAGGGCCGCAGCGTGGCCGGGCGCATCGCCGAATTCGAGATGCACCGCATTGACCTGACGGCGGGCGCGGTGCTGGAAAAGGGCTGCGTCTATGTCATCCCTCTGGCGGAAAGCCTGGCCCTGCCACCCGGCGTCACGGCCGTTGCCAATGCCAAATCCTCAACCGGGCGGCTGGATCTTCTGACCCGCACGATCACCGATGGCGGCACCGAATTCGACCGGATCCCCGCGGGTTATACGGGCCCTCTCTATGCCGAGGTCTGTCCACGGTCGTTCTCGGTCCTGGTCCGCGCCGGGCAACGGCTGAACCAGATCCGTTTTCGACAGGGTCAGGCCACGCTCAGCGATGCCGACCTGACAGCGCTGCACGCCCGCGACCCGCTGGTCAACGGCACACCCCTGATCTCTGAAGGACTGGGCTTTTCGGTCGACCTGCAGCCCACCCGCGGCACGCTGGTCGGCTACCGGGCGAAACCGCACACCGGCGTAATCGACCTGGATCTGATCGGCCATTATCCCGCCCGCGACTATTGGGAAGAGGTACATGCCGAGGATGGTCGCGTGATCCTGGACCCCGGCGCCTTCTACATTCTGGTCAGCCGCGAAGCCGTCACCATCCCGCCCGATTACGCGGCCGAAATGGCACCCTATCTGGCCATGGTGGGCGAATTCCGGGTGCATTACGCGGGCTTTTTCGACCCCGGCTTCGGCCATGCCATCGCAGGCGGCAACGGCAGCCGCGGCGTGCTTGAGGTGCGCTGCCACGAGGCCCCCTTTGTGCTGGAGCATGGCCAGGTCGTCGGCCGTCTGGTCTATGAACGGATGAGCCAGCGCCCCGCCCGCCTATACGGCACCGGAATCGCCTCCAACTACCAAGGCCAGGGGCTAAAGCTGGCCAAACAGTTCCGCACCTGATCCCCGCTTTCATCTTGGCAAAAATATCCCGGGGGAAAGCGCGTTCGCGCTTGGGGGCAGCGCCCCCCGCCGCCCTCACCGCCCCAGGCGACGCCCGATCTTGGCCAGCTGCCGTGCCCGCGCCGCCAGATCCTGCGCCTGTTTGGCCTGCGCGCGATCATCAGGCGTCAGGTCCTTGGGGTCTTTACCCTTGGTCGCCAGATGGCGCACCCCAGCATTGATCCCCTTGTTCATGGCCTTTCGGAAAAACATGTTCATGATCTGCATCAAGAGCCGATCCATGGCGGTGGTCCTTTCTGTCAGTCCTCAAAAAGTTCGCTCTGCCCGGTCTGGGCCTCATCTTCATCATCGCGCAGCGCATCCTGCCCCGGCATCGGGCGGCTTTCCAGCAGACCCGCCGCGCGCAATTCTTTGATCCCCGGCAGATCGCGCGCCGATTCCAGACCAAAGTGGTCCAGAAAACCCTCGGTCACCACGAAGGTCACCGGGCGGCCCGGCGTCATGCGGCGGCGGCCAAAGCGGATCCACTCCAGCTCCATCAGTTGGTCAACCGTGCCGCGGCTGACCGCAACGCCGCGAATTTCCTCAATCTCGGTCCGGGTCACCGGCTGGTGATAGGCCACGATCGCCAGCGTCTCGATCGCGGCCCGGCTCAGCTTGCGGGTCTCAACCGTTTCGCGCCGCATCAGGTGGCCCAGATCGGGGGCGGTGCGAAAGGCGTAGGCGTCGCCCACCTTGACCAGCGCCACGCCGCGCCCGTCATAGCGTTTGCGCAAATGCACCAGCGCTTCGGCCGGGTCCGCGCCATGCGGCATCCGCGCAGCCAGCTCAGCCAGGTTGACCGGCTCGGTGCTGGCAAACAGGATCGCCTCAACCATCCGCTCTTGCTCGCCCATCGGGGGGGCTGCGAACAGGCTTTGCTCAACGGTGTCTTGCGGCTGGCTCATGGCTCTCTCCGCCGGATCTGGATGGCCGAAAACGTCTCGCCCTGACGGATCGCCACCTGTCCCCGCTTGGCCATTTCCAGAATGGCCGCGAAATGGGCGGCGGTGACCGAGCGGCGCGCCATCGGCGTGCCGTCCCAGCCCTCGGGCAGAAAGCTGGTCAGATCGGCCCAGTCTCCGGCATAGCCGATCAGCCCGCGCATCCGCTCCAGCGCCTGTTCCAGGGTAAAGACGTTCTCGCGGTCCATCACGAAGGGGCGGAATTCATCCTTGGTGCGGATGCGGGCGTAGGCGCGCATCAGGTCCAGCAGGGTGGCGTCATAGCTGATCTTGCGGTGCAGGCTGACGCCTTCGGGCAGACCACGGGCAAAGAAATCACGGCCCCGCTGATCACGGCCCATCAGCCGGGCGGCCATGTCGCGCATCGCCTGCAGGCGTTCCAGCTGAAACGCCAGATGGGCGGCCATATCCTCGGCGCTGGGGCCTGCATCGCCGGGTTCGGGCGGCAGCAGCAGGCGCGATTTCAGGAATGCCAGCCAGGCCGCCATCACCAGATAATCGGCCGCCAGTTCAATTCGCAGGCTCTGCGCCTCAGACACAAAGGCCAGATATTGCTCGGCCAGTTGCAAGACGGATACCCGACGCAGATCCACTTTTTGCGTGCGGCTAAGGCTCAAGAGCAGATCCAGCGGCCCCTCAAAGCCGGTGACATCGACGATCAGCGCCTCGGTCGCCAGCCGGTCGGCGGGTGACAGGCGCTGCGCTTCAATCCAGTCATCGGGGGTCGGGTCAGGCATGCAAGGGTCCGGCGTGAAGGCCCGCAAGGTCGGCCTCCAGCGCCGCGATGTCAACCGGATCTGGCGTCCGACGCGCGGCCAGAGCCGCAGTCGCGCGCGCCAGCGTCTCCTCACGCATGTCGCCCGCGGCGCCTGCCACCTCAACCATCTGCGCCAGATCACCCTTGCAGTGCAGCGCGATATCGCAGCCCGCCGCCAATGACGCCGCCGTGCGGCTGGCCAGAGTGCCCTGCAGCGCCTCCATGTTCAGATCATCGGTCATCAACAGCCCGTCAAAGCCGATCTGATCCCGGATCAGCCCGATCATGGTTGGCGATTGCGTGGCGGGCAGGCTGTCATAGGCAGCAAAGATGATATGCGCGGTCATCGCCATCGGCAGACCCTTCAGCGCACGGAAGGGAGCAAAGTCCACCGCGGCCAGTTCGGCACGGTCCGCGCGCACCGTTGGCAGGTCCAGATGGGTGTCCATGGTTGAAAGGCCATGGCCCGGCATATGCTTGACCACAGGCAGAACTCCGCCCGACAGCAGGCCGTCGGCAACGGCGCGCGAAATCCCGGAAACCACAGCCGGATCAGTGCCATAGCAGCGGTTCTTCAAGAAAGGGTGGGTCGCCTCGCGCGCCACATCAGCGACCGGGGCGCAATTGGCGTCAATGCCCACGTCGCGCAATTCGGCCGCGATGATCCGGGCGCGCAAGTTCATGGCGCGGGCGGCATCCTTAACCCGCGCAAAGCCCGCCACCGTGTCAAACGGCGGCTGCCAGTCGCGCCAATGGGGTGCGCGCAACCGCTGCACGCGCCCGCCTTCTTGATCGACCAGGATCGGCGCATCGCGCCCAACCGCCGCGCGCAGATCCGCCGTCAGGCGGCGCAATTGATCGGGGGTGTCAACATTTCGCGCGAAGATGATGAAACCAAAGGGGTCGGCATCGCGGAAAAAATCCCGCTCTTCCGCCAGCAGCGCAGGGCCGGCGCAGCCAAAGATCGCAGCGCCCCGGCCCGTCGTCATCGGTGCGCGACCGGGATGCAATTTGTGCTTTCGGTGACCAGCGCCGAGCAGAAACGGCGGGCGTCATCCTCGCTCTCGAACCCTAGGGCGCGCAGCCGGTAAAAGGTGCGCCCGCCGCTTTCCGCGGCCTGGATCACCATCGACTTGCCCGCCATCAGATCGCCAAAGCGACCTGCCAGCCGCACCCATTCGGCACGCGCCTCTTTGTCGCTGTCAAACGCACCGAACTGCACCAGACGGGTGCCGGGGGCCAGCGTTGCGGGGTCAACCTCAACGGCCGTGATGGGGGCTGTGGCGGCGGCTGCAGGGGCGCCGTCATGGCTGGGCCGCGGCATCGGGCGCAGGGATCGGGTGATGGCCCCTTCAGGTGCGGGCAGGCCCTGCGCGTCCAGAGAAGCGGTTTCCACCCCGACCTCATCAAGCGCGTCGTCCACCGCGTCGTCGAGGCCAAGGGCGGCCGACAGCGCGGCACTGACGGCAGGGTCGGTGCCATCGCCGGTCAGCGGCACCAGATCGGCCGGTTGGTCCAGCCGTGCAGGAACCAGATCGGCGTCAGCCGCAGCCACCGCGCCGGCCAGCCCCGCCACATCCTCCAGCGACAGATCCACAGGTTTGGGCGCCAGCACCAGCCGGTCAGCCGGAGGGGCGACACCGCCCATCGCAGCCACCTCATTGACCGCCAGGCCCTGATGATCGGCAACAGATCCGCCCGGCTCTTCGGGGGCAATCCGCATGGATCCGGCTGTGGCATGAATGATTGGCACGCCCGAGATGTCGCGCACCGCCAGCTTATAGCCCCAAACGGCCAGGCCCAGCACCAGCGCGACCGACGCGCCGGCACCCGCCAGCTGCACCATGCGTTGCGCCTTGCCCGGGCCATAAGCCTGGGGCACGCCATATTCGGCAAAATCCCGATCCGCCATCAACTGCCTCTGCCTACTCCGGGTTGGCCCCGG
The DNA here is from genome assembly GCA_049291415.1 of Paracoccaceae bacterium. GTDB lineage: Bacteria > Pseudomonadota > Alphaproteobacteria > Rhodobacterales > Rhodobacteraceae > Pseudogemmobacter. The sequence goes on along the minus strand of JBATPI010000188.1, from coordinate 68,020 downwards.
TTTTGAACGTCTGCTCATTCCGGCCGAGGCACCCTGTAATCAGCGCATTTCTTCGACCGGCGTTACGCCCAAGATAGCAAGACCTGCGCAAATGACAACGCTTGTTGCCTTTGCCAAGGCGATTTTCGCCTGTGATGTGGCCGGATCGTCCTGAATGAAACGTAAGGACGGATCATCATTGCCGCGGTTCCACAGCGCGTGCAAGTCGGACGCCAGTTCATACAAATAAAAGGCCAGCCGGTGCGGCTCATTATTCCGCGCGGCGATTTCCACCAGACGTGGCCATTCGGCGATCTTCTTCAACAGGCCCAACTCGGCCTCATGCGCCAGTTTCCGGTGATCGGCGGCGGTCAGCGCGGCATCATCCACCGCAATCCCCGCCTCGCGCGCCTTGCGCAGGACCGAGTTGATCCGCGCGTTGGCGTATTGCACGTAGAAAACGGGGTTATCCTTCGACTGCTCCATCACCTTGTCGAAATCGAAATCCAGCGCCACGTCATTCTTGCGGGTCAGCATGATAAAGCGGGTGACATCGGCGCCCACCTCATCCACCACATCACGCAGGGTGACAAAGGTGCCGGCACGTTTGCTCATCTTGAAGGGGGCACCACCCTTCCACAGTTTGACCAGCTGGATCAGCTTGATGTCCAAGGGCACACGGCCCTGCGACAGGGCAGACACCGCCGCCTTCATCCGCTTTACATAACCGCCATGGTCGGCGCCGAAAATATCGATCAGCTGATCGAAACCGCGCTGCACCTTATTGTAATGATAGGCGATATCGGGGGCGAAATAGGTCCAGGAGCCATCCGATTTCTTGACCGGGCGGTCCACGTCATCGCCATGCGCGGTGCTGCGGAACAGGGTCTGCTCACGCGGCTCCCAATCTTCGGGCTCTTTGCCCTTGGGCGGCTCCAGCACACCTTCATAGATCAGGTCCATGTCACGCAGGGTGTTGATCGCGGCCTCAATCTCACCGGTGCCATACAGCGCCTTTTCCGAGGAATAGACGTCCATCCGAACGCCCAAACTGTCCAGATCGTCACGGATCATCTGCATCATTATCTGCGTCGAGAAGTCGCGCAGATCGGCCAGCCAAACCTGCTCGCCCTTGTCCAAAAGCGTGTCGCCGTATTTGGCCTTCAGCGCCTCCCCCACCGGGATCAGATAGTCGCCGGGATACAGACCCTCACGGATTTCCGGCTCCAGCCCATTGGCCTCGCGGTAGCGTTCATAGGCCGACCGCGCCAGCACGTCGACCTGCGCGCCGCCATCGTTGATGTAATATTCCCGCGTCACATCCCAGCCGGTAAACGCCAGAAGGTTGGACAGCGCATCGCCAACCACAGCACCCCGCACATGGCCCACATGCATCGGGCCGGTGGGGTTGGCAGACACGAATTCGACGTTGACCTTTTGCCCGCCGCCAAGGGTTGACCGACCATAGCTGCTTCCCGCCGTCAGCACGTCACGCACAACGCCCTGCCACAACGCAGAATCCAGCCGCAGGTTCAAGAACCCCGGCCCGGCCACATCAGCGCCCGCAATGCGCGGATCGGCCATCAGCTGCGCGGCCAAGGCCTCGGCAATCTCTCGCGGCGGTTTTCCAGCAGGTTTGGCCAGCACCATCGCCGCATTCACGGCCATATCACCATGCGCTGCATCGCGCGGCGGCTCTACCGCCACAGCCGACAGGTCCAGCCCGGATGGCAAAGCGCCCTCGGCCGTCATCCGGCCAAGGGCATCGGTCACCGCGTTGCGGATTTCCGCGAAGAGGTTCATCTGATCAAATCCTGTATTGCGCCTCTGGCATTGCCAGAGCCCGCCGCACAGGTCAAGCGCAGGCCTAGCCCTGACCGTCGCGCCAATCGTCCAATGCAGCGTTTTCCTCTTGTAACACAGCCGCAGCCCCCGGGGCAGCAGCAAAGGGCGAGACCACGCTGCGACCGCGGAAATAATAGGTTTCTCGCGCGCCAAAATAGAACGCAACGATCGCCCCCAACAGCCACCACAGCGGTTCAGGCACCGCGTTCAGGCCCACCATGCGGGCGGCAAAGGGCACTGGATCGATCATCGCATAGGTGAACAGGCCCAGCGTGCCAAAGGCCAGAAACGGCCGTGGCAGTCGGTTCAGCCCGTTCACCATACTGTCAAACCAGCTCAGTGCGGGATGCTGGTATTCCTCGCCCAACTGGCGCAGGGCGGCCATCTGCGCCTCTGCAGACAATTCCATCCGCTTGGTGGCCGAGGGGATGAACACCTCGGCCATGCCCTTTGCCGCCTGCCCCAGCGCGCCCAATGCCGCAGGCCCGCCCAGTACCTTGTCGATCATGCCCATGCGGCCACCCGTGCGCGGTGCTGCGCCTCTGTCAGGTGGTATTTGTCGGAAAGAAAGCTTTCGGCGCGCAGGATCCAGCCGCCCTTGCCGCCATCACGGCGACGGGCGAATTTGCGGCTGGCCGGGCGGCTGTCGGCCAGCGCATAATAGTAGTTCCGCCGCGCAATCGCATAGGCATCGGCCAGATGCGTCGGCGCTGCCTCATAGGCCATCTGGGCCGCCCGAATGGTCTGCGGGCCGATCTGGCCATCGGGGTCGCACGGATAGCCCACTTGCGTCAGCAACCGCTGCAACACCTTGACCGCATTGGCCCCCGCGTTGACATACATGTCAAACAGCGACGGCTGCAGCACCTCGGGCAAGGCCCCCAGACCGGGGCGGGTAAAGTAATGCTCGACATAGATCTGCACCGCCTGAGCCGATGTCAGCGCGCGAATATCGGCGACATCGATCCGGGTATCAGCGTTCACATCTATCCCCAGCCGCCGTAAGGTGTGAATGGTCACCCCGTGGTTGGTCACCCCACCCGGATCATCGGGGTCATTCACAAAGCCGCCCTCACGGGCGACGATGTCTTTCGCAATCTCCTGGACTGTCAGCATGAGCTTTCCTCAAAGGCAAAGCTCCCCCTCAGGTGCAATCTGCAGACAATTCGTTAATGCCGGGCTGCACGCCCGCGCGCCAATGGCCGCTCAGCTGCCCGGATCAGCCTTCGGATCGACGTAAACGCCCTGATCCTTCAGCGCATCGACCACTTCCTTCGGCATATAGGTTTCATCATGCTTGGCCAGCACTTCACTGGCGACAAAGGTCTGACCCTGCATCTGACCCAAGGCGACCACGCCCTGCCCTTCACCAAAAAGATCGGGCAGAACGCCGGTGAAATTGACCGGAACGCTTTGGTTTGTATCGGTCACGATGAAAGAGACAGTGGTGCCATCGCCGCGCAACACGCTGCCCTCTTCGACCAGCCCGCCAATGCGAAACACCTCATCGGCGGCGGGCGGCGCTTCGACCACTTCGGTGGGCGAGCGGAAGAAGTTGACGGCCGATTTCGGCACAAAGAAGTAGATCGCCACAAAGGCCGCCGCCAATGAGGCAAAGGCCAGCCCGATCACCTGCATCCTACGGCGTTTCTTCAGGCCCTTCAGGCCGCGAAACTGGGATTTTCCGGTGTCCATTGCGCGTATCCTAACTGTTTGCCGTTCTCTATCTGTCGCCGCCGCCCGATGCCTTGACCCTTATCAAGTCGCTTACGGGAACATCGGCGCCAGCATCAGACCCGTCGTTTCCTCAATCCCCAACATCAGATTGGCGTTCTGGATCGCCTGCCCGGAAGAGCCCTTGGTCAGGTTGTCCAACACCGCAATCACCAGTGCCCGCCCCGGAATCCGGTCACCCGCCACCCCGATATGACAGAAGTTGGAGCCTGCAATGTCGCGTGTCGAGGGCAGTGCGCCAAAAGGCAGCACCTTCAGGAACGGTTCCGTCGCATAGGCCTGCGCCAGGGTGTCATGCACGGCGCGCGGGTCGCCCTGCACATAAACCGTCGCCAGAATGCCGCGGTTCATCGGCAATAGGTGCGGGGTGAATTGCACCTGTACAGGTCGGCCCGCCAAGGCGCTGAATTCCTGATCGAATTCGCCAAGGTGGCGATGTTTTCCGCCAGCAGAATAGCTGTGCGTGCCGCCAGACAGCTCGGCGTGCAACAGGTTTTCCTTCAGGCTGCGTCCGGCCCCGCTGACGCCCGCCTTCAGGTCGATCACGATTTGGTCAAGATCAATCACCCCAGCCGAAATCAACGGCCGCAGCGCAAACTGCCCCGCCGCCGCGTTGCATCCCGTGCCCGCCACCAGCCGCGCCCCGCGGATCTGCTCGCGGTAGAATTCGGTCAGACCGTAGACCGCCTCTTTCTGCATCTGAACCGCCGCATGCGGGGCCCCATACCATTTTTCATATTCCGCCGGATCGCGCAGCCGGAAATCGGCACTGAGATCGACAATTTTCAAATGTTTTGGCAGCTTTGCGACCACTTCTTGCGTGGTTGCATGAGGAAGGGCGCAGAAGCACAGATCAACGTTGGAGAAATCAATCTCCTCGATCTTGACCAGACGCGGCAGATCCAGATGGCGCAGGAACGGGAACACGTCTGCCATCGCCATTCCAGCCTTGCGATCTGCCGACAGCGCGGTGATCGTCATCTGAGGATGGGTAGCGATCAGGCGCACCAGTTCAGCACCGGTATAGCCAGAGGCGCCCAGAATGGCGATGCGGTGGGTCATGGTGGCTCCTAATCTGATTGCGGCCCTTTTTCCGCCCAAGCGCGCGGCTTTGCAAGCGGCTTAGCCCGCAGGCACCCATTGCACTGCCTGAACCGAAGGCGCACCCGTGGCCAGCATCACCAAACGGTCAAACCCCATCGCACAACCGCAGGCCGCAGGCATCAGCGCCAGAGCGTCCAGAAAATCCTCATCAATCGGATAGCTTTCGCCATACAACCGTGCCTTGATCGCCATTTCTTCCTGGAACCGCAGACGTTGTTCCACCGGGTCGGTCAACTCACCAAAGCCATTGGCCAGTTCCACCCCGCAGGCGTAAACCTCAAACCGCTCGGCCACGCGAGCGTCATCCGGGCAGCGCCGCGCCAGCGCCGCCTCCGCCGCCGGATAGCGGTCCAGCACGGTCAGACGGCCCTGCCCCAGATGCGGCTCAACCCGGTCAGCCAGCACGCGCGAAAAGAGATCAGACCAGCTTTCCCCGGCCTTATGTGCCACGCCAACCGCATCCATCTGCGTGGCCAGCGCGACAGCGTCCGGCACCCCCACCGCATTCATGGTGGCGAAAAGATCAATCCCGGCCAGATCGCGGAACGCATCCGCGACCGACAGCCGCTGACAGGGCGCCGCGGGGTCACAGCTGAAACCGCGATACTGCAGCGGCCCGGCTGCCGCCAAACCCACCCAGGCGGCAATGTCGTCCATCAACTGCTCATACGGCTCACCCACCCGATACCATTCCAGCATGGTGAATTCGGGCGCATGCAGCGCGCCGCGTTCGCGGTTGCGCCAGACGTGGGAAAAGGCATGGATCCGCGTCTCACCCGCTGCCAGCAGCCGCTTCATCGCAAATTCGGGCGAGGTGTGCAGATACATCTGCCGCCCCACACCGTCATTGCCGATTGCTGTGGTGCCGAAGGCATGCAGATGCGCCTCATTGCCGGGAGAAACCTGCAGGGCTGCCGGGTCCACCTCGGTGAAACCCTCATCGGCAAGCCAACCGCGGATCGCGGTCTGGATACGATTGCGCGCCAGCAACAGCGGGCGGCGGTCGGCGTGGCGGCTGGGATGCCACCAGGGCGAAGTCGTCATATCTGAGGTTCCATCTGGAAAACTGCGGAAAGATGCGGTAGGGACGCGGCAATCCTCGCCGCAGGGCGGGCCATATCACAAGGAATACGTCGCGTGAAAGTCATCGCCTCTTCCCTGCGCAAGGGCAACGTCGTCGATCTGGACGGTCGCCTCTGCGTCGTCCTCTCGGCCTCAAACTTCCACCCCGGCAAGGGCACGCCAACCACATCCGTAGAGATGCGTCGTATCTCGGACGGGGTGAAGATGTCGGAACGCTACAAAACCACCGATCAGGTCGAAAAGGCCACGGTGGATGAACGCGACTATGATTTTCTCTATGAAGATGGCGAAGGCTTTCACTTCATGGAGCCGACGACCTATGATCAGGTCGTGGTCACCGACGATGTGATGGGCAGCAACAAGGTTTACGTTCAGGAAGGCATGCGCTGCTATCTGAAGACGTTCGAAGGCGTGCCGATCGCGCTGGAAGTGCCGCAAAAGATCACCGTTGAGATCACCGAGACAGAGCCGGTGGTCAAGGGCCAGACCGCGTCCTCCAGCTATAAGCCGGCGATGACCACGAACGGGCTGCGCGTCATGGTGCCGCCGCATATCGCCGCGGGCACGCGGGTTGTGATCAATACCGATGACGACAGCTATGTGGAACGCGCCAAGGATTGACACGCAACCATCTGGTGCAATTCGGGAAAGGCACGCCAAGGGGCGTGCCTTTTCGCTTTGCGCGGGCACGTCTGCGGCTATGCTGCAACGCATGGAGGAGACTGCCATGGATGACAGCGCAAGCGCCTATAAACCGGCACAGATCGCAGCATTGATCGAGACCGCTGGAGTGGCCAAGGCCGCGTTACCGCTGCACCGGATGTTCACGCTGGCCCTGTTGGCGGGGGCGTTCATCGGCTTTGGCGGCGCGGGCTGGCTGATCACCATGGCGGGGGCAGACCCCGGCTTTGGCCCGCACCGGGTGCTGGCGGGGGTGGTGTTCTCGGTCGGGCTGATCCTGGTGGTGGTGGGCGGGGCGGAGCTGTTTACCGGAAATGCGCTGATGGTGATGGCGGCGGTGGACGGGCGGATCAGCTTTGGCGCACTGCTGCGCAACTGGGGGCTGGTCTATCTGGGCAACCTGATCGGCGCGGTCGGGCTGGCGCTGACCTTTGGCCTGTCGGGCCTGTTGGATGGCCCGATGGGAGAGGTCGCCGCGCGCGCGGCCACGGCCAAGGCCGGATTGCCCTGGGTCGAGGCGCTGATGCGCGGCGCCTTGTGCAACGCGCTGGTGTGTCTGGCGGTCTGGCTGAGCTTTGCCGCCCGCTCTGCCGGGGACAAGATCCTTGCGGTGGTCTGGCCGGTGACAGTGTTTGTGGCGCTGGGGCTGGAGCATTCCGTCGCCAACATGTTCCTGATCCCCGCCGGGATCTGGGCGGGGGCAGATGTGACTGCCGCTGGCGTGCTGGGCAACCTGCTGTGGGTGACGATCGGCAATGTCATCGGCGGCGCGGGTGGCGTGGCGCTGGCCTACCGTTTCGCCTTTGGAGCGATGCGCGGATAGGCAGGATGGGCAATATTGCCCATCCTACGGGGCCTTCTCGCCTGCCTCGACGCGGAAAGGCAGGATGTTGCCGGGCGGCGGCAGCGGGCAGATCGCGAAATCAGTAAATCCGCAAGGCGGCGTGAAAGCGCGGTTGAAATCCAGTGTGATCTGGCTGTCGGTCATATCCTCACCGATCAGGAACCGCGCAGCGGCATAGCTTTCGCCAGCCGTCGCATCACGGAACACGAACATCGGCTTGCCGCCTTTCCAATGCGTCGGCGTCAGGGTGACCTGGCGGCCCTGATAGGCAAAGCTGGCGCGATGTGTCAGCGTGACCGCAGCGGTTGAGCCGTCTTTCATCGCGACTACTGCAGCCTCAGGCGGCAGCGCCTGCCAGGCCGCGCGAATGATCCAACCGGGATCGTTCGGAAAATAGCGGATCTCGGCCCGCGAAGTCAGCGTCAGATCGCGCACCCTCAGGGCTGGAGTGTCGTCAACCGTATGTATTTCCAACAAGAACGGATCAACCTGCAGGATCGGAAACCCATCTGGGACCGGTTGAAAAGCCTGTTCCGCCTGACCGGGGCGGGCAAAGCTGGCTCCATCAGGGCGCAGCGTCAGTGTGCCCAAGAGATCAGGGCCAGAGGGCAGCCGGATGTTCTGCGCCGCCCCCACCAGATGCGTGCCGGGCGTCAGATCGACCCGGGCAACAAGGTTCAGCCAACCGTTCGGGGCCGTCAGACTGGCCAGGCGTTCAGCGCGGTGATCCTGCAGCGACAGCATCACCGGGTCACGCCGCTTCAAACGTCAGCCCGCGGCGCAGGAATTGCGTCGCCTTGTTGCTGACAGACCCCGGATCACCTGTGGTCAGAAACCGCGACGCGGTGCCCGAGCCGTGGATCTCGGGGTGGCGGATCAGGTAATCGGCCAGCGACTCGGCCACCAGATCGGCCTGCGAATAGACCTTTACCCCCGCCCCCAGCGCCTCTTGAAACACCTTTTGCATCAAGGGGTAATGGGTGCAGCCCAGAATCGCCGCCTCAGGGTTGGGCATGCGCCGCTTCAGCGCCTCAACATGGCTGCGGACCAAGGCTTCGGCCAGGATCTCATCGCCCTGCTCGATCGCATCGACCACGCCACCGCAGGGCTGCGCCTCAACATCCACGCCGATCGCGCGGAACGCCAATTCGCGCTGAAAGGCGCGACTGGCGACCGTGGCAGGGGTGGCGAACAGCGCCACATGCTGCACCGAGACTTCGCGCGGCGGCGAGTTGTCGCCCCACTGGCGTTCGGTCAGCGCCTCGATCAACGGCACAAAGACCCCCAGCACCCGCTTGTCCGCCGGAACCCAGGTTTCCTGCATTCGCCGCAACGCAGCCGCCGAGGCTGTGTTGCAGGCCAGGATCACCAGATCGCAGCCCTCATCCCACAGCCGTTCGGTGGCCGCACAGGTCAGATCAAAGATGTCATCGGCACTGCGCACACCATAAGGCGCATGCGCATTGTCGCCGAAATAGACAAAAGGCACTTCGGGCAGCCGCCGCTGCACCGCATCCAGCACAGTCAGCCCGCCCAAGCCCGAATCAAAGATGCCAACCGCCATGATCTGCCCTTTCTGCCCCGCCCGGATCATTCGCGCCCGGCCCTTTGGCCGTAATCATAGGCAGAAGGCCGCTTTGGTGAAAGTCCTGACCTGTTGCCGGTGGGATTTTTGCGTTAGCCACGGCATTTGCGTGCTATCCGGTTTTCACTGGATGCATGGCTTGTGGTGGCGTGTTGCCGGTTTGAGAGGGTTGGATGATGGATTGGGACAAGCTGAGGATCTTTCACGCGGTGGCCGAGAAGGGCAGCCTGACCCATGCCGGTGAGGTCTTGCACCTCAGCCAGTCGGCCGTCAGCCGCCAGATCCGGGCGTTAGAGGAAAGCCTGTCGGTCACACTGTTTCACCGCCATGCCCGCGGGCTGATCCTGACCGAGCAGGGCGAGCTTTTGTATGACGCGACCCAGGCCATGGTCAAACGGCTGGACGCCACCGCCGCGCGCATCCGCGACAGCGAGGATGAGGTGTTTGGCGAGTTGCGAGTCACCACAACCACCGGGTTCGGCACGCTGTGGCTGGCCCCGCGTCTGGCGCGTCTGTATGAGAAATACCCCAGCCTGAAAATTGACCTGATGCTGGAAGAACGCGTTCTGGATCTGCCGATGCGAGAGGCTGATGTGGCCATCCGCATGAAGGAACCCAGCCAGGCAGATCTGATCCGCAAGCGGCTGATGAACATCAAGATGCGGCTTTACGCCAGCCAGGAATATCTGGCGCAGCACGGCACCCCGCAAACCATGGAGGAAATGACCCAGCACAGGCTGATCAGCCAGCATGCCGGCACCGCACAAGTACAGGCCGGCGCCAATCTGGTGGCCGATCTGATGACCCATGACATCCCCTCGACCTTGACGATCAACAACTACTTTGGCGTGTTGCAGGGGGTCTTGAATCATTTGGGGATCGGCGTCCTGCCCGACTACATCACCGAAGATTTTCCCCATCTGATCCGCGTGTTCCCATCGGTGGAAAGTGGCGAAGTGCCGGTGTTTCTGGCCTATCCCGAAGAGCTGCGGCATTCAAAACGGGTGGCGGCGTTCCGTGATTTTGTCAGCGATGAAATCATGACTTACCGGCGGCGCCAGCAGATCTGAGGCGGGCCGGACTCATAGCTATGCAAACAGCGCATGGCGGGAATGCTGCAGCCGCAGCATAACCAGCCTTGCCAGACAGCCCCCCAGATCCTAAATGCAGTCATGAGGCGGAGATGAGTTCGCTCTTTCTGCCTCATACCTCCCTGTTGGACTTGGCCGGGCCTCGCGCTCGGCCTTTTTTTTGGTCGCGCCGGTGGTGACGGGCCTGCGCGTTGCGGGGCGTGCGCAAATTCGGTCAAAATTTCTGTCGCAGCAGGCCGGGCGGTTTGCCCTTGCCCGGCCTTTGGCATATGAGGCGGTCCATAGCTTGCCCGACCAAGCGCCTGCCCAGAGGGAATGCCATGTCAGAGCCCGCCATCACGCCCGAGTTGATCGCCAGCCACGGGATCAAACCCGATGAGTATCAGCGCATCCTGGACATCATCGGCCGCCAGCCGACATTCACCGAGTTGGGCATTTTTTCCGCGATGTGGAATGAGCATTGCTCTTACAAATCGTCCAAGATCCATCTGCGCAAGCTGCCGACCACCGGCCCGCAGGTGATCTGCGGCCCCGGTGAGAATGCCGGCGTGGTCGATATCGGCGACGGTCAGGCCGTGATCTTCAAGATGGAGAGCCACAACCACCCCAGCTATATTGAACCGCATCAAGGTGCGGCCACTGGCGTCGGCGGCATCCTGCGGGATGTCTTTACCATGGGCGCGCGGCCGATTGCGGCAATGAACAGCCTGTCTTTTGGCCTGCCCAGCCACCCAAAGACCGCACATCTGGTCAAGGGCGTTGTTGAGGGCGTGGGCAGCTATGGCAACGCCTTTGGCGTGCCCACCGTGGGCGGCGAAGTACGCTTTCACAAATCCTATAACGGCAATTGTCTGGTCAATGCCTTTGCCGCAGGTCTGGCCGATACTGACAAGATCTTCTACTCGGCCGCCTCGGGTGTCGGCATGCCGGTGGTGTATCTGGGCGCCAAGACCGGTCGCGATGGCGTTGGCGGCGCCACCATGGCCTCGGCCGAATTCGACGACACCATCGAGGATAAACGCCCGACCGTTCAGGTTGGCGATCCCTTCACCGAAAAGCGCCTCTTGGAGGCCTGTCTTGAGTTGATGGCCAGTGGCGCTGTCATTTCGATTCAGGACATGGGGGCGGCGGGCCTGACCTGCTCGGCGGTGGAAATGGGCGACAAGGGTGGCCTTGGCATCCGGTTGCAACTGGATGACGTGCCGCAGCGCGAAACCCACATGACCGCCTATGAGATGATGTTGTCGGAATCCCAGGAACGCATGCTGATGGTGCTGAAGCCCGAGCTTGAGGCCGAAGCCCGCGCCATTTTCGTCAAATGGGATCTGGATTTCGCCATTGTCGGCGAGACCATCCCCGAGGATCGCTTTTTGATCCTGCACGGCAATCAGGTCATGGCCGATCTGCCCTTGTCGAAACTGTCCTCATCTGCCCCGGAATATGACCGCCCCTGGGTGGAAACCCCGGCAGCGGCCCCCTTGGGCGACGTCCCCGCGATTGGCGGAATTGACGGGCTGAAGGCCCTGATTTCCAGCCCGTCCTACGCCCATAAGGCCTGGGTGTATGAACAATACGACGCGCAGGTGGGCGCCGATACCCTGGTTACGCCGGGCCTGTCCGCAGGCGTGGTCAGGGTGCATGGCACGGGCAAGGCGCTGGCCTTCACCAGCGACGTGACGCCCCGCTACGTCAAGGCCAACCCCTATCAGGGTGGCAAACAGGCCGTGGCCGAGGCCTACCGCAATCTCTGTGCCGTGGGCGCCCTGCCCTTGGCCACCACCGACAACCTGAATTTCGGCAACCCCGAAAAGCCCGAAATCATGGGCCAGCTCGTCGGCGCGCTGAAAGGCATCGGGGCGGCCTGTGAGGCTTTGGACATGCCGATCGTCTCGGGCAATGTCAGCCTGTACAATGAAACCGACGGCACCGGAATCCTGCCCACCCCCACGATTGGCGCTGTGGGCCTGCTGAAATCGCTGGATGAGGTGATTGCCGGTCGCCCGGTCGAAGGCGATCTGGCGGTGATGCTGGGCGGAGCGGGCCACCACCTGGGCCAATCGGCACTGTTGGCCGAGGCCTTTGGAATCGAGGCCGGCGACGCCCCCCCCGTCGATCTGTCGGCCGAGCGGTTGCACGGCGAGTTCGTCCGCGCGCAACGCAAGCATTTCAGAGCCTGTTCAGACCTGTCGGATGGCGGGCTGGTTCTGGCGGCATTCGAGATGGCCGAAGGCGCAGGTCTGGGCCTGTGGATCGACAGCGAAGACACCGCCTTTCTCTTTGGCGAGGATCAGGCGCGCTATGTGTTGGCGGTGCCGCAGGAATCTTTGGCCGGATTGCAGGCGGCGGCCAAGGTGGCGGGCGTTCATCTGGCACTGGTCGGGCAGTTCGGCGGATCAAAGGTCACACTGGGCACCGATGCTGCCCCCCTGGCCGAACTGGCAGTGATCTATCGTGGGGCCTTTGCCAAGGCTGTTGGCGTCTGATGCTGCAGCGCGCGGGGGCTAAGGATGCGGGGCTGATCGACAGCCTCTGGCGCGCGCCTGCCAATGCAAACTGGATCGAGCCGCCGGATGAGGGCGAGATTGACGCCTCGATCAGCGAAGGGTTGGCCTTCGTTTGGCAAGTAGAAGGCTCGCCCGTTGGCTTTGCCGTGATGATGAAATGGGTGCCGCGGGTTTATGGCCTGACAGCGTTTGCCACCACCCGGCCCGGTCAGGGTGCACCGTTCCTGCGCGCACTCTTGGCGCAAGTGTTCACCGAATTGGACGGCCACCGGATCGGCTTTGACGTGACCGCCGATAATACCCGCGCGATTGCCCTGTATGACCAGCTAGGCTTTGTGACCGAAGGCCGGATACGGGAATGCTGGATGCGGGCGGATGGAAATTGGGTGGATTGCCTGCTGATGGGCCTTCTGGCGCGGGACTGGCAGGCATGACGTTCCGCCTGCGTCCCGCCACCCCCGCCGACATCGGCTATATCCGCAGCCTGACCACGCGGCCCGACTACACGCCCTTTATCGGCGACTCCCCAGCCGCCGATCTGCAGGCCTGGATCGACAGCCCCGCCTGCGCCGTCCTGATCGCCGAACAGGCAGGCCAGCCCACCGGCTTTGCCATCTTTCGCGAGATCGGCGATCCGTCCGGCCGGGTCGAGCTGTTCCGCATCGCGCTGGACCGGGCTGGCGGCGGTCGCGGCGACGCCTTTTTCAACGCCCTGCTGGACTATGGTTTTGCCACCTTGAACGCCCGGCGGGTCTGGCTGGATGCCAGCGGCGAAAACCCTCGCGCGATCAGGATCTACACCCGCGCCGGCTGCGTGGTTGAGGGTATCCAGCGCACGCATTGGTACCGCCCTTGCCTCGGCCGCGCTGTCGATCTGCATCTGATGGCGATGATGCGCGACGAATGGCGCGCGCGCCGGACCTGATCGCCCCTTGCAGCCCCCCGCCCTGCGGCATACATCTTTAACGGCAGGAACCAGGGAGACTACCATGGCGATGGAAGGCAAGGATATCGAAGCGTTGATCCGCGCCAGCTTTCCGCAGGCAAGAATCACCGTGATCGACACGGCCGGCGACGGCAACCATTGGGCGGCCGAAATCATTGACGAGTCGTTCCGCGGCATGAACCGGGTTCAACAACAGCGCGCCGTCTATGCCAGCCTGAAGGGCAAGATGGACGGGGCGCAGGGCGAATTGCACGCTCTGGCGCTGACTACCAAAGCGCCGGACTGAAGAGGATACAGAGATGAGCGCAGCTGACCAGATCCGTGACACCATCACCAAAAACGACGTGGTGCTGTTCATGAAGGGCACAAAGACCATGCCGCAATGCGGGTTTTCATCCCGCGTCGCAGGCGTGCTGAACTACATGGGCGTCGATTTCGCCGATGTCGATGTGCTGTCCGACCCCGAAATCCGTCAGGGAATCAAGGACTTCTCAGATTGGCCAACCGTGCCGCAGCTCTATGTCAAAGGCGAGTTCGTCGGCGGCTGCGATATCGTTACCGAGATGACGCTGTCGGGTGAATTGGACAGCCTTTTCACCACCAACGGCGTGAAATTTGATCAGGCCGCTGCCGACAAAATTCGCGAAGCCAACGGCTGAGGCTGGAAACCGCATCGCGTAGGATGGGCAATATTGCCCATCCTACATTTGCTCCACACAGGTCAGAAGCGGCGTCTCTTCGCTGCCCTGTTTCCAATACAGCGATGCCGCAGACCCCTTGCCCCACCAGACGTAGCTGGCCCCATCCGACGGCCAGCCATACCGCGCGCCCGAGGCTGCGACCTCGCGGATCAGCGTGATCTGGCGGCCCTCAACATTGATAACCACGTACATATAATCGCCGAAATCAAAGTAGCTTGCCGGGACCGTCACACCGCGATCACATTGATACGTTGTCGTGATCAGCGGCAGGTCCTGCGCCTGCATCGGCAAGGCCACACAGCCCGCCAGCGCAGCCAGGGCAAGATGCCGGATCATCTGATCTTTTCTTCAACCTGGGTCGCCAATGCCTCGGCCCTTGCCGCGATTTCGGCCATGGTCTCGCTGATTTGCGGCGGAATGACCGGCACTTCGATCTTCTGCGCAACAGGCGCGGGGCGCGATTCCAGTTGGGCCAGGCGCGTTTTCAGCTGGCGCACCTCATCTTCGCCCGCTGCGGTGCGGTCGGCCAGCATCAGACCTGCCATCAGCAACATCTTGGCTTCGGGCAACCGCCCCATCGAGGCCAGCAGCGGCTGCGCTTCGGTGTCCAGCATCGTGGCGGCGGCACGCAGAAAATGCTCTTCGCCGGGTTGGCAAGAGACCAGAAAGGGCTTGCCGCCCACAGTGATTTCCAGATCAGGCATTCTCGGCCTCCGTCAGATGGGGGTCCAGCGCGGCGGCAATCTCATCCAGCTCGGCCAGTTCGGTCAGCCGGGTGGCGCGCAGGGCGTCCAGTTCGGCCAACATGGATTTGTTGATCAGATGCGGCTCGGCGACGCCCGCAGCCTGTGCCTCACGCAACTGGCGCAGTTGTTCGCGCAAGGTGACGGCGGTCTTGCGCATGCGCTGCAGCTCCAGCCCCTGAACATCCAGCTGTCGGGTCAGTTTCTCAACTTTTTCCTGCAGTTGCGATTGCAGGACAAGATCCTTGTCCTTGACCGCACGCAGACGTTCCTGCAGCTGGGCGGTGGTCGTACGCTCTTCCTCCAGCTTGGCACGCAGGGCGGCGGCGTCGCCGCCCCCGGCGGCCGGTGCGGCAGAGACCGCCGCGGCCACAGGAACGGGCACAGGCACGGCCGCCGCAACAACCGCGGGTGGCGCAGGCCGCGACCCGCCGCTGCCCGAATTCAGCCGGTCCAGCCCCTTGCCGATCCGTTCCAGCGCCGAAGAAATCCGCCGCTCAAGTTCCGTGATGTCTTGCATCCGCTGCCCTTTCCGGTGCCGTGCCGGGCCTGTTGCCGCCCCTTTACCCCAGACCGCGAATCGCTTTGTCAGCGGCCTTGCCGCATCTTATCGCGATTCCTGTGGCTTGCACCTTGCCTTTCTTCCCAAGGCCTTGGGAGACGCGCTTGATCTTGCCTGCCGCCGCCGTTATGCGGCATGGGCAGTGCCCCCAAGCAGCCAAAGGATGACCCGCATGGACATCGCGACGCTTCGCGCCCGCCACCCCGATCACTGGATGCGCGCGACCGCCATCCGCACCCTGACGCTGGACGCCGTTGCGGCCGCCAACTCGGGCCATTCCGGCATGCCGATGGGTATGGCCGATGTGGCGACAGTGCTGTTCAGCCAGCATCTGAAGTTCGACCCAAAGGCACCGCATTGGCCCGATCGTGACCGGTTCATCCTGTCCGCGGGTCATGGCTCGATGCTGCTCTACAGCGTGCTGCATCTGACCGGTTACGCCGATGTCACGCTGGATCAGATCAAGAATTTCCGCCAATGGGGCGCGATCACTGCGGGCCACCCGGAATATGGCCATGTCTCGGGCGTGGAGACCACCACCGGCCCGTTGGGCCAGG
The DNA here is from genome assembly GCA_049291415.1 of Paracoccaceae bacterium. Lineage (GTDB taxonomy): Bacteria > Pseudomonadota > Alphaproteobacteria > Rhodobacterales > Rhodobacteraceae > Pseudogemmobacter. Next base: position 52,061 of record JBATPI010000188.1, on the reverse strand, counting down.
GTGTCGCCAACGCCGTGGGTTTTGCCATGGCCGAAGCGCATCTGCGCGCCCGTCATGGCGCGAAATTGCAGGATCACTTCACCTATGTCATGGCAGGCGATGGCTGCCTGATGGAAGGCATTTCCCAAGAGGCCATCGGCATCGCCGGCCGTCAGAAACTGTCGCGGCTGATCCTGATGTGGGACCACAATGGCATCACCATCGACGGTAAGGTGTCATTGTCGGACGTGACCGACCAGATGGCGCGGTTTGCCGCGTCGGGCTGGGACGTGTTCGAATGCGATGGGCATGACCCCGAGGATATTGACCGCGCATTGGTGGCGGCCAAGGCCAGCGCAGGCCCAGCGATGATCGCCTGCAAGACGCATATCGCCTATGGCCATGCCGCACAGGATACATCCAAGGGCCATGGTGCCTTGACCGACAAGGCGCAAATGGAGGCCGCAAAAGCGGCCTATGGCTGGACCGCAGCCCCGTTTGAGGTGCCAAAGGACGTCAAGGCCTGGTGGGAATCACTGGGGGCCAAAGGCGGCACAGCCCGCGCCGAGTGGGAGGCCCGTCTGGCCGCCCTGCCCGCACCCAAGCGCGCTGAATTTGAACGGATTTTCGCGGGCGACGCGCCCGGCAAGCTGACCGCTGCCATCCGCAGCGTGAAAAAAACCGCCGTTGATACCCCGGCCAAACTGGCCACCCGCACCGCCTCGGAAAAAGTGCTGGCGGCGGTGAACCCGATCATGCCGGAAACCTTTGGCGGCTCGGCCGACCTGACGGGGTCAAACAACACCAAGACTGCCGATCTGGGCGTGTTCGACTGCGACACCCGCGAAGGCCGCTACATGTATTGGGGCATCCGTGAGCATGGCATGGCCGCTGCAATGAACGGCATGGCGCTGCATGGCGGCATCCGGCCCTATTCGGGCACCTTCATGGCCTTTACCGATTACGCGCGGCCCGCGATGCGGCTGTCGGCGCTGATGGGCGTCCCGGTCGTGTATGTGATGACGCATGACTCGATCGGTTTGGGCGAAGATGGCCCGACTCACCAGCCGGTGGAACATCTGGCGATTTCGCGCGCCACGCCCAACACGCTGGTTCTGCGCCCGGCAGATCTGGTCGAAGTGGCCGAATGCTGGGAAATCGCCCTCAGCCAGAAGACCACGCCTTCGGTGATGGCGCTAAGCCGCCAGAACCTGGCCCCTGCCCGCAAGGTGCATACCGGCCAGAACCTCAGCGCGAAGGGCGCCTATGTCCTGGTTGAGGCCGGGGTCAAACGGCAGGTAATCCTGATGGCCACCGGGTCAGAGGTGGAAATCGCCATGGCCGCGCGCGATATGCTGGAGGCCGAAGGCATAGGCACCCGCGTCGTCTCGATGCCGTCGATGGAGCTGTTTGCCGCCCAGGATCAGGCCTGGCGCAAAAAGGTGTTGCCGGCGGGTCCGGTGCGCATCGCCATTGAGGCGGGGGTGCGGCAGCCTTGGGATCGCTGGCTGTTGGGTGAGCGCGGACGCGAGTCCAAAGCCGCTTTCATCGGTATGTCCAGCTTTGGCGCGTCAGCCCCCTATGACCGGCTGTACAAGGAATTCGGCATCACCGCCGAGGCCGCCGTGGCAGCTGCAAAATCCATGCTGTAACGCAAAGCCTGCCGGGGAACGATTTGGGCCGCGCCTAGTGCGCGGCCTTTTTCTTGCCCGTGACCGCCGCCCAGATCGGCCCGATCACCCGCGTTACCACAGGGATCAGCACCAGCCCCAAAGCCAGGCCCAGCACTCCGTCCAGAAGGGCTGTCACGGCCCATTGCACCGCAGCCGCCGCCTGCGGCACCATCCCGGCCACCGACTGGGCCAGATGGTGGATGGTCTGATAGGGCCAGGGCCAGAGGCGCGTGACCTCCAGCCCGTGCAGCAGGATCGACCCACCCACCCACAGCATCGCCCCGGTGCCGATGGTGGACAGAACCGCCAACACCTTGGGCATGGCGACCACCAACCCACGGCCAAACGCCCGCGCGGGGCCGGTGTGGCCATGGGCCGCAACATGCAGCCCGATGTCATCCATCTTAACGATCAGCGCCACCGCGCCATAGACCGCAGCGGTGATCATCACCCCCACCACCGCCAGCACCGCCGCCTGCATCCACAGCGACGGCTGGCTGATGCTGGACAGCGCAATCGTCATGATTTCGGCCGACAGAATGAAATCGGTCTTGATCGCACCGGCCACTTTTTCCTCTTCCAGATGGCCGGGGTCGCGGGTGTCGAAATCTTCGTCCACCGCCGCCTCGGCATGCGGGAAAGCTGCGTGAAACACCTTTTCGGCGCCCTCAAAGCACAGATAGGCCCCGCCCAGCATCAACAAAGGCGTGATGGCCGACGGCAGAAAATGGTTCAACGCCATCAGCGCGGGCAGCAAGATGACCAGCTTGTTGCGAATCGACCCCAGCGCGATCCGCCAGATGATCGGCAATTCGCGCTCTGCCGAAAAGCCTTGCACGTATTTCGGCGTGACGGCGGCGTCGTCGATCACCACCCCGGCCGTCTTGGCCCCCGCCCTGGCAGCCGCTGCAACCACATCATCAACCGAGGCCGCCGCCACCTTGGCAATCGCGGCCACATCGTCCAGCAGGGCCAAAAGTCCACTCATCACGCTATCCTGTCAGGGTCTGTTGCCCGCTTAGCGCAGGCTTTGCGGAAACGCAAAGTGCGCGAGTACCCCGGTAAAGTTAGCGCAAACGGCGCATGTTGACGCTAACATACGGAAAAGGCGTCGCTTTCCGGCTAGGAATAAACTACCCTTCACGGTATCCGCAAGGTAGACAGATGTAGAATCGGAGAGAGGCCTATGACCATCACCATCGGCATCAACGGGTTTGGCCGCATCGGGCGTTGCACGCTGGCGCATATCGCCGAGTCGAATCGCAATGACGTATCGGTGGTGGCGATCAACGCCTCTGGCCCGATCGAGACGAATGCGCATCTGTTGAAGTATGACTCGGTCCATGGCCGCTTTCCCGGCACGGTCAAGGTGCAGAATGGCGCGCTGGATCTGGGCCGTGGCCCGATCCGGGTGATGTCGACCTATAACCCCGAAGAGCTGGATTGGGACGGCGTCGATGTCGTGCTGGAATGCACCGGCAATTTCAATGACCGCGACAAGGCCGCCGTCCACCTGACCCGCGGCGCCAAGCGGGTGCTGATCTCAGCCCCGGCCAAAAATGCCGATAAAACAGTGGTTTACGGCGTTAACCACCGTCAATTGACGACCGATCATCTGGTGGTCTCGAACGGCTCTTGCACCACCAACTGCCTGGCACCCTTGGCCAAGGTGTTGAACGATGCCATCGGCATCGAATCCGGCATCATGACCACGATCCACAGCTATACCGGCGATCAGCCGACGCTGGACCGCCGCCACGCCGATCTGTACCGCGCCCGCGCCGCCGCCATGGCGATGATCCCCACCTCGACCGGGGCGGCAAAAGCGCTGGGAGAGGTGTTGCCCGAACTGGCCGGCAAGCTGGACGGCAGCGCCGTGCGCGTGCCCACGCCCAACGTCTCGGCGGTGGATCTGACCTTTATCGCGCAGAAATCGGTCACCCGCGATGAGGTAAACCAGATCGTCAAAGAAGCCTGCGCCGGTTATATGGGCATGGTGATGTCCTATGACCCCGAGCCGAAGGTCTCGATCGACTTCAATCATACACCTTTCTCGTCTATCTTCGCGCCAGACCAGACCAAGGTGGTGGGCCGTTCGGTCCGCGTGCTGGCCTGGTATGACAATGAATGGGGCTTTTCGTGCCGCATGGCCGATGTTGCGGGCGTGATGGGACGGCTTCTCCAGTAGCGGGTTCATCCCGGGGAGCTTGGGCCAGTGACGGATCGCGTAGCGCTATATCTGGCCCTGTTTCTGGTCGCTATGATCGGCCTGGATTTCCTGATCACCGGTGGCAGCACGCTGATCTTTCTGGCACGAAAGTTCCTGATCATGGTGCATTGGATGGAATTCTGGCACTGAAAGGCGCAAACTTCGGTTGCAATCCGGGCTGAACTGGCGTTGTTAGCGCTAGCAATTACCCGCTCAATCGAAGGACACGCCATGACCGTCAAGGTTGCCATCAATGGCTTTGGCCGTATCGGCCGCAACATCCTGCGCGCAATCATCGAATCCGGCCGCACTGACATTCAGGTGGTCGCGGTCAATGATCTGGGCCCGGTCGAGACCAACGCGCATCTGTTGCGCTTTGATTCGGTTCATGGCCGCTTTCCGGCCACCGTCACCACCGGAGACGACTGGATCGACGTCGGCCGCGGGCCAATCCGGGTGACCGCGCTGAAAAACCCCGCCGATCTGCCCTGGGGTGATGTGGATATCGTGCTGGAATGCACCGGTATCTTCAACAGCAAGGAAAAATGCGCGCCGCATCTGGAGAACGGGTCAAAGCGTGTGCTGATCAGCGCGCCGGGCGAAGGCGCCGACAAGACCATCGTTTTCGGGGTGAACCATCAGGTTCTGACGCGCGATGACATCGTGGTGTCGAATGCGTCTTGCACCACCAATTGTCTGTCGCCCGTCGCCTCGGTTCTGCATGACGCAATCGGTATCGAGAAAGGCATGATGACCACGATCCACAGCTATACCGGCGATCAGCCGACGCTGGACACCATGCACCGTGACCTCTACCGCGCCCGCGCCGCGGCGCTGAGCATGATCCCCACCTCAACCGGGGCGGCCAAAGCGGTGGGGTTGGTGCTGCCCGAACTGAAAGGCCGGCTGGACGGTTTCGCCATGCGCGTGCCCACGCCCAATGTCAGCGCGGTGGATCTGAAATTCATCGCCAGCCGCGCCACCTCGGTTGATGAGATCAACGCCGCGATCAAGGCGGCAGCGGACGGGCCGCTGAAGGGCATTCTGGGCTACACGCTGTATAAAAACGTGTCCTGCGACTTCAACCACGACCCGCATTCATCGGTGTTCCACATGGACCAGACCCGAGTGATGGATGGCACGTTCTGCTCAATCCTGGCGTGGTATGACAATGAATGGGGTTTTTCCAACCGCATGGCCGATACCGCCGTGGCGATGGGCAAACTGATCTGATCAAAGCGACTCACCTGCCACAAAAGGCGCCTTCGGCGCCTTTTTTCTGTGCCATCCATGCAACCCGCGCATATCCGCACCGCAGCATTGGGAATTGTTAGCGGTAGCACTCTGCCCCATATAGGCAGCATGCGGCAATAAAAAGCAGGGCCGCAGAGAAGGAAATGAAAATGATGACGATGATTGGAACCTGGAAAGAAGCCGCGCGCAAACGCGTCCTTTTCATCCGCACCCGGGATGAGATTGCCCGAATGCCGTTGGATATCGCGCTGGACCTGGACATCTACCCCGGCGACGCTGAAAAGATTGCGCATGACGCCGTCTATGGTTGCGCCTGAGCGGCGTAATCTACGACGATGACCAGGGGCCTATCGGCCCCTTTTTCATGTCAGCGATACTTGGCCGTCAGCGCGGCCTGCACCGGCGGCGTCACAAATTTCGACACATCGCCGTTCAGCCGGGCGATTTCCTTGACCAGCTTTGACGCAATCGCCTGCCGCCGGGCATCGGCCATCAGGAACACCGTCTCGATGCTGGAATCCAGCGCACGGTTCATGCCAACCATCTGAAATTCATACTCAAAATCCGCCACTGCGCGCAACCCACGGATGATGATCCCGGCGCCTACATCGCGGGCGCAGTCGATCAGCAGGTTCTCGAATGGATGGACAATGATCTCGCCCGCCGTCTTGGCGACGATGGCGGCACATTCGGATTGAACCATCTCAACCCTCTCTTCCAGCGTGAAAAGCGGCCCCTTGTCGCGGTTGATTGCAACCCCGATCACCAGCCGGTCCACCAGCGCCATTGCGCGCTGGATGATGTCGACATGACCCAGCGTGATCGGGTCAAAGGTGCCCGGGTATAGGCCGATACGCATTCAGACTGCCTCCGTCGGGCTCCTGCCCTGGCGACACGCAACAATATTGCGCGACCACGCGCAAGAGCGATTTCGCCGCGACGCGGAAAAACTCAGAAGCCCTTGATCATGCCTTCCAGCGCATCCTTTTCGGCATTCAGCTCTTCCAGCCGCGCCTTGACCACATCACCGATCGAGATCAGGCCCACCATCTTGCCGTCCTGCACCACCGGCATATGGCGAAACCGGCCATCGGTCATCTTTTGCAGCACCGCATCGGTCAGATCACCCGGCGCACAGGACACCAGCCGCGCGGTCATCATCGATTCCACGCTTTCGGACAGGCAGCCCGGACCGCGCCGGCCCAGTTCGCGCACGATATCACGCTCGGACAGAATGCCATCGGCACTTTGTCCATCGCCGGATACGATCACCGCTCCGATCCGACGATCTGACAACATATGCGCTGCATCCGCAACCGTTGCACCAGGCGGAATGGTCACCACCTCATTGCTGGGTTTTGTTTTCAGGATCTGACTGACAAGCATCGGCGCTCCTCCTCCGGTGGATGTCGTTACAAGCGTCGGGTCAGGGGGCCGTTCTGTCAAGCATTTGATTCCAAGCGGCTGATTTCGCTGCGCGCTTCACGGACCAAGGCCTCTGCAAACCGGTTCAGCCGGGTGACACGACCATCATCGGCATGTCGAATCAACCAGAAGCTGCGGGTCAGATGGATCTGATCGGGCAGGATCCGGACCAGTTCGGGCGCGGAAGGCAGGGCAAAGTCATGCACGATGCCCAGGCCCGCGCCGTGCCGCAGAAAGTTAAGCTGCACCGAGACCGAGTTTGAGGCGAAGGTGACCGGCGGCGCACCAATCTCGGCCAGATAATCCAGTTCCTTGTCAAAGATCAGATCGGGAATATAGCCGACAAAGCGTTGCCCGGGCAGATCGGCCAGGCCGGTGATCGGATGCGCGGCCGCCCAGGCGCGGCTGGCCGCCAGATGCAGTTGGTAATCGGTCAGCTTTTGCACCGTCAGCCGCCCTGCCTCGGGGCGCGAGACGCCGATCGCCATGTCGGCCTCACGCTTGGACAGGTTGAAGACCCGCGGCAGGGCCACGATCTGCACCTCCAGCCCCGGGTTGGCATCACAGATTCGGGCGATCACCTGCGGCAACAGGTAATTGGCGCAACCATCCGGGGCACCAAGACGGATCTGGCCGGTCAGGCCGCCGAACGGACCTTCAGGTCCGGTCAGGCTTTCACTGGCGGCGAACGTGGCGGTCTCGGCCCGCTCGGCATGTGGCAACAGACGCGCGCCGGCGTCCGTCAGCGCATAACCTTGCGGTGATTTGGTGAACAAACGGGAGGAAATGCTGTTTTCCAGCCGGGCAATGCGGCGACCGACGGTGGCGGGGTCAATCTTCAGCTGCTTGCCCGCGCCAGACAGGCTTTCGGCGCGCGCCACAGCCAGAAAGATGCGCAGATCGTCCCAGTCCATCGTGATCTCCGGGTAGGATGGGCAATATTGCCCATCCTACGTGCGTCATGCAATTTTGCAAAACCCTTTTGGCACATTGCCGCTTTGTTTGGCGTTTCCGCAAGGATAAGATCTCCACAGCAAATAGCGGAGGATTCCATGCAGAAAATCGGTCACTGGATCAATGGCAGCCAGGTTGCGGGCACGTCTGGCCGCAGCGCAGACATCTACAACCCGGCCACCGGCGAGGTGCAGGCACAGGTCGCGCTGGCCAGCGCAGCCGAATTGAATCACGCCATCGAAGAGGCCGCCAAGGCGCAAGTGATCTGGGCCGCCACCAACCCGCAGCGCCGCGCGCGGGTGATGATGGCCTTTGGTGCCCTGATCAACCAGAACATGGACAAGCTGGCCGAACTGGTCAGCCGTGAGCATGGCAAGACCATCCCCGACGCCAAGGGTGACGTCCAGCGCGGGCTGGAGGTGGTTGAGGTCTGCATGGGCGCCCCTGCGATGCTCAAGGGCGAGATGATGGACAGCGCCGGCCCCGGCATCGACCTTTACGCCATGCGCCAGCCCTTGGGCGTGGTCGCAGGCATCACGCCGTTCAACTTTCCGGCCATGATCCCCTTGTGGAAAATGGCCCCGGCCCTGTCCTCGGGCAATGCGATGATCCTGAAACCCAGTGAGCGCTGCCCGTCCACCTCAATGCTGCTGGCCGAGTTGCTTAAAGAAGCAGGCCTGCCCGATGGCGTGTTGCAGGTGGTGAACGGCGACAAAGAAGCTGTTGACGGCATTCTGGACCATCCGATCGTTCAGGCCGTGGGCTTTGTCGGATCGACCCCGATTGCGCAATATATCTATGGTCGTGCCGCGACAAACGGCAAGCGCGCGCAGTGTTTTGGCGGTGCGAAAAACCACATGATCATCATGCCCGACGCCGATCTGGACAAGGCGGCGGACGCGCTGGTCGGGGCCGGTTTCGGCGCGGCGGGCGAGCGCTGCATGGCGATCTCGGTCGCAGTTCCGGTGGGTGACAAGACCGCAGATGCACTGATCGAACGCCTGATCCCCAAGATCGAAAAGCTGAAAGTCGGCCCCTATACTTCTGGCGATGATGTCGATTTCGGCCCCCTGATCACCAAGGCCAGCCAGGACCGCGTGACCGGCCTGATCGCCTCGGGTGTTGAGCAGGGCGCGAAACTGGTGATCGACGGGCGCGGATTGAAGATCCAGGGCTACGAGAAGGGCTTTTTCGTCGGGGCCACGCTGTTCGACAACGTCACGGCCGATATGGAGATCTACAAGCAGGAAATCTTTGGCCCGGTGCTGTCGACCGTCCGCGCACAGTCCTATGACGAGGCGCTGAAGCTGGTGATGGACAATGAATACGGCAATGGCACCGCGATCTATACCGCCGATGGCGACACCGCGCGCGACTTTGCCAGCCGCGTCAATGTGGGCATGGTGGGCGTGAATTTCCCGATCCCGGTGCCGCTGTCCTACTTCAGCTTTGGCGGCTGGAAGCGGTCTGCCTTTGGCGATCTGAACCAATATGGCCCCGACGCTTTCCGGTTCTACACCAAGACCAAAACCGTCACGGCGCGCTGGTTCTCTGGGATCAAGGATGGCGCTGCGCTGAACTTCAAAGCGCTGGACTGACCGAGGCGACGGCGGGGGGCTTTGCGCCCCCCACACCCCCCGCAGGATATTTTCACCAAGATGAAGGGCAACCGTTTGTGCGGCTGCCCTTTTTCCGTGCCCATTGGCGCAGGCTGGGATTCCCTTGGGTATGAATTGGACCGATGCTCTTGACATTTCTGGCCCCGCCAGAGCGGCGCTGAATGCCCTGCCGCAGCAAATGGTGAAGCGTGGTAAGGTGCTGTTTCGCGCCGGAGAACCCGCGCAGGGGTTTGTCGTGGTGTTATCGGGTCGGATAAAGGTGTTTCTGACCGGGCCCTCGGGGCGCTAAATTCTGCTTTATGCTGTGGAACCGGGGCAAAGCTGGTGCAGACCACGCTGGGACTGATGGCGGATGAGGTCTATTCCGGCGAGGCGCATGTGGCCTTTGATGCCACGGTGGCGATGATCCCCTCTGCGCTGTTCAGACGGATGATGGAGCAGGAGTCAGGCTTTCGCACCTATGTCTTGCAGGCGTTTGCCCGCCGCATGGCCGATGTGACGCGGCTGTTGGAGCAGGTGGCCTTTGGCCGGATTGAGGCCCGGCTGGCGCAGGCGCTGTTTGAGATGGTCGAAGGCGACCGCGTGATGGCCACGCAGAGCGAGTTGGCGGCACGCATCGAATCTGCGCGTGAGGTGGTGTCGCGGCAACTGGAGGCGTTTCAGCGCCAGGGTTGGGTTCAGACCGAGCGGGGCGAAGTGCGGCTGGCCGATATTGCGGCCTTGCGGCGGCTTGTCGCAGCGCCTTTGTGATCAGATCACAGACAGCGCGGGCCCCGGGGAGTATCCTGCAGCCTGACCCCGCAGTCGCGCGGGCCGTTTGGAAAGGACATATCATGTTGAAAACCAATGTCGGCAGTATCGACCGCATCCTGCGCATCGCAGTGGGACTGGCTCTGCTGGTCTGGTTCTTCTTTGACCAAAGCACCGGCTTTTGGCATTGGGCCAAGCTGATCGGGATCGTGCCGATCCTGACCGGTCTGATGGGATCTTGCCCGGCCTATTCGATCTTTGGCATGTCGAGCTGCCCGATGAAGCGTTAGGCCGCAGCCGCGGCCAGGCGGCAGGGGTAAAAGTCTTCGACCTTCACCTGATCGCCCTCGAATGTGCAAAAAGAGGCGGGTGGCACTTCGGTCCAGCCGCCTTCGTCGGCTTCCAGAGGTTCTGACACCACGGCCATGCCATTGCGGCTGGCCGACCAGCGGTAATACAGGCTGGGGGCGGCGTCATCTGTGGCATAGCGCACGGCGTAAAGGCGGCGTCCGTCCGACAGCGCGGCGGTCAGGCGCAGATGCGGCAGGCTGCCCTTGGCGCGCGACAACCGGATGAACCGGGCCGAGGCACGCTCCATCGCGCTGCGCGGATCACCATCCAACCCTTCGGCAATGGCGGCCAGAAACAGCGCCTCGCTATCGGTGGCACCCTTTCGATGCGGATAGAGATGGTCGGGGATCATCATGTCGGCGTCGCGGCGAAACTGGTCATAGCCACCCACCTGGCCGTTATGCATGAAGCTCCATACCCCATGCACGAAGGGGTGACAGTTGTTGCGACTGGTCGCGGTGCCGGTGGACGCGCGCACATGGGCCAGGAACAATCCTGATTTTACCTGCGCGGTCAGCGACTTGAGGTTCGGGTCCGACCAGGCCGGCATGATGTCGCGAAAGATCCCCGGCTCTGGCCGCTCTCCATACCAAGCGACGCCAAAGCCATCGGCGTTGGTCGCGCTGTGGCATTGCGTGGCGCAATGCGATTGATGAATCAGCGAATGGCCGGGGCGGCTGATGATGTCTTCCAGAAAGATCGGCGAACCGGAATAGGCGGCCCAACGACACATCAGCGGGCCTCTGTTTGGTTCAGCATTGCTCGTGCCCTTGTGGTTTTCTTTTCAGACTACCACGGATTTCGCGCTTTGCGTGGGGAAAATAACGCGAATTTACCTATTCGCCCACCTCTTCCACCACCATCAGGTCGCGGACCGAGGCGCCCTTGGCATGGGCCAAAGCGGCCTGATAGGCGGGCGAGTGGTAGCACTCGACCGCCTTCTCCAGGCTGGGAAACCGCGCCACCACGTTGCGGGCGCGGTCGTTGCCTTCCAGCTGCACATAGCGGCCTCCACGGGCCAGAAAGACCCCACCATGGGCGGCAATCGCGGGCCCCGCCTCTTTGGCATAGCGGCCATAGGCGTCGGCGTCGGTCACATGGACATGGGCGATCCAAAGGGCTGTGGGCATGTTATCCTCCGATGATGGCTTCGGCTGCGGTGATGGCGGCTTGCGCGCCAGCAATATCGGCGCCCCCGGCCTGGGCCAGATCAGGACGGCCGCCGCCGCCCTTGCCACCCATCGCCTCGGCTGCGGCTTTCACCAGCGCCACGGCAGAAAGGCGCGTGGTCAGATCGGACGTGACGCCCGCAGCGACGGCAGGTTTGGCCCCGGTGTCCGCGATCAAAAGCACAGCACCCGAGCCAAGCCGCGTCTTCATCTCATCAATCATCGCCGGCAGATCCTTGCCAGAGACGCCGGACAGCACCTGAGCTATGAACTGCACCCCGTTGATTTCCTTGGATTCCGGCCCGCCTGATTTGCCACCCATTGCCACCTCACGGCGCAAGCTGGCTACTTCATTCTGCAACGCGCGGCGCTCGTCGAACAGGGCTTTGACCCGGTCAACAATCTCGGCAGCCGGGGCCTTCAGCACTGCGGACACATCGGTCAGCCGTGCATCCTGCAGCCGCAGATAATCCAGCGCCGCCTGTCCGGTCAGCGCCTCGATCCGCCGCACACCCGCCGAAGACGCCGAGTCGCCCAGCAGCACCAACGCCCCGATATCGCCGGTGCGCGCGACATGGGTGCCGCCGCACAGTTCCAGCGAATAGGTGCGTTTGTCAGCCCCCTTGCCCGAGCCGTCCTGCCAGCCCATCGACACGACGCGCACCTCATCGCCGTATTTCTCGCCAAACAGTGCCTGCGCGCCGATGGCGCGGGCGTCATCGGGCGTCATGATGCGGGTCTCAACCGGGCTGTTCTGGCGGATGAATTCATTCGCCTCGGCCTCAACCTGCGCCAGTTCAGCCGGAGTGACGGCGTGGGAATGGCTGAAGTCAAACCGCAGCCGGTCGGGCGCGTTCAGGCTGCCCTTTTGCGAGACGTGATCGCCAAGCGCGCGCCGCAGCGCCTCATGCAGCAGATGGGTCGCGGAATGGTTGGCGCGGATCTGGCCGCGGCGGCTGTGCGAAACCTCCAGCTTGGCTGGCTGGCCGCGGGCCACTTGCCCTTCGGTCACGCGGCCGATGTGGATGAACACCCCGGCGGCCTTTTTGCTATCGGTGATCTCGATCATGCCGGTATCGGTGCGGATCAGCCCGCTATCGCCGACCTGCCCGCCGCTTTCAGCGTAAAACGGCGTCTGGTTCACCACGACCTGCACGGTTTCCCCGGTGCCGGCCGACCCGATCTCGGCCCCGTCGCGGACCAAGGCCTGCACTACGCCCTCAGCCGCCTCGGTGTCATAGCCCAGAAATTCCGAAGGGCCATGCGCCTCGGCCAGCTCAAACCAGATTCTTGCGTCCGCCGCCTCACCGGTTCCGGCCCAGGCCGACCGCGCCTTGGCCTTTTGTTCGGCCATCGCCGCGTCAAAGCCCTGCACATCGACCGCCCGGCCCTGCTCGCGCAGCGCATCCTGCGTCAGATCCAACGGGAAACCATAGGTGTCATACAGCTTGAATGCTGCGGCCCCAGGCAGATCACCGCCCTCGGGCAAACGGGTCAATTCGTCATCCAACAGCTTCAGCCCCCGGTCCAGCGTGGTCTTGAACCGCGTCTCTTCCAGCTTCAGCGTCTCTTCGATCAGCGCCTGCGCCCGGGTCAGTTCCGGATAAGCCGCCCCCATCTGACGTACCAAAGCGGGCACCAGTTTGAACATCACCGGGTCTTGCGCGCCCAGCATATGGGCATGCCGCATCGCGCGGCGCATGATCCGGCGCAGCACGTAACCGCGGCCTTCGTTCGACGGCATCACGCCATCCGCAATCAGAAAACTGACCGAGCGCAGGTGGTCGGCGATCACCCGGTGGCTGGTCTTGCCGGGGCCATCGGGGTCTGTGCTGGTGGCATGGGCCGAGGCCTCGATCAGGCTGCGCATCAGGTCGGTGTCATAATTGTCGTGCTTGCCTTGCAACAGCGCACCAATCCGCTCCAGCCCCATGCCGGTGTCAATGCTCTGCATGTCCAGGGGGCGCATCGTGCCATCGGCGAATTGTTCATTTTGCATGAACACGTTGTTCCAGATCTCGATGAACCGGTCGCCATCCTCATCGGCAGAGCCGGGAGGGCCGCCCCAGATATGGTCGCCATGGTCATAGAAAATCTCGGTGCAGGGGCCGCAAGGGCCGGTCGGGCCCATGCGCCAGAAATTGTCGTCGGTCGGAATGCGGATCACCCGGCTGTCACCGATCCCGGCGACCTTTTTCCAGATCTCGGCCGCCTCATCATCGGTATGATAGACGGTGACCAGCAGCTTGTCCTTGTTCAGACCAAAATCCTTGGTCAGCAATTCCCACGCAAACGCAATGGCTTCGGCTTTGAAGTAGTCGCCAAAGCTGAAATTTCCCAGCATCTCGAAGAAGGTATGATGCCGCGCGGTATAACCGACATTGTCCAGATCATTGTGCTTGCCGCCCGCCCGCACGCATTTCTGCGCGGTAGTGGCGCGGGTGTAATCGCGCGTCTCAATCCCGGTGAACAGGTTCTTGAACTGCACCATGCCGGAGTTTGCAAACATCAGCGTCGGGTCGTTGCGCGGCACCAAAGGGCTGCTGTCCACGACGCGGTGACCGTTCTTTTCAAAAAAGCCTAGGAAGGTTGCGCGGATGTCGTTCAGGGATGCCATGGGGCAAAGGGCCTTTCGCGGGGAAATCAGGTCTTTCGACCCCGTTTAGCGGTGCTGCCCGCCCCTGTCCACGGGCGCGCGCCTGTGCAAAGCAAAAAGGCCGGGGATTGCGCCCCGGCCTTGGTCTTTGTTGGAGTCTGCCGGCCTATTCGTCCAGCACATCGGCATTGTCGCCGCCGCCTTCCATGTGGAAATCCAGACCATTGGCTGCGCGGATCTTTTCCTCGATCGCCAGGGCGGTGGCTGGGTTGGCCTTCAGGAAAGCCTTGGCATTTTCACGCCCCTGCCCGATCCGCTCATCGCCATAGGAATACCAGGCACCGGATTTATCGACCACACCGACCTTTACGCCGATATCGACCAGTTCCCCGGTTTTCGAGATGCCTTCGCCATACATGATGTCGAATTCCACCTGTTTGAAGGGCGCCGCCACCTTGTTCTTCACCACTTTCACGCGGGTGGTATTGCCGACCACCTCTTCGCGGTCCTTGATTGCACCGATACGGCGGATGTCCAGACGCACGCTGGCGTAGAATTTCAGCGCATGGCCGCCGGTGGTTGTCTCGGGGCTGCCAAACATCACGCCGATCTTCATGCGGATCTGGTTGATGAAGATCACCATGCAATTGCTGCGCCCGATACTGGCGGTCAGCTTGCGCATCGCCTGGCTCATCAAACGCGCCTGCGCGCCGACGGTAGCGTCGCCCATATCGCCCTCAATCTCGGCCTTGGGGGTCAGCGCGGCAACCGAGTCGACCACGATCAGACCGACCGCACCCGACCGCACCAGCGTGTCTACAATTTCCAACGCTTGCTCGCCGGTGTCGGGCTGGCTGATCAACAGATCGTCCAGATTGACGCCCAACTTCTTGGCATATTGCGGATCCAGCGCATGTTCCGCGTCAATAAACGCACAGACGCCGCCTTTTTTCTGCTCTTCGGCCACCACATGCAGGGTCAGCGTGGTCTTGCCGCTGCTTTCGGGGCCGTAAATTTCGACAACACGCCCCTTGGGCAACCCGCCGATCCCCAGCGCAATGTCCAAACCCAAGCTGCCGGTTGAGGTCGACTCGATCTCCATCGCCGGGCTGTCCGCGCCCAGCTTCATGATCGAGCCTTTGCCGAACTGTCGCTCAATCTGCGCCAGCGCGCTTTCCAAAGCTTTCTGCTTGTCCATTTCCCGCTTTCCACCAAGGTCGAGGATAGTTGCGACCGACATTTCCGTTCCCCTTATTCCACAGCCACTGTTGGGCGGCAATCCGCGGTTATGTTCTTCATACGTTCCGGCCCTTATGGGGTTAAAACGAGAACGTATCAAGCGAATTTTCGTAAAATCAGCTTTTGCGCAGTTTCGTTAATGGATAGTTTACGCGAACACTTAAAAACCGCTCCCGTAGGGGTGGAATGAAGAAAAGGGGCGGTGATGCTGGTATTTTGGGATGAACGGCTGGCGTTTCTGGCCACGCCCAAGACCGGATCGACGGCCATTGCAGCGGCGCTCGAATCGCTGGCGGCGGTGTCGGTCCAGCGCCCGCCGGTCTTGAAGCATACCACCGTCCACCGCTTTCGCCGTTTTGTCGGACCCTACCTGCAGGCCGCATCCAAGGCTGACTGGACACTGGTGGCCCTGATGCGCGAGCCGCGCGACTGGCTGAGTTCGTGGTATCGGTTCCGCCAGCGCGAAGAGACCGACCTCGACCGCAGTACCCGCGGGATCAGCTTTGATGATTTCGTCCGCGGCTGGTGCAGCGATCCGCGTCCCGCCTTTGCCGATGTCGGCAGCCAGGGGCGGTTCTTGCGGCCCCGGCAGGGCGAAGGGGTCGACCGATTGTTTCGCTATGAAGACATCGACACCTTCGTGCATTTTCTTGAGGATCGGCTGGGATGTGAGATCATCTTGCCGCACCTCAACGTCTCCCCCCCCGGACAAACCGACCTGTCACCAGAAACCGAGGCGCTTTTGCACCAGGTCGCGGCTGAGGATTTCGCGCTATACGACACCCTCATGCCATCACGCGCCTAGGCAGGCTGCGCTGGCAAGCATGGCGACAACCGGCGCGGTCAGTCCTGGCTGCGTTCGGCGCCCATCAGACGCGGCAGGTTGCCAAATCGGCCGATCACTCCAAAGATCACTGCTGCCAGAACGGCGAACAGAACCGAAACCACCGCCAGCACCGGCGTATAACCATAACGCAATGCGTTGAAGATCTTGATCGGCAGGGTCTCAACCGTAAAGCCCGACACCATATAGGCGATGATGTATTCATTCAGGCTGAGGACGAAGGCGAAGGCATAGCCCGACACGATATAGGGCAGCAGCAGCGGCAGGACGACCGTGCGCAGCACCACCCAGCGGCCTGCCCCCATCACCCGCGCCGCCTCGATCAACGCGCGATCAATGCCGCGCAGCCCCAGTGAGATGGTGACGAAAGGCAGCGAGACCAGAAAGATCCCATGCGACAGGATGGTGGCCCAGATCTGGCCATAGCCGCCAAAGGTCATCCAGAACATCATGAATCCCAGCGCCGAGATCACCGGGGGCAGCGCGAAAGGTGCCAGCCCCAGACCGGTCAGCAGCCGCACAGTGACGCCCTTTCGCCCCCAGACAAACAGCGCCAGCGGCAGCGCTATGGCCACCGCCACGGCGGCCGCAAAGACCGCGATCACCAGCGAATTGCGCAGCGGAATCATCCATTCGCGTTGGTAGAACATCTCGGCATACCAGCGCAGCGACAGATCCCGCGGCGGAAAGCGCAGGCTTTGCTGGCCGTTCAGCGACACTGCCGCTATCACCGCCAACGGCAGCACCAGCAGCACCAGAATGCTGATCACATAAGCGGTTTTCAGGTTGCGGGTCATTGCGCCCCCCGATCCCGCCCGGCCAGTGTGGCCAAGCCCACCAACGACAGCGCCACCAAGAGCAAAAACACCGACATCGCCGCCGCGAACGGCAGGTTTGACTGATAGATCGCCTGATCGGTGATATGCACCGACAGCGTCCAATGCTCGGACCGGCCCAACAGCTGCGGCAGAAGATACGACCCCAGCGTGAACACAAAGACCAGAATGAACGCCCCGACGATGGCCCCCCGCAGGTTCGGCACGATCACCCCGAAAAACGCCTGCCGCCCCGAGGCGCCCATCACCCGCGCAGCCTCAACCCATTCGGGTTCCAGCCGTGACACGGGCGGGTAGAGGACCAGCACCGCAAAGGGAAAGCCGATATAGCACAGCCCCAGGATCAGCGCGAACAGCGACGGGGTGAACGCGCGCGGGCCATCGATCAGCCCCAACCAGGCCAGCGCATTGCCGATACCGGCGGTCTGCGACAGGATGGTCGAGATGGAAAAGCCGATGATCACCTCGCTTAACGCCAGAACTGACAGCAGGACCACCAGCGCCCGGGTCTGCGCCTTATGCGTCATCGACGACAGAAAGACGGTAAAGGGAAAGGCCAGCGTCACGCAGATCGCCGCCGCGGCCAGTGATACCCCCAACGACACCAGCATGACCCGGCCGAAAAACAGCGACAGAAACCGGGCGTAGCTGTCAAACTCAAACCCGAATTCATAAAATCCCGCCAGGTCACGATGGGCGACAGACACCGCCAGCATGATCCCGAACGGCCCCAGAAAGAATACGGTCAGAACAGCGGCGGGCAACAGGCCCAGCCAGCGCGGCGCCACGTGATGGCTGGGCGTGTCGGTCATGCCACCACCACGCGCTGGCCTTCGCGAAAGCTGACGGCGTAGCGGTCGCCTGCCCGGCCTGCAAAGCCAGAGGCGGGGGGCAGGTTGGCGGTGATCTCATGCTCACCCGCGCGCAGGATCACGTTCAGCCGCTCTCCCAGATCGCGCACGAAGGTGACTTCGGCGGGGATGCCTGCCTCAGTCAGGGGCTGCAAGGTGACATGCTCGGGGCGGACAGACAGGCTGGCTTTGCCCGCCGCCACGCCAATCCGGTCGCCCGGCGTGATCGGTATCCGCTGGCCCAGCACGGTGATCGCATCGGGGCTGATCTCGCAGGGCAACAGGTTGGTGGTGCCGATGAAATTGGCGACAAAGGCGTTGACGGGGTTGTGGTAAACCTCCATCGGCGCGCCGGCCTGCTGGATCACCCCGTCCTTCATCACGATCACCAGATCGGCCATGGTCAAGGCCTCTTGCTGGTCATGGGTGACGACCAGAGTGGTCACGCCCAGGGCCTGTTGAATCTGGCGCAGCTCAATCTGCATATGTTCGCGCAGGCCGGCATCCAGCGCCGACAGCGGCTCATCCAGCAGGAATATCCGCGGGTCGATGGCCAATCCGCGCGCGATGGCCACCCGCTGGCGCTGACCGCCCGACAACTGATGGATGCGCCGCGCGCCCATGCCGGGCAGCCGCACCAACTCCATCAGCTCATCGGCGCGCCGCGTGCGAGTGGCGCGGTCAATGCCGCGGATCGCCAGCGGATAGGCGATGTTCTCGGCCACGCTGAGATGCGGAAACAGCGCCAAGGACTGGAACACCATGCCCAGTCCGCGCTTATGCGTCGCGGTGCCGGTCTGATCCTGACCGTCCACGATGATCCGCCCCGCACTGGGCGTCTCCAGCCCGGCGATGGTGCGCAACAGCGTGGTCTTGCCGCAGCCTGACGGCCCCAGCAGGCAGACAAAGGTGCCATGCGCGATGTCCAGCGTCACGTTGTCCAGCGCCTTGATGGTGCCGAAGACCTTGCTCAGCCCTTCGATCCGCAGTTCGGTCATCCGCGCGGCTCCTGCCGTTGAAAAAGGGCAGCGGCACCACCGGCGCCGCTGCAATCAGACCGGTCTCAGCCGGTGATACGTTCGGACCACATCTGGTTTACCCAGTCGCCGCGGTCAACATAGAGATCGTATTTCGGCAGGATCGGCGGAATGCTGGACGACACCGCGGCGAATTCCTCATCGGTCAGGTCAGTCAACTCGCGCCGCACGGTGGGGGCGGTGCCGACAAAGCGCGCCAGCTTGGACTGGATTTCGGGCCGCGCCATATAGTCGATGAAGATCTGCGACTGCTCGATCGCCTTGGACGCGGTTGACACCACCCAAGAGCCGGAATCCAGCACAGCCCCCTCTTCGGGGAAGGTGGACCGCACCGGTTTGCCCGCCGCAATCGCCAGACCGGTGACGTCATGGTAATACTGACCCATCGGGATCTCGCCGGTTTCCAGTGCTTGCTGGAACTGGCCTTCGTCGCGGTACCACTGGCGCACGTTCGGTTTGACCTCGGCCAGCTTTTCCATCACCTGCAACACACCCTCATCGGTGGCCAGAATGTCCTGTCCGCCGAAAAACGTGGTCGCGGTGATCTCCAACAGGAACGAGTTCGAGGCCAGCGCCAAAAGCCCCAGCTTATCGGCATTGGCCGGATCCCACAGTGCTTTCCACGACGTCGGCGCTTCGGGATAGACGTCAGTGTTGGTCACCAGCGTGATATACCAGCCAACCGCGCCGGTGCCGCCCACCGAGCCATCGGCATAGCGATGCACGAAATGCTCGGGCAGATTGGCCAGGTTCGGCATCTTGGCCTCATCCAGTCTGGCCCACAGCTCTGACCGCTCGCCGCGCAGACGCGCGACCTGCGCCATCATCGACACATCTGCCGGGGCCTGACCGGCCTTGGCGGCCTGTTGCAACTGCACCAGCCACGCCTCGCCTGTCGGCTCACCGATGCTTTCAATGGCAATTCCGGTCTCGGCGGTGAAATCCGGGAAGATGTGTTTGTCGAAACTTTCCTGAAAATAGCCGCCATAGGTGCCCACTTTCAGCGGGTCGGTTGCGGCCCGCAGAATGCTGGGGGCTGACAGCAGGCCCACGCCCGCCGCAGAGGTGGCCAGAAACTGACGTCTTTTCATCATTTATTCTCTCCCTGGGTCCGGCTGGTCTGTTTTCCCTGCGGCACGCCGGGCAGTGCGCAGAGCATTTCATAAAGATAGTTCGCGGCAATCATCGCCGTATTGCCCGCCGGATCATAGGGGGGCGAGACTTCGACCAGATCGCAGCCCACCAGATTCAGCCCCGCACAGCCGCGGATGATCTCCAGCCCCTGAATGGTGGTCAGCCCGCCCACCTCAACCGTGCCGGTGCCGGGGGCAAAGGCCGGGTCCAGACTGTCTATATCATAGGTCAGATAGACCGGCGCATCGCCGATGGTCTGGCGGATCTGCGCCATCAGCGGGCTCAGCGATTTGTGCCAGCACTCTTCGGCCTGCACCACGGTCCAGCCCTGATCGCGGCCCCAGTCGAAATCTTCGGGTGCATAGCCAGTGCCGCGCAGCCCGATCTGAAAGACCTTGTCGTTCATCAGACAACCGTCCTCCCATGCGCGGCGGAAGGGGCAGCCATGCGCCACCTTTTCGCCAAACATGGTGTCGTTGATATCGGCATGGGCATCGACATGGATCAGGGCAACCGGCCCGTGCTTTTTCTTGATTGCCCGCAGAATGGGCCAGGTCAGCGTATGATCGCCGCCCAGCGTCAGGGGGATCGCGCCCTGCCCCAGCACCTGGTCATAAAACGCGGTGATGATGTCGACCGATTTCTTCAGATCAAAGGTGTTGATCGGCACATCACCGATATCGGCCACCTGCAAATGCTGGAACGGGGCGGCTCCGGTGGCCATGTTGAAGGGGCGCAACATCCGGCTTTCATCACGGATCTGGCGCGGCCCCAGCCGCGTGCCCGGCCGGTTCGAGGTGCCGATATCCATCGGGATCCCGATGAAACAGGCGTCCAGCCCCTTGGCAGTTGCTTGTGTCGGCAGGCGCATCATTGTGGCCGGGCCGCCAAAGCGCGGCATATCGTTGCCGCTGAGGGGCTGGTTGAATTTGCCGCTGGTCATCGCATCCTCCGGGGGTTTTTCCAGACTATCGACAGAGTCCATGATTGGGTAAATTTCAAACTGTTGAAGTTTGCTTTGATCGCAATCAATCTATCGGCCGGGCGCTGCTGTCGCCGTCATACAATCGCGCCAACTCTTCGTATAGCGCAGTTGCCAGCGGCGAGGTATCAGCGTCCGGTCGGGTGATGATCTCGAACGGGCAATCATAGATATACCGGTCTGGCAGGATCACCCGCAACCGCCCCTCGGCCACCCAACGCGCGGCGGAATGATCCGGCAGATAGCCCACGAACACACCGCTGAGGATCATCACCAATTGCTGCTCCAAGCCCTGGGCCATCGCATCGGAATTGGGGAAATCGCGGTTGTTCCAGTGATCTTCGCGCCAATAGCTGCGCCCCGCGGTACGCAGGCCTGCCACCAGTTCGGGCGTCAGATCTGCATCGGGCACCGCCCATATCGGATGGGTTTGCGCGCAGTAGAGATGGTTCGTCTCGGAATATAGCGCGCGATACTGCAGCCCGGCAATCTTATGTGGGAACGACCCGATCGCCAGATGCAGCGTGCCGTTGCTGACGCGCGCCTGCAGATCCTGCGGACTGCCCTGCAGCAGCTCATAGCGTAGCGCGTTCGGACGGCTTTCCAGGGCGGCAATCGCCTGGGGCAGACGAAATTGCGGGTCGGTCACCACCTGATCCACCAGCCCGATCCGCAAGGTGCCCGACAGCGCCCCGCGCAACGCCGCGGTTTCGGTCACAAACCCATCCGCCGCAGCCAGAAACCGTACGATTGACCCATGCAGGGCGGTGCCCTTTTCGGTAAGCTGAAACCCCGCCCGCCCCCTGCGGCACAGCGTGATGCCCGCCCGCGCCTCAAGTGCGGTGATCTGGGTGGATATGGTAGACTGGCTGACGTTCAATTCCGCCTGCGCGCCCGCAAATCCGCGGTGGCGCACAACGGCGTCAAAGACGCGCAACAACCTGATGTCGGCGCTGGACAGCTGCATCAGACTGTAACAGGGCGATAATCGCAGCCTTGGGTGGACCGGATGCCCTCGGCATGTGCGGCGGGCAGGCGGGCCAGCAGCATGCCGGGCCGTGCCCCGGCCCGCGCCGCAACCTGACCATCTGCATCCACGATCACCGAGCCGCCGAAAAACTGCAGATGCGCCTCAGACCCGCACAGATTGGCATAGACAATTGCCACTCCGTGGTTGGCCGCCATCGCTGGCACCACATGCTGGCCAATATGCGCAAAGGGGTGCATCGCGGCGGTCGGCACCAGGATCACCTCTACCCCCTTTGCTGCCAATGCGGCGACATGCGGGGCAAACTCCACGTCATAGCAGATCAGGATAGAAGTCTGTCGCCCGGCCAGTTCAAACTGACAATAGCGGGTGCCGGGGTGAAAGCGGCGCGGCTCAATCTCTCCATACAGCTGGATCTTGCGGTGGTTGGCCAGCACCTCACCGGTGGCCGAGACGCACAGCGCCGCATTGGCCAGACCGTCCGCCAGCCGCTCGGGGTAGCCCGCGCAGATCGCCACACCGGCACCTGCCGCGATTTCTCCCAGCCGGGCCGCGAAATCATCGCGGCCCAGCGCAAGGTCGGCCAGATCTTCACGCTCATATCCAGTCAGGAAAAGTTCGGGAAAGACGATGACATCGGCCCCCGCGCCCGCCGCCGCCCGCGCGCCGCGACTGATCTGGTCAAACGCCCGCGCGGTATCGCCCGCCACCGTTTCGGCCTGCCACAACGCCAGCACCGGCCCGGTTTTCATCTGATCCGCCATCTGCCATCCCCATCCGAGATCCAACCGCCATTCTACGAACAGCGGCCCGTGTCAGGCAAGACCCGTGTCAGGCAAGACCCCTAGGGGGTGAACAGCGCTTCGGGCAGGCCGTAGAGGTCCAGCCAGTCAACCCAGGCCACATCTGTTGGGCCAAAGGCTTCCATCATCATCACCCATTCACCGTCGACGTTCAGCATCAGGCTCATCACGGTATCGCTCATCACGCCTTGGGCGATGTCATTGGCATAGGGCGTGGCCTTCCAGTTGATCGGCTTGCCATTCGGCCGCACCGGGGTGCCCTGCAGATAGGCCCAGGTGCCGTCGGTGTTCAGCACCGAGATCACAAAGATCACCGGCTGCTGCAGCAGGCCCTCGACCGGCACTCGGGCGGTGTCGGCCAGCACCTTGCGCAAATCGGTGCCGCGTGCGGGGGTGAACAGCGCGCCGATGTTCACGGCCGGATAGCTTACCGCCTCAAACATCTGATTCTCGCCACCTTCGGCCACACCGTCCATCGGCACATCGACCAGCGGGCCAAAGCCGTCGGCCATATAGCGGATCACCGGCTCGAACTCGGCGATCTGCGCCTGCGGATAGCTGATCTCGAACACCTGAACAAAGCCGTCCTGGCTGACCAGAACCTTGCGATAGAACGCCGATCCCTCTGACAGGCCCGCCATCTCATACCAACCAAGGCCTTCGGCAGAGTGGGTGATCTGGTCCGTACCGGCCATGTCACGGTCAAACTGCTGCAGGCCCGCCTGTCCCAGCTCCATCGCGTCATATTGCGCGAAAACCATGAACTGCGCGCTGCCATCGGCCGAAACAAAGGTGCGCCCGTCGCCATTGCCGGGCGGCGGCTGGGCGGTGAAATAGCTGCTGGGATAGCTGATCGCAGTGCCATAGCGGCCGTTGGTATAGCGTGAATAACCGCCCTCTTCGGCCAGAAAGACATCCGGCTCGGCCATCGGTGGCGGCGGGGGCGAAGGCGGTGGGGCTGCCAGAACCGGCGGAGGCGGCGGGGCCACCTGCGGGGCTGGCTCGGCTGCGGGTTCCGGCTCGGGTGCCGTGACCGGTGCTGGCTGCACCGGGGCGTCCTCGGCCACCGTAGGCGCTGGGGGCATGGCTGCGGGATCGACCATCGGGCCGGTCACCATATCAGTCTCGGGGTCCAGAATCAGCCCGGCACTTCGTGGACCATCGCATTCCGCCGTCCCTTCGGGCAGATGAAAGGCCAGATCCGACTTCAGCCGCGCCAGCGTCTTGCCTTCCCGGAACCGCTGCACCCCGCCAAAGGCCACGGCAAACGCCTCGCCCCCCGGCAGACAGGTTCTGGAGATCCACAAGCGATGATAGCCCGGATCGCGCACGCCCTTGTCGATGAATTCGGGCACCGTGCCCTCCCAAGCATAGCCTGACAGTTCCAGACCCGCCAAACTCTCAAAATCCCCGTGCGAACGCAGGCGCACCAGGCCCGCCATACCATCAGGCGCCAGCAGGGCCGCCCCGCGAAGGATGGTGAAATACCCCCGCGCATCATCGGCCATCAGGGTCACGCTGTCAGGCGTCTCGGCCACGGTCCAGCCCACCGGCACGGTATAATCGACCAACCCGCCCAAACCTTGCGCCGTCACCGGCTGGACCTGAGGTACATCCAGTTTCATCGTTGCCAGAATGTCGATGAAGCCTGGGCCCTTTGCCATGCCACCCCGCAACGTGACGACCAGATGCCCCTGCGTCGCGATCGGCGCCATTGAGATCAGCACCTCGCCATCAGCCTGATGGACCACCACAAAGCGCTGGCCGTCGATCACCGCTTCGGGCTGACGGTCGGTCTGGATCGGGGCGTCCGGGGTGGTGCCGAAATACAGCTCATACTCGCCCTGCGAAGACATGAAGGCCAGCCCGCCGTCAACCGGCCCCCCGGTCCAATGGGTGGGCACCGCAAAACTTAGCGCGCCCAGCGTCTGCGCCGCCCAGTCCGGCTGCGGCACCGGGCGCACCAGCAGGCTGTCGCCGGTGTCAACCCGGCGCACCGCGGCCTCGGCGCTGGTCTCGGGCACCGGGAACACGGCGTCGGCACAGGGTAGCGCGCCGGGGCCGGGAGTATACAGCAGCCCGTCCAGCAGGTTCTGCACCGTGCCCGAGGTCTGGAACGCCGCCATCCCCTCAACCAGCACCGCCACCGGCGCGCCGCCGGGCAGACAGGTCTCCATCACGTATAGCCGCACGCCCTCCAGATCGTCAGACTCGTCGCCATAGCTGTCTTGCGGCTTGGCCCAGTCATACAGCCGCGCGGGCTGGCCCAGAAAGGTCACCGGTTGGCCGGGGGTGCGCTCTTCGACCCGGTAGGTCCAACTGGACCAATCCTGATCCGCCGCGTCATAGCGGATCAGCGTGACCGCCCCCCGTGGGTCGATGCGCGTGAACCGGGCGGTGGCGTTGTCGTCGGGGCGATAATCCTTCCAGGCATCGGGCAAGGGGGCCTGCATGACGCCACCCAGAACCGGCTCTCGCCAAGGGCCATCGGCGGGGGGCAGCGTCAGGCTGGTCATGATCTGGTCGAACAGATCCTGATGTGCGGCAATGCTGTCGTCATAGGTCGAGCGCACAATGGCAATATGCTCATTTCCCAGCACCGGCAGGGCCGAGATCAGCACATCGCCCTCAATCCGCGCCTCGCCGTCCGGTGTCTCTGTTCCGCGATAGTGGGTGAACTGCCAGCCGCCAATGGTCTCTTCGCCCAAAGGCTCCAGCCCCTTGACCATCGACCGCGGCATGGCTGTCAACGTGACGCCGAACCCCGGCCCCTTTTGCGCCTGGGCCGTGCCCGCACTAAAGGCCAGGGCGCTGTCTGACTGCTGCACCGCGTTCCAGTCGGCGGGCAGGCCAAAGCTGGCCCCGCGAAAGTCATGCCGCTGCCAGTCCGGCGGCATAGCGCCGTCCTGAGCAAGGGCCAGACCGGACAGCGCCAGATTGGCCAGCAATGGCAGGCCCGACAACGCCCCAAATACTCGCGCCCCACGCGGTCCCCGGCTCAACAGTGATGTCATGCTGCACTCCTCTTGGCTGGGGCCATTTTATCTCCATTGCGGCAGCCGTTCCTTGATCGGCCTCAAATCGCAACCGCGCGCCCGGTGATAAACTGCGGTCAGGCTGGCGCGGCCTGGGTCGCCGTCAGGGAAATGGGAGCAAGCGATGAATTTGGCCGGATTTCGACGCGCAACGGTGGCTGTGGCCCTGACCGCACAGCCCTTGTGGGCCGATGCGCCGCTGCAGCCCTGGTCGCAGGCCTTTACCCAGACCTTTGGGATAGAGTGTCAGCCCGGAACCCCGGCCCTGCCCGCATGGGCCACTCTGCAGCGGCTGGGCATGGCACCGGAATGGGCGCTGATCTGCGGCGACAAGCGGGTGGTTTCGGTCACGCTGGCCGCAGACCCGGCGCAATCGCTGTCGCAGCTGCAACGCCCGCTTCTGGCGGCGTTTCTGGCCGAAAAGGGCACCTCACTGTATCTGCTGGACCAAAGCCGCGGCAGCATGGTCAGCCTGACACCCCTGCCCCCCGCAGGCATGGCGATGGCGTTGGTTCCGGCGCCTGAACTGCCGCAGGTGATGTTTGCCGG
The DNA here is from genome assembly GCA_049291415.1 of Paracoccaceae bacterium. Taxonomy (GTDB): domain Bacteria; phylum Pseudomonadota; class Alphaproteobacteria; order Rhodobacterales; family Rhodobacteraceae; genus Pseudogemmobacter. The sequence goes on along the minus strand of JBATPI010000188.1, from coordinate 25,784 downwards.
CCAGCCGGACCCGGCCTGGCTGCCCTATGCCCATCGCGGTGGCGGTTTCGACGCCGGGGCCAGCTATGCCGACCAACAGTTGCACCTGCGCGTGGGCCCCGACATGGGCACAGCCACGGTGGGCCTGACCAGCACCGCCCCCGTGGTCTGGCTGCCCGATCCCGGCAGCGGCATCTTGCGGCGGCTGATCTTTGCCGTGGCGCTGGATCAGGCCGACGGCGCGCAATTCGCACTGCTGCCACCCGAGCAGGCCGGGGCCGAGGATTGGGCAGCGCATGATCTGATGATCCGGGTTGAGCATGAGGGCGACGCCCCGCCCTTTGTCGCCCTATACATCGACGAGAGCCGCAAGGGGCTGATGCCGCTGGAGCGTTTGCGTGATCGGTCGTCGCTGACGCTGGACCTGAACGCAGACGGCTTTGCCGTTCTGCGCGATGGCGCGGGCCTGTGGCTGGCCGAGGCGACGCTGCCGGTGCAGATGGGCACCGGCGGCTGGCATCTGCAGACGTCAGTCCGGCCGGTGGCGCATCATGGCACCGCCGCGATGGATCTGGCGACAATCACCAGCCAGCCCCTGCGCGCGCCTGACGGCAGCCCGCCGATGGCGCTGCCCGCGCCCTTTGCGCCGCCCGGCACGGTGCTGCAGACCACCCTCTTTGACGGCACCCGGTTTGGCCCATGGATGCAGCCCTACAGCGTGCCGAACCTGCCCTTTGCCCAATGCTCCACGCTTGCCGACGGCGTTCTGGCAATCTCGGTCGATGAAAACCGGGTTTTTGCCGAAGCGGGGCTCTACTCAACCGAGCCGCTGATCTGGCTGGACCGGTTCACCGACAGCGCTGAAATCCGGCTGCGGATAGAAATCGATCCCGCCCTCAGCTCTGGCCTGCGGGTGGCCCTGGCGCAGGATCTGGTGCGCGACGGCGGCTCTCCGGGCGCAGGCAGTTATGCCATCACGCTGGTCAGGACGGCCGAAGGCGGGCTGCGTCTGGGCCGGATCTTGAACAGTGCCGCGGATCCGTCGCCGTTGGTCTATCCCGACCGCCCCGATCTGCCGCGGGTGCTGGAACTGGTGCTGCGCCCCGGCATGATCGACGTTTTCGCCGATGGACAACCATTGGAAACCGGCCTCTCCTGGCCCGGTCTCAAAGATGGGCGTGCGCTGCGGCTGGTCGTCAACAGCCATGCGGCGATCGAGAATACGCCCGCCACGCTGGGCCTGCGACGCATTGATCTGACGCGCAGGATTGGCCCGGCCCTGTCGGGCGCCGGTCAGGCACCCGCCGGGCTGGAACCGTTTGCGCGTCGCGTCCTGATGGCACCGGGTCAGCTTTCCGGCTGGATCGTGGTGACCCCGTCCTCGCCCGAGATGGCCGAGGAGGTACGCCTTGATGCCCAAGGTCTGAAAGTGCAAGCCGCGCCGCGGTTCGAAAGTGCTGCGGCGGGGGCGATCACGATGGATCCGGTCGTCATTCTGGATGACCGGCTGGATCTTGCCGGACAGCGCATCGCACTGCGATTTGATCCCGCCACCACCACAGGCTTTCACGTTCAGCTGGCAGATTACGCCGACTCCGACCTGAACAAAGAGCAGTACATGTTGGTTTCCTTGATAAAGCAGGATGAGGGGCGCGATGCCGGAAATTGGCAGCTGCAGCTCTATGGTGGCTTCTACCAGACCTGGACCCGCCCGCTGAGCGCGGCCGAGATGGCTTTGTGGGATGGGCAGGTTCTGATCGACATCACCACAAACACGGTGCGCGCCACCCTGCCCGGCACCACAGCACTAGAGGCGCCCGGCTTTCACGGCATGCACAAGGGCGTGGCCTATCACCTGTCGGTGCTGTCCTTTGCAACGCATCGCTATGGCCCCGCCGCCCTGCACCTGACCGAGGCAAGCATCGGCACCCTGGCCCCGCCCCTGCTGGATCAGGGTACCCGGCTGCTGCTGGAACCGGACGATGATTTTGACGCCGACGCCTATATCGACTGGCTGGCCTCACAAATGACAAAGGATGGACCATGATCCCCGCATCCCGTCTGATCAGCCTTGCAACCGTGCTGGCCGCACTGTCCGGCGCGCCAGCCGTGGCGCAGGATGCGTCGATCCGCAGCCCGTCAGAACAACGCGTTCTGAAAGGTATCATCTTTCTGCCTTATGAAAAGCACATCGCCACTCTGCAGCGGTTGAAAATCGAACCCACCGAAGATTTCTACAACTGCTTGTGCAAACATGCCGGTTACGGCTCCAGCGGCACCGCGCAGTTCTACCATCCCGGAACCTTGGGTGAATACGACAAGAGATACACCTGCAATAAACCAGGCGATCCCTGCATCGTCTCGGGCTTTGGATGCATGCGTTATCCTTTGCCGACCAGCCAATCGATCTGGGACAGCTGCGCTGCCACCAATCCGCTGGGATCCGGCACCTCGGTGCTGGATGAGATGCTGGACACGATCTCTGCCAGATCAGGCATGGAAAAGCGCAAGCTGACCGAAGATCTGCAGCGTTGTCTGGCGCGCCATACCGAGATGTCCACCGCCGAAGCGCTGCGCGACCGCATCCGCGGCTATGACTATCTGGCCGCCAGCGGCGTGCCCGTGCTGCCGCCCCCGAAAAAGCTGGCCGAAGCGCAAAAGCGCGAGGCCGAGAGTTTCGCGATTGATGCGGGGGACCGGCTGCGCCAGGCCGAAATCGAGATCAAGAAAGCGCTGGACCAATCGGCGATGCAACAGCTGATGACCGCGATGGCCTCTGACCCCGAAAACCAGGACGCCTTCTTTGGCCAATTGGCAGATCTGGCAAAGATGGCCAGCAATGCCGAAGCAGCCAATATGCGGCAGGCAGAGTCCTTGCTGAAGGCCGCCGAAGCCCGGGTCAGAAAGGATCCCAGCAAGGAAAACGCCGCCATGGTGGTAGAGGCCCGCCGCGCAGGTGACGCCGCCCGCGCCCGCAAGGACAACCATGACGCCATGGCCGCGCGGGTCGAAGGACTGGCCAAGGTGGTCGGGGCCGCCCATGACATCGCTGCCTTTTCCGACGCGCTGGGTGCGGTGAAAGGCGGCGGCGCGAAAGAGGGCATCACGCTCTTCACCTCAACCATGGACATGACGCAGAAATACGTCGCGATGGCCACCGAAAGCAAATTCGAAGCACTGGATGAGCTGACCGAAAAGATGATGGCGCTGGATCCGACGTATCACGCGCCCCAGGGCCTTGGCGACAAGGACCATGCCCAGCTGCTAAAGCTGCAAAACCAGACCGCCAACAGCAAATTCGTGGTCGACACCCTGCAAAAAGGCGTCCAGATCGCCACCGCGGTGAATGAGGTCTATTCGCAATACGAGCTTTATGAATCCAAGGTCGCCACCGCTCGCACCCGCATGGCCAACAGCCGCTACAGCGAAGCGCAGCAAGATCTGCTGTTCGCAATGAGCGTGATGTCCAGTCTGGTCGAAAAGGGCGGTGCCTTCCTGCCCGACGGCATGGGCGACATCGCCACCTATTTTTCCGAAGCGCTGAAAATGCCGGAAATGGCCGATGCCGCGATGCGCAAGGCGGTGGATACGCATGACAACTTTGCCCAGATCCGCGGCACACAGGCCGGCTCGGATGCGATGAAGCAATGGGTCAAGCAAGACGGCCATGACCTGATGCGCGACGACTATCTGAACCGGACGGCCGGGCTGGCCGCCTATATCGAGGATGACGCAAGGGTTAATCCCTATATGTTCCTGTCCGGCACCTCTTTCATTCCCACCGACCGGCTGGGCTATGACAAGGTGGCGGAAATGGCCTATCTTTTCCCCATCATCCACGGCCGGAAGATGACCGACGCCGACCTTCTGGACGCCTATATCAAGGCCAAGGATCTCAACAAGCTGGACCTGAAAGAGATGCGCGTGAAGGCGCAAGAGGCGCTGAGTGCCGCCGCCGCCAAGGGCCGTATCGCCGATCTGATGGGCAAAAAGACCATCACCCCCGAGGATGAACGCGCCTATGCCGCCTTCAGTCTGGAAACCTATACCGCCCTGCCCTTTGGCTGCGCGATGGATCCGGGGCTGGAACGATCGCTGCTGGCAGGCTGGATGCAGGGCAAGGAAAAGCATGCCGGGATCAAGGCCTGGCTGAAGGCCTATGGCGAAGATCTGAAGGCGATCAAGAAGGACAACTGACGGATCCGGCCTTGGCGCCGGGCCTCGGCGTTTTGGGGATGTTGCCGGGCGCAGGGGGCGGCTAAACTGCAGCCATGGGCGTCCGCGCCTTTTGCCGCCAGCCATCACAGGACAGCCCGCCATGTCACCCCATCCGCGCAAGATCATCATCGACACAGACCCCGGCCAGGACGACGCCGTGGCGATCCTTCTGGCGCTGGCCAGTCCCGAAGAGATCGAGGTTCTGGGCCTGACCGCCGTCGCGGGCAACGTGCCCTTGGCGCTGACGCAAAAGAACGCCCGGGTCATCGTCGAACTGTCAGGCAAAACCGTGCCGGTCTATGCCGGCTGCGACGCGCCCTTGCAGCGCAAACTGGTCACAGCCGAGCATGTCCACGGCAAGACCGGCCTGGACGGCATTCCGCTGCCCGACCCCACGCTGCCCTTGCACCCCACCCATGGTGTCGATTTCATCATTGATACCCTGCGGCGTGAGGCGCCGGGCACCGTCACGCTTTGCCCCCTCGGCCCCCTGACCAATATCGCCACCGCCTTTGACCGCGCCCCCGACATCATCGCCCGCGTGGCCGAGATCGTCTTGATGGGCGGCGCGTATTTTGAGGTGGGAAACATCACCCCCACCGCCGAGTTCAACATCTACGTTGACCCGGAAGCAGCTGAAATCGTGTTCAAATCCGGTGTGCCACTGGTGGTGATGCCGCTGGATGTCACGCATAAGGCGCTGACCTCACGTCCTTGGGTTGAGGAAATGCGCGGCCTTGGCACCCCGGTCGGGCGTGCCGTCGCCAGCTGGACCGATTTCTTTGAGCGGTTTGATACCGCCAAATACGGCAGCGAGGGCGCGCCGCTGCATGACCCTTGCGTCATCGCCTATCTGATCAACCCCGGCTTGTTCCACGGCCGCCACATCAACGTGGAAATCGAATGCCAGTCCCAGCTGACCCTTGGCATGACGGTCGCCGATTGGTGGCACGTCACAGACCGCGCGCCGAACGCACTCTTTATCGGCTCGGTCGACCGCGACGGGTTTTACCGCCTGCTCAGCGAAAGGCTGGCCCGGCTATAACCCCTAGGCCTCTGGGTTGTCGCGCCGATAGATCCAGTCGTGGTCAGGATCATTCTGAAAGCGCCAGGCCCGCCGTGGCCCGGCCATCACGTTCAGATAATACAGCTCATACCCATAGGGCGCGCCGCAAGGATGGTGCCCCTTTGGCACCAGAACCACGTCATGATCCTTGACCGCCATGGACTGGTCCAATGACCCATCCTCGGTATAAACCCGTTGCACAGCAAAGCCTTGCGCGGGGTTCAGGCGGTGGTAGTAGCTTTCCTCCAGATAGGTCATGCGGGGGAAATCATCCTCATCATGGCGGTGGCTCGGGTAGCTGGACCAGTTGCCCGAGGGGGTGAACACCTCTGTCACCAACAGACTGTCGGCCACATCGGCCGCCTCCATGGCGATGTTGTTGACATGGCGCGTATTCGCCCCCTGTCCGCGCGGGGTCAGGGTGATCCCGTCCGGCCCCAACCGCCGCGCAGCGTGCCCACCCTTACCCGGCGCAGAACAGACCGCCAGCACGCAATCGGTGGTGGCCTGGGCCCGCCAGTCCACCCCGTTCGGCAAATACAGACAATGCGGCGGCGTGCGCTCAAACACGCTCATCCGCCCGCCCAACTCACCCCAGTCCTGCCCGGCACCCACGATCTGCGCGCGCCCCTCAACCATGACCAGAATGACCTCACGGTCACCGGTCGCCTCGGCCGCCACATCGCCTGCGGCCAACCGATACAGCGAAAAGCCCACATAGCCCCAGCCAGCATCAGCTGGTGAGATCGCATGAACCTTGCCCCGCACACCACTGGGTTTCCTTAGCAAATCCGCCATGCCCGGCCCTTTCATCCGTCCAAACTATGTCACGGGGGGGGGCCGGGGATCTGGCCCCCGGCACGTTCCATCAGACCAGCCAATTCTCTTTTGCCAGTCCCGGTCCCGCCGTCATACCCCGCGTGTTTCAGGTCATCAGCCGCTGGACTTTGGTCGCGGCTTCATAGTCACTGCGCGCCGCCCGCACCTCGGCCCGGGCCGAGACCGCCGGCACCGCCACGTCCCACCATGTGCCGCCTGCGCCGGTGCCGGGGCCGGGGTCGGTGTCAATCACGATCACAGTCGGAACAGATGCGGTTTTTGCCGCATGAAGTTCTCGCTCCAACCCACTGATATCCGACACTTTCACCGCTATGGCACCCATTGCGCGGGCATGGGCAACAAAATCCAGATCGGCATCATTGATATGGGCAGAGTCGCGCAGAAGGTTATTGAAGGGCACCCCACCGGTCGCGATCTGCAACCGGTTGATGCAGCCATAGCCGCGATTGTCGGTCAGAACGACGGTAAAGGGAATGGCCATCCGCACCGCCGTTGCCAGTTCGGAATTGGCCATCATATAGCTGCCATCGCCGACCATGCAGATCACATTGCGGTCTGGTTGGGCCATCTTGATGCCCATCGCGCCCGCAATCTCATAGCCCATGCAGGAAAACCCGTATTCCATATGATAGCCGCCCTGCGCAGCCCGCCACAGCACATGCAAGGCGCCCGGCATGGTGCCCGCCGCCGACATGATCAGGCTGCGCTTGTCGGCCACTCGGCCAACCGCGCCGATCACCTGCGTGTCGGTGGGCAGCGCGTTCCCCTTTGGCGCGGCAAACAGCGCATCCGTGGTGGCAAACCAGGCCTTGCGCGCCGCGAAATCCGGATCAGCAAAGCGGTGCCCCTCCAGGTCCGCACTGATCTTTTCCAAACCCACTTTCGCATCGGAAACCAAGGGCAACGCGCCGCGTTTGGCTGCGTCATATCCATGGATGTTGATCGACATCAGACGCACGTCGGGCGCGGAAAACACCGTCCAACTGCCGGTGGTAAAGTCCTGAAACCTTGTGCCGACGCCAATCACCAGATCAGCCGTGGCCGCCAGCGCATTGCCGCAGCCCGTGCCGGTCACACCGGGTGAGCCAAAGTGCAACGGCTGTTCCCAGTCAACCGCGCCCTTGCCGGCCTGGGTCTCGACCAGTGGGATGTTATGGCTGCGGGCGAAATCCAGCAGCGTCTGCTCGGCCCCCGAATAGATCACCCCGCCGCCCGCCACGATCAAGGGCCGCTTGGCCGCACGGATGGCCGCCACCGCTGCGGCCAATTCCTGCGCATCAGGTTCGGGGCGGCGGATGTGCCAGACCTTTGGGGTGAAAAACTCCACTGGGTAGTCATATGCTTCGGCCTGCACATCCTGACAGAACGCCAGACAGACCGGCCCGCAATTGGCCGGATCGGTCATCACTTGCAGCGCGCGCGGCAGCGCGGTCAACAGATGCTCGGGCCGTGAAATCCGATCGAAATAGCGCACCACAGGGCGAAAGCAGTCATTCGCGCTGACCGTGGCATCATCAAAATCCTCGATCTGCTGCAAGACCGGATCGGGCGCACGATTGGCAAAGACATCGCCGGGAATGAACAGGACCGGCAGCCGGTTTACATGCGCCAAGGCGGCCGCGGTGACCATATTGGTCGCCCCCGGCCCGATGGAAGAGGTGACCGCCATCGCCCGACGCCGCCCGTGCGCCTTGGCATAGGCGATGGCGGCATGGGCCATGGTCTGCTCATTCTGGCCGCGCCAGGTGGGCAGGGCGTCGCCAATGCCGTGCAGCGCCTCCCCCAGGCCCGCGACGTTGCCGTGGCCAAAGATCGCCCAGACCCCCTCGATGTAGCGCCCGCCGTCAGGCGCCATCTGCACCGACAGGTATTTCACCATGGCTTGTGCGGCGGTCAGCCGGATTGTGGTCATGCTGCTGGCTCCTTATCTGCCCGTGCCCTGTCCCAGATCGCACAGAGCCGCGCGTAGTTCCCGGCCATCATCGCAACTGCGGCGGCGTCTGTCATCTGGCCTTGCATCCAGGCCCGCGCCGCATCGCCAAAGATGGTGCGTCCAATGGCAAAGCCTTTGACCAGCCCATGCCCCGCCGCCAGCGCCAGTGATGCAGACAGGGCCTCTTCGCTGGCATCCAGCCCCAGCACCACGATGCCGCGCACATGGCGGTCACGCGCGGTGATTGCGGCACAGGTGGCGGCATAGGCGGCGTCGGTCGCAAACGGCTCCAGCTTCCACCAATCGGGGTAGATGCCCAGATCATAGAACCGCTCAATCACCCGGGCCGAGGTCAGATCATCAACCGGCCCCACCTTGGACGGGATGATTTCCAACAGCATTTCCAGACGGTTGCGGCGGCAGGCATGGAACAGACGCAACACGGTATCCTCTTGCGCGGCTTTGGTCCCGGCGTCGTCGTCGGGGTGGTAAAAGCATAACACCTTGACCACATGCTGCAGCGGCCATTCGGAAAGCCCGCCGAAATCGGGGCCGATCTCAGGCTCCAACTGCAGTGGGCGTGACCCCGGCCATTCCACTGGATGGCCGATCCAGAGGCCCGTTCCTGCGGCCCGATACAACGCTTGCCGCCCCAAACGGCTGTCACACAGGATGCCATAGCCGGGCCGTCCACCCTGCACCTGCAAGGCGGCGTCCAGACATAACCCCTTGAACGCGGAGATCTTTTCGGGCGTCGCCCCCATCATCGCCTCTAGCTGGTTGCGGTGGTCAAAGGCGAACACCCGCATGGTGGACCAATCGTTGTGGCGGTTGGTGGACCAGTGCATCTGCTCCAACACGGGATCCTTGCGCAATGCAGGGGTGACAACACCGCGGGCCAGAAAGAATTGCAATTCATCCCACGACGGATAGGCGGGCGTGCAGCCGTGGCGGCTGACGGCGAAGGCGCCGCAGGCGTTGGCGTAGGTCAGTGCGGTCGGCCAAGCCTCGCCATCAAGCCAGCCTTTCAGCAGCCCCGACATGAAGCCATCGCCCGCGCCCAGAACGTTGAACACCTCGATCGGGAAGCCGGGGCCGGACTGGCCGTCATCCAGCCGGTCGGGAATGGCGCCGGTAAAGGCCACCGCCCCCATCGGGCCGCGTTTGCAGACCAGAGTGGCCGCGGAGACCGCCCGAACCGCGCGCAGGGCGGCGATGGTGTCGGTGGTGCCGCCGGCGATGTGGAACTCTTCTTCAGTGCCGACGATCAGGTCGAACAGAGGCAAGCTGGCCTGCAGTTTCGCCGTAACCGCCGCACTGGCGATAAAGCGGCTTTCGCCATCGCCATGCCCTGCCAGACCCCAGAGGTTGGGGCGGTAGTCAATATCCAGCGCGGTTTGCGCACCGGTTGCGCGGGCCAGATGCAGCGCCTTCAGCACGGCAGCCTCGGTACGCGGATGCGACAGATGGGTGCCGGTGGCGACCACGGCGCGGGCATCGGCGATCAGAGTGGGGTCGATATCACCCTCGCACAGCGCCATATCGGCGCAGTTTTCACGATAGAAGATCAGCGGAAACTGCTGGTCATCGCGGATGCCCAGCAGGACCAGCGCGGTCAGCCGTTCGGGATCGGTGATGACGCCACGTACATCGACGCCTTCGCGCGCCAGTTCCTCACGGATGAACCGGCCCATATGCTCATCACCGACGCGGGTGATCAGCGCCGATTTCAGCCCCAGCCGCGCGGTTCCGGTGGCGATGTTGCACGGGCTGCCGCCGATGTATTTCTGGAAAGACCCCATATCCTCCAGCCGCCCGCCGACCTGCGCGCCGTATAGGTCAACCGAGGCGCGGCCAATCGTGATCACGTCCAGCGTTTTCATGCCACCCTTGCCCCCATGCGCCGATGGCGCACCGCTTGCACTCCATATATGGAATATTTATTCCACAACCCTCCTTCAGGAAAGCGGAATTTTGCCCTCTCTGGCCGAGCCTACGGCAACAGCCAGCGCCAAGGCCATTGCAATCGTCGCAGAAACCGACCGGAACGCGCCGAAATCCACTTCGGCCACAATCAGCACGCTGGTTGAGACGCGCGCCAGCGGGCCCAGATCCGCATCGGTCAGTGCCACAACCGGCAGGCCGCGGGCGCGGGCCAGATCTGCCAGGGCCAGAGTCTCGGCCGCATAGGGCGCGAACGAGATTGCCAGCAAAGCATCATCCGGCCGCAGCGCGTGGCGGTGATCCAGCCCCCCGACGCCATCATGCAGCATCGCAGGCACCTGCATCTTTTCAAACACATAGGCCAGATAACTGGCCACTGGAAAGGCGCGCCGCACCCCCATCAGATGCACCACTGATGCCCCTGCCAGCACCTGAACAGCCCGCGCCATCGCCACCTCGTCCACAGTTTTCGTAAGGGATTCCAGCGACATCCGTCCAGCCTCGACAAATTCGGCCAGCAAGGCCGAGGGGCTGCCGTTGCCACCCGCCTGCAGATTGTGCAGGCGGGTGGCGTAATCGGGATAGCCTGGGGCATAGGCGTCGCGGAACAGGCGCTGAAGGTCGGAAAAGCCGGCAAAACCCATGATCTGGCAAAACCGCATTACCGCACTGGGCGGCACCCCGGCCCCAGCGGCCAGATCGGCCACGGTTGAGACCGCAATCCGGTCCAGATTGGCGCCGATATGATCGGCACATTGGCGCAGGCGGCTGGGCAGGCTGTCTTGCCGGGCCGCCAATCGCACGCGAAATGCGTCAACCGAGACCGGCGGCCGGGTGTGATCTGCATCTGTCATGTGGCCTGTCCTGACTGTATCGGCCACGGGTATCACGAATGGAATAAAAATTCCATAGGCTTCAGACCTGCGTCAACCCGGCCCGAAACCGCGCTGCATTGGCGCGGTAGCCCGCGGCCGAGGCCAACAGCCGCGCCTGCGCCTCGGCGTCCAGCGTCCGCACCACCCGTCCCGGACTGCCCATCACCAGAGATCCGTCAGGAATCTCTTTGCCCTCGGTGATCAGTGCGCCCGCCCCGATCAGACAGCCCTTGCCGATGCGTGCGCCGTTCAGCACCGTCGCCCCCATGCCGATCAGCGTGCCGTCGCCGATGGTGCAGCCATGCAGCATCGCCTTATGGCCAATGGTGCAATCGCGCCCGATGGTCAGAGGATAGCCCATATCGGTATGCAACACGCTGTTTTCCTGAATGTTTGTGGCTTCGCCCACCACGATCGGCTCATTATCGCCACGCAGGACCGCACCGAACCAGATTCCGACGCCAGCACCCAAAACCACGCGGCCCATGATATGCGCGCCGGGGGCTACCCAAGCGTCCGTGTTGATTTCAGGGGCAAATCCGTCCAATGCATAGATCATTTCGCCTCAAACTCCCTGTTCAGGCCGCGCACGAATTCCGACAAATCCGGCTGGCGGTCGCGCCGCATCCGTTCCGCCTGAAGAATGGTCAGCAAGTCCTTGAAAGTGCTGTCAAGATCGTCATTCACCAGCACATAGTCATATTCCGCCCAATGGCTGATCTCGGACCGGGATTTCGCCATGCGCCCGGCAATCACCTGATCGCTGTCCTGCCCGCGCGACCGCAACCGGCGGTCCAACTCGGCGATTGACGGCGGCAGCACGAACACCGACACCACATCGCGCCCAAGGGCCGAGTTGCGGATCTGCTGGCCGCCCTGCCAGTCGATGTCAAACAGCGTGTCGCGCCCATCGCGCATCGCCACCTCAACCGGGCCGCGCGGACTGCCGTAGAAATTGCCGAACACCTCGGCATGTTCCAGCATCTGGCCCTGCGCCACCATAGCCTCAAATGCGGCGCGGTCCTTGAAGTAATACTCGCGCCCGTCCTCTTCGCCGGGACGCGGGCTGCGGGTGGTGGCCGAGACCGAAAAGCGGATTGTCGGATCCCAAGCCATCAGCATCTTGGCCAGCGTGGATTTGCCAGCACCCGAGGGCGAGGACAGGATCATCAGCAGGCCGCGCCGGACCGGTTGTTGGGCAGGGGGTCGGGCAACTGTCGGGGCCATGCTCATTCCACGTTCTGAACCTGCTCGCGCATCTGGTCGATCACCGTCTTCAGGTCAAGCCCCGCGCGCGTCAGATCAATGTCCTGCGATTTGCTGAGCAGCGTATTCGCCTCACGCAGAAACTCCTGCATCAGAAAGTCGAACTTGCGGCCGACCGGGGCGGTATCGGCCAGCAGCGCGCGGGCGGCGGCGATATGGGCCATCAGGCGGTCAATCTCTTCGGTGATGTCTTGCTTGACGGCCAGCATGGCCAGCTCTTGCGCGATGCGGGTCTCATCCACCCCGTCAGCATTGTCCAGAATCCGCGCCAGCGCCAAGCGCAAGGTTTCGGGCGCCCGGGTGCGGCGGGCGTCGGACGCCACGCGCGATTGCGCCACCAGCGCGTCGATCTGGTCCAGTTGCGCCGCGATCACCGCCGCCAGAGCGGTGCCTTCCATCAGGCGCATCGCCTGGAAATCGGCCAGCAGGTCTGGCAGATCGGCCAGGATCGCCGCGCGCAGGGGGCCGGTGTCATCCTCAGCGGCGGCAGTCTCCAGCACGCCGCGCATCGTCAGCACATCAGCCGCCGTCGCCTGCGCAAGGGTGACGCCCGAGTTCATCGCCGCCCCCTCAACATGGCTCAGCGCGGCCAGAACACCCGCCAGCACCCGGTCATTGACCTGCAGGGCGTCCGCCTCGCCCACCTCTTTGGTGACCTTCAAGGACAGGCTGACATTGCCGCGGCCCATAGCCTTTTGCATCTCGGCACGTAAGGTGGCCTCCAGTCCGTCCACCCAGTCGGGCACCCGCAGCCGCAGATCCAGCCCCTTGCCGTTGACCGACCTTATGTCCCAAACCCAGGCATAGCCCGCGCCCGCGCCGCGCCCCGCGGCAAACCCCGTCATGGATATTGTCATCGCTAGTCCCCCTGCGGTCGCCGCCTCCAGCCGTTGTTTACCATTTGTTGAGATTTTCACCCGAATCCGAACGATCTGGGGTATCTTCAGACATCGGTAACAATTGTTGCGGTAGCATTAACCCTGTTCTGGTTGCGCAAGGCAGCACTGGCCCCTGCATCTGCGCAAAGGCCTAACAGAGCTGGGTTTGGGCGGCAACTCGGCCCGGTCGCAAGCGGTGCGATGCGGGGCCAAAGGATAGGGTGATGGTGTTTTCATTTCTGGGCGCCAAAGGTGAACGTGACACGACGGGGGCTCGGTTTTCCGGCCTGGCCGAAGTGCGGGCTTATTGGGAAGGCCGGCGCAACGGGATCGGCATCCCGTCGCGCGCCGATCTGGACCCACGCGGCATGGCGGGGGCGCTGGAGCAGGTGTTTATCGCCGAACGGATCGGCACCGGGCTGGTGCGGTTGCGCATCGCCGGATCGGGTCTGGCCGAGGTGGCTGGACTGGACATGAAGGGCCTGCCCCTGTCAGCCCTGATCACGCCCGAGTCGCGCCTGCGTCTGGCCGAGGTGCTGGAGCGGGTTTTCACCCAACCCATCGCCGCCGATCTGCATCTGGAGGCTGAGCGTGCGATCGGCCGTCCGGCGCTGCAGGCACGGCTTATGCTGCTGCCGCTGCGATCGGCGGGCGGGGCGCGCGATCTGGTGCTGGGCTGTCTGGCCACCGGTGGCACGATTGGCCGCGCACCGCGGCGGTTCGCGATTACCCGCGCGATGGAAGAGCGGCTGATCGTCGATCCCACCGCAGTGGCCGCCCGGGTGGGGGTGGATCTGCGCACCCTGCCCGGCCTGGCCGAACCTGCCACGCCCGCACAGCCGATTGCAGGCAAGCCGCATCTGCGGCTGGTCTATTCGGTGGACTGATCGGAATTGCCGATCAGTCTGGCGTTGCTCTGACGGAATGAAAAGGCGGGGCACGACGGCCCCGCCTTTTCGCCACCTCACGCCCGGATTACAGCGCGATGCGCCGCGCGGCGTCGCGCTGCGAAGACAGCTCTTCAGCCACCAGAAACGCCAGTTCCAGCGACTGGCTGGCATTCAGGCGCGGATCGCAGGCGGTGTGATAGCGGTCAGCCAAGCTGGCGTCTGAGACGGCCCGCAGGCCGCCGGTGCATTCGGTCACATCCTGACCGGTCATCTCAAAATGCACGCCACCGGCGACGGTGCCTTCGGCTTTGTGGATGCCAAAGAACTCACGCACTTCGGACAGGACGGAATCGAACGGCCGGGTCTTGTAGCCAGAGGTCGCCTTGATCGTGTTGCCGTGCATCGGATCGCACGACCAGACCACCTTTGCGCCCTCTTCCTGCACTGCCTTGATCAGGCGGGGCAGATGGTCGCCGACCTTGCCCGCGCCAAAGCGCGCAATCAGGGTCAGGCGCCCGGCCTCATTCGCGGGGTTCAGCTTGGCCATCAGGATCTTCAGGTCTTCGGCCGTAGTGGTCGGGCCACATTTCAGCCCGATGGGGTTCAGCACACCACGGGCGAATTCGACATGCGCGCCGTCAGGCTGCCGCGTGCGGTCGCCGATCCAGATCATATGACCCGAGCCTGCCACCGGCTGCCCGCTGATGCTGTCGATCCGGCACAAGGCCTCTTCGTATTCCAAGAGCAGCGCCTCATGGCTGGTGTAGAAATCCACCCGGGCCAGCTCATTCGCGGTCTCTGAATTGACGCCTGCGGCATTCATGAAGTCCAGCGCGTCCGAAATGCGGTTGCTGAGTTCGCGGTAACGCTCGGCCTTGTCATGCTCGGCAAACCCCAGCGTCCAGGAATGCACCCGGTGGATGTCGGCAAAGCCGCCGGTGGAAAACGCGCGCAACAGGTTCAGGCTGGCGGCGGCCTGCGTATAGGCCTGCAGCATGCGGTTCGGATCGGGGCGGCGCGCTTCAATCGTGGGTTCAAAGCCGTTGATGATGTCACCGCGATAGCTGGGGTATTCGACGCCGTCGATCACCTCGGTCGGCGCGCTGCGCGGCTTGGCGAACTGCCCGGCCATCCGGCCCACCTTGATCACCGGCACCTTGGCGCCATAGGTCAGCACGACCGCCATCTGCAGCATCACGCGGAACGTGTCGCGGATATTGTCGGCGCTGAATTCGGCAAAGCTCTCGGCGCAATCGCCGCCCTGCAGCAGAAAGGCCTTTCCCTCGGACGCCAGAGCCAGCTGCTTTTTCAGCCGACGCGCCTCACCGGCAAAAACCAGCGGCGGATATTTTGCCAACTGCGCCTCGACAGCGTTCAATGCTGCGGTATCGGGGTAATCGGGCATCTGCAAACGCGGCTTTGCGCGCCAGTCCGATTTCGTCCAGCCCTTGGTCATGGCAGGTGATCCTTGGTCGTTTGCGGTAACGGGATGTCTATATGCGGCCTTGGCGGGGATGCAAAGCCGAAAGGCACTCAAATTGGCTTTAGCAGCCCTTGCAGCGGCCCGGAATATCGGTATCGATGGCCGCTACCGACATGAACAGGTCGCAGACATGCCCAGCCCGCCCCGCAAGGCCACCCAAGTGGAAAAGATCGTCGCCCCGCGGCGGTTCGTCTTTCTGTTGCTGGACAAGTTCACCATGATCAATTTCGCGGGCGCTATTGAACCCTTGCGTCTGGTCAACCATGCTGCTGGCCGCACGCTTTATACTTGGGCGCTGGCGGGCGAAGGCGGGGTGGAAAAGACCTGCTCGAACGGGGCCACCTTCAAGCTGGATTTCGGGCTGGATGAGGTTGAGCGCGACGATACCATTCTGGTCTGCGGCGGTATCGACATTCAGCGCACCACCACCAAGGCTGTGGTCAACTGGCTGCGACGCGAGGCGCGGCGCGGTGTCGCCATCGGCGGGCTGTGTACCGGGGCCTATGCCTTGGCCAAGGCCGGTCTTCTCGATGGCAAGAAGGCCACCGTGCATTGGGAAAACCATGACGGTTTTGCCGAAGAATTCGAAGATGTTGCCCTGACCAAGGCGGTCTTCGTGATGGACGGCAACCGCTGGTCCACCGCCGGGGGCATCAGTTCCATCGACCTGATGTTGCGCATCATTGCTGCCGACCATGGCGAGGATATGGCCAATACCGTGGCCGATCTGATGATCTATTCCACCATCCGCACCGATCAGGACACCCAGCGCCTTTCGGTCCCCACCCGGATCGGCGTGCGTCACCCAAAGCTGTCTCAGGTCATCCACATGATGGAGAGCAACATCGAAGACCCGATGTCGCCCGCCGATCTGGCCGAAGAGGTGGGCATGTCCACACGTCAGCTGGAGCGGCTGTTCCGCCGTTATCTGAACCGCAGCCCGAAACGCTATTATATGGAATTGCGGCTGCTAAAGGCGCGCAACCTGTTGATGCAGACGGATATGAGCGTGATCAACGTGGCCCTGGCCTGCGGCTTTGCCAGCCCATCTCATTTTTCCAAATGTTACCGCAGCCATTACAGCACCACCCCCTACCGCGAACGCGGCACCCAAGGGCTGCCCTCGGCGGGGGCACCGCGGCTGTCGATCTGACGGCCTGCGCCGATTTACAGTGTTGCCGCGATGGAAACAGCCTGCCCCAAGGTCGGACTTTTCTTTTGTGATTTGGCGCTTTAGGGTCTGGCGCAGAATTACGATCCAATAAGGGAACAAACAAATGAAAAAACTGCTGCTGGCCGGTTCGGCCCTTGCTCTGGTTGCGGGTGCAGCCTCGGCTGAAGACGTCATGATCGGCACCCTGCTGGGCGCCACCGGCCCGATCGAAAGCATCGCGCCGAACATGTTTACCGCATCCGAGATGGCGATGGCCGAAGTGAATGCTTCGGGCAAGGCCGCGAATGGCTGGGTGTTCAAGGACGTTCGCGCCGACTCGACCTGCATCGACGCTGCGGCCGCTACTGCGGCGGCCGAGCGTCTGGTGACCGTTGAGGGCATCAAGGGCATGGTCGGCGGCGACTGCTCGGGGGTGACCCGCGCTGTCCTGACCAACGTGGCGATGACCAACGGCATCGTGATGATATCGCCTTCGGCCACCTCGCCCGCGCTCAGCTCGGACCCCGATGACGGGTTGTTCTTCCGCACCGTGCCGTCCGACGCTCGCGAAGGCGCCGTCATGGGCGACATTCTGGCCGACCGTGGTGTGAAGACCATCGCGATCTCGTATTCCAACTCGGACTACGGCAAGGGTCTGGCGGAATCGATTGCCGCCGCATTCACCGCCAAGGGTGGCACCGTCACTATCAATGCCAGCCATGACGACGGCAAAGCCGACTATTCGGCCGAAATCGCAGCGCTGGCCGCAGCGGGCGGCGAAGTGCTGGTTGTTGCAGGCTATATCGACCAGGGCGGCAAGGGTATCATCCAGGCATCGATCGACACGGGCGCGTTCAGCATCTACGGCCTGCCCGGCGGCATGTATGGCCAAAGCCTGGTTGACGCCCTGGGCGCTGGCCTGAACGGGTCGTTCGGGCAGCACGCCTCGTCCACCACCGAGGGCTATACCGACTATCTGGCACTGGCCACCGCCAATGACCCGTCGTTTGACGGATCAACCAACTTTGCCCCGCAGTCCTATGATGCCGCTGCCCTGATCATGCTGGCCATGCAGGCGGCGAATTCCACCGACTCCAAGGTCTACAAGGACAAGATCATGGAAATCGCCAACGGCCCGGCCGATGGCTCGGGCGTCAAGATCAAGGCGGGTGAGTTGGGCAAGGCGCTGGAACTGATCACCGCGGGCACCGCCATCGACTATGAAGGCGCCACCGGGGTCAACCTGATCGACACCGGCGATGCCTCGGGCACCTTTGCCGAGGATGAGGTCAAGGACGGCAAGTGGGAAGTGGTCGGCTACCGCTGATCGCGACCTGTCCACCAGTCAGACTGACGGCCCGGGCACTGTCCCGGGCCGTTGCTTTTTGGCGCCAGGGTCTTGGACTTGCGGAAGTAAAATCCGGTTTGCACCGCACACACAGACAGACTTCCCTTTTCAAAAACTTGCCTCTAGCATCCTGCGCAGGGCTTCGGCCCAACCAGGGAGATAAAAAAATGAAAAAACTGCTGCTGGCCGCTTCGGCCTGCGCCTTGATGGCTGGCGCTGCCACCGCCGAGGACGTGAAACTGGGTATCCTTATCGGCTTTACCGGCCCGATTGAATCGCTGACCAAACATATGGCTGCAGGTGCCGAACTGGCGATGGCCGAGGTGGATGCCTCGGGCAAGGCCAAGAACAATTACATCTCGGTGCGTGGCGACTCGACCTGTGTTGACGCCGCCGCCGCCACTGCGGCCGCCGAGCGGATGATCACGGCCGAGGGCGTCAAGGGCATCATCGGTGGCGACTGTTCGGGCGTGACCCGTGCTGCCCTGACCAATGTGGCCATGCCGAACGGAATCGTGATGATCTCACCCGCGGCCACATCGCCGGCCCTGTCCAGCGATCCCGACAACGGGTTGTTCTTCCGCACCTCGCCGTCGGATGCGCGCGAAGGCGAAGTCATGGCCGACATTCTGGTCGAAAAGGGCGTGAAATCCATCGCCCTGACCTATTCCAACAGCGACTATGGCAAGGGTCTGGCCGAGGCGATCTCATCGGCCTTCATCGCCAAGGGCGGTGTGGTCACGATCAATGCGGCGCATGACGATGGCAAGGCCGACTATTCGGCCGAAGTTTCGGCACTGGCGGCAGCGGGCGGCGACCTGCTGGTTGTCGCGGGCTATCTGGACCAGGGTGGCAAGGGCATTGTCCAGGCCTCGCTCGACTCGGGCGCCTTTACCACCTTTGGTCTGCCCGGCGGCATGGTTGGCGACGGGCTGCCCGCGGCCATTGGCCCGGCGCTGGATGGCAGCTACGGCCAGGTCGCGCAATCCGACAGCCCCGGTGCGGCGATCCTGACTGAAATGGGCAAGGCCAGCGCCAACCCCTTTGACGCGACATCGCCCTATTCGATGGAAAGCTATGACGCAGCCGCGCTGATCATGCTGGCGATCGAGGCGTCAGGTTCGACCGACTCGAACGTCTACAAAGAGAAAGTCATGGAAATTGCCAACGGTCCGGCCGATGGATCGGGCGTCAAGATCATGCCCGGAGAGTTGGGCAAGGCGCTGGAACTGCTCGCCGAGGGCAAGGCCATCGACTATGACGGCGCTTCGGGCGTGACCCTGATCGGCCCAGGCGAAAGCGCTGGCCGTTACAAAGAGTTCATCGTCAAGGACGGCAAGTACGAAACCGTCAAGTTCCGCTAAGTCACGGGGCCGCGCGGACAAAACGACGCGGCCCGGGCATTGCCCCGGGCCGCGAGCAAAGATAAAAGGCCGCCCGCATGGGGGAAAACCCTCAGCAGTTTCCGGTAGGTCAACAGGGGAATCGCATGATCAAGGTCGAGAACCTTCATCGCCACTTCGGAGGCTTCCGGGCGGTTGACGGCGCGTCGCTGGAGATTCAAACAGGCAGCATCACCGGCCTGATCGGGCCGAATGGCGCAGGGAAAACCACGCTGTTCAACGTGATCGCGGGCCGTCTGCCGCCAACCTCTGGCCTGGTCATCATGGATGGCGAAGACATCACCGGCCTTGCCCCGCATGTGCTGTTCCACAAGGGGTTGTTGCGCACCTTTCAGATCGCGCATGAATTCAGCAGCATGACAGTGCGCGAAAACCTGATGATGGTTCCGCCCCGACAAGCGGGCGAACGGCTGTGGAACGCGGTCTTTTCGCGCGGTGCCATGGCCGCCGAGGAAGAGCAGATCCGCGCCAAGGCCGATGAGGTGCTGGAGTTTCTGACCATCAGCCATCTGGCTGAGCAAAAGGCCGGCATGATCTCGGGCGGGCAGAAAAAGCTGTTGGAACTGGGACGGACCATGATGGTCGACGCCAAGATCGTCTTTCTGGATGAAGTCGGCGCAGGCGTGAACCGCACGCTTCTGAACACCATCGGCGACGCCATCGTGCGGCTGAACAAGGAACGCGGCTATACCTTCTGCGTGATTGAACACGACATGGATTTCATCGCCCGCCTGTGTGATCCGGTGATCTGCATGGCCCAAGGCCAGGTGTTGGCACAGGGCACCGTGGATGAGGTGAAAAACGATGAACGGGTGATTGAGGCCTATCTGGGCACCGGCCTGAAGAACAAGCTGAAAGAAGAGCACGCGCATGGCTGAACCCTTCCTGATCGGCGAGAGTATGACCGGCGGCTATGGCGCGGCCGACATCCTGCATAGCTGCACCATCGCGGTGGAACCGGGCGAGATTGCGGTGATCGTCGGCCCCAATGGCGCGGGCAAATCCACCGCAATGAAGGCGGTTTTTGGCATGCTGAAGCTGCGGCAGGGCACTGTCCGGCTGGACGGTGAGGATATCACCCAGCTGTCCCCGCAGGCGCGGGTCCGCAAGGGAATGGGCTTTGTGCCGCAAACCTCAAACATCTTCACCACCATGACGGTGGAGGAAAATCTGGAAATGGGGGCCTTCATCCGCAACGATGACACGATTGCCCAGACCATGGGCCAGGTCTATGACCTGTTCCCGATCTTGCATGAAAAACGTTTTCAAAAAGCCGGAGAGCTGTCAGGCGGCCAGCGTCAGCAGGTTGCCGTCGGTCGCGCGTTGATGACCCAGCCGCGCGTGTTGATGCTGGATGAGCCCACTGCGGGCGTGTCACCCATCGTGATGGATGAGCTGTTTGATCGCATCATCGAGATTGCCCGCACCGGCATTTCCATCCTGATGGTGGAACAGAACGCTCGCCAGGCGCTGGAGATTGCCGACAAGGGCTATGTGCTGGTGCAGGGCGCCAACCGGTTCACCGATACCGGCAAGGCGCTGTTGGCCGACCCCGATGTCCGCAAATCATTTCTGGGGGGCTGAGCCATGGATATTCTCAACGCCCTTGTGGCCATCACAAATTACATTCTGGTCCCCGGCATGGTCTATGGCAGCCAACTGGCGCTGGGGGCGCTGGGAGTGACGCTGGTGTTCGGCGTCTTGCGGTTTTCCAACTTTGCCCATGGCGATACGATGGCCTTCGGCACGGCCTTTGTGATCCTGTTCACCTGGTGGTTCCAATCCATGGGCATCAGTGCGGGCCCCCTGCCCACCGCCCTTCTGGCCCTGCCCTTCGGCATCGCGGTGACGGCGGCGATGCTGTTGGCCACCGACCGGGTGGTCTACCGCTTTTATCGCCAGCAAAAGGCCAAGCCGATCATCATGGTGATCGTCTCGGCGGGCGTGATGTTCGTGATGAACGGATTGGTGCGGATGATCATCGGCACGTCAGAAAAGAACTTTTCCGACGGCGCGCGCATGCTGGTCAACCCGGCCGACTTCAAGGCCTGGTCCGGTCTGGCCGAGCCTCTGGGGATCAAAGTCACCGGGGCAGTCTCGGTGGTCGTCGCGCTGATCAGCATGGGCCTGCTGTTCTGGTTCTTGCAAAAGACCCGCACCGGCAAATCCATGCGCGCCTATTCCGACAATGAGGATCTGGCGCTGCTGTCGGGTATCAACCCCGACCGCGTGGTGGCGGTGACATGGATCATCGCAGCCGCACTGGCGACCATTGCAGGCACGCTATACGGGCTGGACAAGAGTTTCCGGATCTTTGTCTATTTCGGTCTGTTGCTGCCGATCTTTGCGTCGGCCATCGTGGGGGGCCTTGGCTCTCCTTTGGGCGCGGTTCTGGGTGGCTTTATCGTCGCGTTCTCAGAGATCCTGATCACCACGGCTTGGAAAAAGATCGCAGGCTATCTGTTGCCCGCCGATTGGCTGGGCGATGGGCTGCTGCAGGCGCTGTCGACGGATTACAAGGTGGCGGTCAGTTTCGTCATCCTGATCATCGTGTTGCTGATCCGGCCAAACGGCATCTTCGGGGGGAAATGACATGGCAAAATACCGCAATCTGATGATGTTTGCCGGCGTGGCGATCCTGTTCATCCTGACCGCGATGTTCCAGAGCTGGAACCTCAGCCTGTTGATCCTGAACTATGCGCTGTTGTCGGCGATCATGGCGATCGGGGTGAATATCCAATGGGGCTATGCGGGGCTGTTTTCCACCGGCATCGTCGGCTCGGTCGCGCTGGGGGGGCTGGCGGTCGTGCTGATCTCGGCCAACCCGGTGCCCGCGGGCTGGGCGGCAGGCGGGCCGCGCATCCTGGCCGCGCTGATCTTTGCGGTGTTGGCGCTGGCGCTGGCGATTTGGACCGCGCGCAAATTGCCCGCAGGCGCGGGTCGCAGTCTGGCGGTGGTGCTGGTGCTGATTGCCGCCTTTTTCATCTACCGCGGCATCCTGGACCCTGCCGTGATGGCGGTTGAGATGAACAACCCTGCACAGGCCGGACATATCGGCGGGCTGGGTCTGAATTCAATCCTGGCCTGGCCGGTGGGGGCCGTTCTGGCCGGGCTGGCGGCTTGGGTGATCGGCAAGATCGCCTTGGGTCTGCGAGAGGATTATCTGGCCATCGCCACCCTTGGCATCGCCGAAATCGTCATTGCGATCATGCGCAACGAAGATTGGCTGGACCGCGGCGTCAAGAACCTGATCGACATTCCGCGCCCCTGGCCGGTGCCCAAAGAGGTGGATCTGCAGATCTCGCCCACCTTCCTGTCCTGGACCAACAGTGTCGGGCTGGACGCAGGTGAGACCTCAACCATCTTCGTAAAACTGATCTATGCCGCCATGTTCACAGCCGTTCTGTTCGCCCTGATCTGGCTGTGTGAACGGGCGCTGAACAGCCCCTGGGGCCGCATGGTCCGCGCCATCCGCGACAATGAAAACGCAGCCGAGGCGATGGGCAAGGATGTGAAATTCCGCCATCTGCAGATCTTCATCCTGGGCGCGGCCGTGGTCGGTCTGGCGGGCGCCATGATGACCTCGATGGAGGGGCAATTGACACCGGGCAGCTATGTGCCGCTGCGGTTCACCTTTCTCATCTGGATCATGGTGATCGTCGGCGGGTCGGGCAACAACTGGGGCTCGGTCCTGGGGGGACTGTTGATCGGCTGGCTGTATCTTTCGGTCGAATTCCTGGGGCCGCAGCTGATGGACTATCTGACGGCAGGCATGCCCGCGGGTGAGTTCAAGGACCGCCTGCAGGATTCCGCCGCCCAGATGCGTCTGTTGACGCTGGGCGTGGTGCTGCTGGTGGTGATGCGCTTTGCGCCCAAGGGATTGATCCCCGAAAAATGACCCTGCGAAAGCAGGCAGGCATCGTCTGCCTGCGACATTATTTGTCGCAAAACCTCATGCTATCCGCGCCCCGGCCCGCCATGTTGACAAAAACCGGATTGCAGGAGTGTGACGGATGAAAACCCATGCGCGCGTGGTGGTGATCGGAGGCGGCGTCGTTGGCTGCTCGGTTCTGTATCACCTGACCAAACTGGGCTGGTCCGATGTCATGCTGATTGAGCGGTCAGAACTGACCTCAGGCAGCACCTGGCACGCGGCGGGTGGGTTTCACACCATCAACGGCGACACCAACATGGCGGCGCTGCAGGGCTATACCATCCGGCTGTACAAAGAGCTGGAGGCGATCACCGGCATGTCCTGCGGGCTGCACCATGTCGGCGGCATCACCCTGGCCGACACCCAGGAACGCTTTGACCAGCTAAAGGCCGAACGCGCCAAGCATCGCTACATGGGCCTGGATACCGAGATCCTGGGTCCAGAAGAAATCAATAAATTTACCGACGGCATGGTGAATCTGCAGGGCATCGTCGGCGCGCTGTATGATCCGCTGGACGGCCACCTTGACCCCTCGGGCACCACGCATGCCTATGCCAAAGCGGCGCGGATGGGCGGGGCCGAGATCGTCCTGCACAACCGCGTGCTGTCCACCACCCAGCGCGCCGATGGTGGCTGGGATGTGGTGACCGAAAAGGGCACGGTCACCTGTGAGCATCTGGTGAACGCAGGCGGCCTCTGGGCGCGTGAGATTGGCGCGATGGCCGGGGTTTACCTGCCGCTTCTGCCGATGGCGCACCAATATCTGGTCACTGATGACATCCCCGAGATCATGGAAATCCTGAAATCGGGCCGCGAATTCCCGCATGTGATGGATCCCGGCGGCGAATCCTATCTGCGCCAGGAAGGCCGCGGCCTTTGCATCGGCTTTTACGAAAAACCTTGCGAGCCATGGGCGCTGGACGGCACGCCGTGGGATTTCGGGCATGAGCTGTTGAATGAGCAATTCGACAAGATCGAAGACTCGGTCAATTTCGCCTATCGCCGCTTTCCGGTGCTGGAGCGGTCGGGCGTCAAGCGGGTGATCCACGGCCCCTTCACCTTCGCCCCCGATGGCAACCCGCTGATCGGCCCGGTGCAGGGTCTGCGCAACTATTGGTCGGCTTGTGCTGTCATGGCCGGGTTCAGCCAAGGCGGCGGCATGGGTCTGGCCTTGGCGCAATGGATGATCCATGGCGAGGTCGAACGCGATCCCCGCGGCTTTGACGTCAGCCGTTTCGGCACCTGGACCACGCCCGGCTATACCGTGCCGAAGGTGGTTGAAAACTACCAGATGCGGTTTTCGGTCGGCTACCCGAATGAAGAACGCCCCGCCGCGCGCCCGTTCCGCACCACACCGATGTATGACATCTGGGATGGCATGAATGCCGTCTGGGGCCAGCAATACGGGTTGGAAGTGGTCAACTACCACGCCCTGCCCGGCCAGCCCCGCTATGAAGAGCCCAGCTTCAAACGCTCAAACGCCTGGGAGGCGACGGCGCAGGAAGTTCGCGCCGTCCGGAGCGGCGTTGGCATCAATGAGCTGCAGAATTTCGGCAAATACCGCGTCACCGGCGCGGGCGCCCGCGCCTGGCTGAACCGCATCATGGCCGGCCGCATCCCCAAGCCGGGACGGCTAAGCCTGACCCCGATGCTGGCCCATTCCGGCAAGATCATCGGCGATTTCACCGTCTCCTGCCTGTCGGAAACCGAATTCCAGCTGACCGCCAGCTATGGTGCCCAAGGCTGGCACCAGCGTTGGTTCGAACAAAACGCCGGCGGCGGCGTGCGCGTCGACAACATCTCGGACATCCGATCCGGCTTTACCATCGCGGGCCCGCAAGCGCGGGAACTCTTGTCCCGCGTCACCCGCAGCGACGTGTCGGCGGCGGCGTTCAAATTCATGGATGTCAAACGCCTGACCATCGGCATGGCCGATTGCATCGTGCAGCGCGTCAGCTACACCGCCGATTTGGGTTATGAGATCTTCTGCGATCAGATGAGCGTGCGCCACCTGTGGCACACTCTGTCCGCCGCCGGGGCAGACCTGGGCCTGCGCCCCTTTGGCATGCGCGCGATGATGAGCTTGCGTCTGGACAAATGGTTCGGCTCCTGGGGGCGCGAATTCAGCCCCGATTACACGCCTGCCGAGACCGGCCTTGACCGCTTCATCGCCTGGAACAAACCTGACGACTGGATCGGCAAGGCCGCCGCCACGGCGGAAAAGGCCGCAGGCCCAAGCCGCCGTCTGGTGTCTTTCATCGTCGACGCCGATGACGCCGACGTGGTGGCGTGGGAGCCGATCTGGCTGTCGGACGCGGTCGTCGGCTTTTGCACATCCGGCGGCTACAGCCACACTACCGGCAAATCCGTCGCCATGGGTTTTCTGCCTGCCGAAGCCGCAAAGGACGGCACCGAGTGTCAGATCGAAATCCTTGGCCAGCGCCGCCGCGCCACCGTCCAGCTGGCCCCGATCTGGGACGACGGCGGCCGCATGCGCGACTGACCTTCGGGCTTCATCTTGGCCCAAATATCCTCGGGGGGTGAGGCGCATCGCGCCGAGGGGGGCCGACAGCC
>JBATPI010000187.1:0-61945 GCA_049291415.1 Paracoccaceae bacterium | reverse complement strand
CCTTGAACTCACCAAAATACTTGGTGATCGCTGCCGTCAACGTCGTTTTGCCGTGGTCAACGTGGCCAATCGTGCCGATGTTGACATGCGGTTTGTTCCGTTCAAACTTTGCCTTTGCCATGATGGCCCCCTTGCGCTGTGGGGCCCCGGAAAAAGGACCCTTGGTCTACTCGGGCGGCGATCTAATGGTCTGGGGCGGAAAAATCAAGCCTCAGTTGGTCGCAGCGGCCTTTGCGGGCGGGAGTATGGTGACTGCCGCGGCCTCTTTCGTGGCGGGCGTCGCCTCTGCCGGCTTCGGTGCAGCCTTGGCGGCCTTGATCGCTTCGGCACGCGCGGCCATGGCGGTTTCCAACTCGGCCTTGGTCATGCCGAACCATTCGGGGTTTTCCAGCAGCCAGTCCTCAACCCGCTTGACCGCGTTATAGGACAGCGCCTCCATCTGCTGCTTTTTCGTCCGGGTCAGGCCGGTGCCGATGACCGTCTCACCCGACAGACTTTCGAAAACGGTGATCTGCTTGCCCTCGGGGTTCAGCTTCTTGCCGGCGGCATCGTCCCAGATATTGGCGGTGACGACCAGGATCGACTTGGGCGCCGCCACCACCGGAATGCCGGGAGGCGCCAGCGCAAAGGCGTCAACCGAGATGCCGATGTTGTAAAGCTTGGTGCCGTCATAGCGGCCGAACCGGTCGGCCACGGCCTTCTTGATCTCACCTTCCCATTCCGCACCGGTCGCCGGGCGGCTGATCGGCACTTTCTGGATGTTCTCGGCGACCGCGACATTCAGCCCCAGCGCGAACTCGCCCAAGGGAACGGGCGGCTCGGTCAGATCGTTGTTGGCACAGGCGGCAAGCACGAACAGGGCGACGGCGGCAATGGGGCGCAGCATCAGAGTCTCCGGATGGGCAGATCTGTCAGGCGTAACGCAAGCGGGCCCCCGCCGCAACTGTCGCCATGGGGCGTGACGGACGCGCCGAATGCCCTATATTCACAGCATGGACATAATCGCCGCAATCCGCGTTCCCGTCAGGGTTCCCCTGTCAAACGTTCCCTTGGGCATCTGGGGCAGCCTGCAGGCCGGGCGCCGCAATGTGCTGCAACTGATCCCCGAGATCGCCACCCATGCGCCGATCATCTCGGGCCGGACGGGCAAGCGATGGCATATGGTGATGGACCCGGATGCACTGAAACGCATTCTGCGCGACAATGTGGAAAACTACCCCAAGTCCATGGTGACAAAGCTGATCCTTGAGCCTGCCATCGGCGACAGCCTGTTTGTCGCCGAGGGGGCGGAATGGCTGTGGCAACGCCGCACCGCCGCGCCGGTCTTCAGCCACCGCAACGTGGCCGCTTTGGCTCCGGTGATGACGGCAGCGGCAACGCGCGCCTGCGCCCGGCTGGTTCCGGGACGGGCGGCAAACCTCTTTGACGAAATGGTCACGGCAACATTCGAGGTAATCTCGGATGTCACCTTTTCCGGCGGTGAGGCCTTTGACCGCGCCGCCATCCACCGCGCGATCGAGGACTACATTGGCCAGACCGCCAAAGTGTCAGTGCTGGATATAATCGGCGCTCCGGGATGGGTGCCGCGCCCGGGCCGGGTGTTCACCGGCGCGGCAATGCGGCAGACGAAAAAGCTGGCTGATCAGGCGATCGAGGCACGACGTGGCGCGGGCCCCCATCTGCCACCGGACCTGCTGGATCTGCTGCTGGCAGGCGCGGACCCCGAGTCGGGACGAAAAATGACCACCTCGGAACTGCGCGATAACCTGCTGACATTCATTGTCGCGGGGCATGAAACCACGGCGCTGACCCTGTCCTGGGCGCTGTATCTCTGCGCATTTGACCCCGCCGTGCAAGAGGCCGCCCGTGCCGAAGCGCAGTCGGTTTTGGGTGACCGAGCCGCCACCGCCGCCGATATCGCTACCCTGCCAATCATCCGCGCCGTGGTGGACGAAACGCTGCGGCTCTATCCGCCCGCAGCATTCCTGTCGCGCACGGCGCAGGCAACAGACAGCCTGTGCGGACGCGACGTCCACCGGGGCGATACGGTCATCCTTCCGATCTATGCCCTGCACCGCCACCATGCATTGTGGGATCAGCCCGACAGCTTTGACCCGGGCCGGTTTTCTGACCCAAAAAACGTGCCGCGCTATCAATACCTGCCCTTCGGCGACGGCCCGCGAATCTGCATCGGTGCCAATTTCGCGCTGCAAGAGGCGGTGATCATCCTGGCCACATTGCTGGCCCGCTTCCGCTTTTCCCCGATCGCGGGGCGCGATCCGACCCCGGTAATGATCCTGACCCTGCGCCCCGAAGGTGGAGTCTGGTTGATGGTTGACGCCGCATAACCACATTGCGCGCCGTCAGGCGCTCAATTGAACCGGTTGTCGCGGGGAAAGCCGCGGGGGGCCATCTTGCCAGCGCTGGCACGCCCGCCCTGCCAGTCGGTCAGATCGGTTTCCAGCCGTGTGCGACCGGCGGGGTCTTTCCAGGACAGGCCCTCGGCTGCGGTAAAGGTGATGGCATCAGACAGTCCACCGTCCTTGTATTTTTGCAGCCGCACACCCTTGCCGCGCGCCATTTCGGGCAGCTCGACCAGCGGGAAGACCAACATCTTGCGGTTTTCACCGACCACGGCGACACTGTCACCCCGGATTGGCAGGCAGACTGCGGCCTTGATGCCATCCTTTACCGTCAGCACCTGTTTGCCAGATTTGGTTTGCGCAAGAAGCTCTTCAGACGGCACGACAAAGCCGTCACCGGCGGTTGAGGCGACCAGGTATTTCGCGCCGGGGCGAAACAGGATCAGGTCGGTGATACCGGTATCATTGGGCAGGTCGATCATCAGCCGAACCGGTTCCCCCATGCCGCGCCCGCCGGGCAAGTTGGCACCGATCAGCGTGTAGAAGCGGCCGTTCTCAGCCACCAGCAGGATCTTGTCCGTCGTCTCGGCGTGGAACCCAAAACGCGGGCCGTCGCCGTCCTTGAACTTTTGTTCCTGCGCCAGATCGACATGGCCTTTCATCGCCCGGATCCAGCCCATTTTTGAGCAGATCACCGTGATCGGTTCGCGTTCGATCATCGCCTCATAGGGCACTTCCTCGACCACGCCCGCTTCGGCGAACTGAGTGCGGCGGTCACCGCCGGGCGTGCCCTTGCCGAATTTGCGGCGGATGTCTTCCAACTCGGCCCCGATCTTACGCCACTGCAGGCGATCGCTGTCCAGAAGGTCGGCCAGACCGGCACGTTCCTCCATCAGAGCATCGCGTTCGGCGCGCAACTCCATCTCTTCGAGTTTCCGCAAAGACCGCAGACGCATGTTCAGGATGGCTTCGGCCTGCACGTCCGTCAGCTCGCCCTCGCCCGGGGCGGGGCTGCGATAGTCTTTTTCCGTCATCGCCCGGATATGATCTTTGCCCCAGACCTCGCGCATCAAAGCGGCCTTGGGATCATCATCATAGCGGATGATGTCGATCACCCGGTCAAGGTTCAGGTAGGCAATGATAAAGCCTTCCAGCACCTCCAGCCGGTGATCAATCTTTTCGATCCGATGCTCGGCGCGGCGCTGCAGAACGTCACGGCGATGGTCCAGAAAGGCGCGCAGAACCTCTTTCAGCCCGCAGACCTTTGGCACGCGGCCGTCGATCAGCACGTTCATGTTCAGGCTGAAACGGCTCTCCAGATCGCTGGTGCGAAACAGCGTCTGCATCAGCATCTCAGGCTCAACCGTGCGTGAGCGGGGCTCCAGCACGATCCGCACGTCTTCGGCGGATTCGTCGCGCACATCGGCCAGAAGCGGCACCTTTTTCAGGTGGATCACCTCGGCCAGCTTTTCGATCAGCTTCGATTTCGCCACCTGATAAGGAATCTCGGTGACGACAATCTGCCAGGTGCCGCGGCCCAGATCCTCAACCTGCCATTTGGCGCGGGTGCGGAAGGATCCGCGGCCGGTCTCATAGGACTCAAGGATGCTGTCGCGCGGCTCAACCAGCACGCCGCCAGTGGGAAAGTCGGGGCCGGGGATCAGCGCGACCAGATCGGCGGTAGAGATCTCGGGGTCTTTCAGCATCGCCTGACAGCCCTGGATCAACTCATCCAGATTGTGCGGCGGGATGTTGGTGGCCATACCGACGGCGATGCCGCTGCTGCCATTGGCCAGCAGGTTCGGATAGGCGGCGGGCAGCACGACAGGCTCTTCCAACCGTCCGTCATAGTTGGGACGGAAATCCACTGCCGTCTCGTCGATGCCCTCTAGCAGCGCCTCGGTCAGCGCGGTGATGCGGGCTTCGGTATAGCGGCTGGCGGCTGGGTTATCACCGTCGATGTTGCCAAAGTTGCCCTGCCCGTCAACCAGCGGGTAGCGCATGTTGAAATCCTGCGCCAGCCGCGCCATCGCATCATAGATCGCGGCGTCGCCATGCGGGTGAAAATCGCCCATCGTATCGCCAGCGATCTTGGCCGATTTCAGGAACCCCCCGGTCGGCGACAGCCGTAGCCGCCGCATGGCCCAGAGGATTCGCCGGTGAACCGGCTTCAGCCCGTCGCGCGCATCTGGCAGCGCGCGGTGCATGATGGTCGACAAGGCATAGGTCAGATACCGCTCACCGATTGCGCGGGACAGCGGTTCGGCAACGGTCATGCCATAGGTCTTGTCGGTATCATCTTCGTCAGCCATGGATGTTGTGTATTCTGCGGCTGCAGCGCGGTCCAGCGGCTTTGTCGCGGACTGCGGGCAACACCCGGCCCAAGGGGCATTATTTTCTGGTTTTTCCCACTGATATTGTGGCGAAATTGTGGTAACTCATCAAACCTGCGTCCTTTTGTTCTGCCAGATAACGGTTGTGTAATGCTGCGTCTCATCGTTTTGCTGTGTTCAGTCATGTATGTAACCCTGCTGATAGCGGGCAAGGACGAAGGCCAGTTGCGCCCCGGCCTGGCCAAGGCAGTGGCCGATGGAACCCTTGAGGTGGTTCAGCGCAGAACAGCAGCAGTCGCGGTCGCAGCGCCCCCGGCAGTCGCCGTGGCGCCAGCACCCGCCGAGGAAGAGGCCATGGTCTCAACGGCGGCATACATCCCGGCCGCAGCCGAAGCGCCCGCCCAGCGTATCGAGCCGCAGCCGATCTTTACGCTGTCGGGCCTGCCCACCGTTACGCGCGACCCGGTCGAAGAAACCGTCGCCGCTGCACCTGCCGCCACATACGGCGAGGTGTGGTATGTCACCGCCAGATCGGTGAACGTCCGCCAAGACGCCACAACCAGCAGTTTGGTGGTGGAAAAGCTGTCGCGGGGCGAAGCGGTCATGGTTTCATTTGAAGAAGGCTCGGAATGGGCCAAGGTGACGATTGAGGGCGACGGCCTGCAGGGCTATATCGCGCTGCGCCTGCTGTCACCGGTTGCCCCCTGATCCCTTGCGCGGCCCGCAACAGGGTTTGACGCGCCTTTACGCACGCCCTAGGGCTGGCGCCATCTGCGGGCGTCTGTTGCCGGCACAGGCATGGGCGGACGCATGAAAAGAACGATCCTGATCACCGGTTGCTCTTCGGGCATCGGGCTGGATGCCGCCCGCGGCATGCAGGCACGCGGCTGGCAGGTGTTCGCCACCTGCCGCCAAGAAGCCGATTGCGCCCGACTGCGCGCCGAAGGGCTAGAGAGCTTTGTGCTGGATTACGCCGATGAGACCAGCATTGCCGCCGCCGTCGCCGAAGTGCAATCGCGGACCGATGGGCGGCTGGATGTGCTGTTCAACAACGGAGCCTTTGCCTGCCCCGGCGCGGTCGAAGACCTGCCCCGCGCCGCCCTGCGCGCGATCTTTGAAGTGAACCTTTTTGGCTATCACGATCTGGCCGTCCGGGTGATTCCGATGATGCGTGCAGCGGGCGCGGGGCGGATCATCAATTGCTCATCAGTGCTGGGACTGGTCGGCGCGAAATGGCGCGGGGCCTATGTATCGACCAAATTCGCCATGGAGGGGCTGTCAGACGTGTTGCGGCTGGAAATGCACGGCACCGGAATTGAGGTGATTCTGATCGAGCCGGGGCCGATCACCAGCCGCATCCGCGAAAACGCCGTGCCGCATTTCGAGCGCTGGATTGACTGGGAAAACTCGGCCCGCGCAGAAGAATACAAGCCCCTGCTCAGCCGCCTGTACGATTCAAAAACAGCGCCTGACCGGTTTGAATTGCCCGCCAGTGCTGTGACCGCCCGACTGGTCCATGCCTGCGAAAGCCGCCGCCCGCGGGCGCGCTATTACGTCACCACACCCACCCATCTGATGGGCAT
Organism: Paracoccaceae bacterium; assembly: GCA_049291415.1. Classification (GTDB taxonomy): domain Bacteria; phylum Pseudomonadota; class Alphaproteobacteria; order Rhodobacterales; family Rhodobacteraceae; genus Pseudogemmobacter. The sequence continues at coordinate 55,666 of JBATPI010000187.1, read as the reverse complement.
CGCGCGACGCATCCTGCCCACCCGGGCGCTGGACTGGCTGCTGGCCAAGGGCTGACCGGGCCTGTTTTCCGCTTCGCTTTTGCGCCCGCCTGCCCTACATCCAAGGGTAAAGCGAGGTGTCCTCATGCTGCTCAAAGACCCCATGTTCCTCCTGTCTGCCGTGCTGACATTGGCAGTTGCGGCGATCCTGATCTTCGGGATCGGCACCTTCGCCAAGGGTGGAGAATTCAACAAACGCAACGCCAACCGCATCATGCGCTGGCGGTTATACGCGCAGTTCATCGCAGTTGTCGTTATCGTCGGCATTGCCTGGCTACGCTCGAAAGGCTGAAAAATGGTTGTTCTATCAAAGATCTACACGAAAACCGGCGATGCGGGTGAAACCGCGTTGGGCAATGGCGTGCGGGTGGCCAAGCATTCTTTGCGGGTGACCGCCTATGGCACTTGCGATGAGACCAATGCCACCGTCGGTCTGGCCCGCCAGCACACAACGGGAGCGATGGACGCAATGCTGGCCCGGGTCTCGAACGACCTGTTCGATCTGGGCGCAGACCTTTGCACCCCTGACCGCCATCTGGATGAAACCCTGTCCTACACCCCCCTGCGCATGATCGAATCACAAACCCTGCGGCTGGAGAGCGAAATCGACGCGATGAACACCCGCCTGCAGCCCTTGCGCAGCTTTATCCTGCCGGGCGGCTCGGCGTTGGCCGCGCAAATGCACCTGTGCCGCACCGTCTGTCGCCGGGCCGAGCGTCTGGTGGTGGAGCTGGCCACCATCGAAGATGTGAACCCCGAGGCCGTCAAATACCTGAACCGCCTGTCGGACTGGTTCTTTGTCGCGGGGCGCATTGCCAATGATGACGGCCGCGCGGATGTGCTCTGGGTGCCCGGCCTGACCCGCGAAGCCTAGGGCACGCAAGCGACCAATCTTGAAACGCGACGTCTGGACGCGGATTTTCGTCGCATTTGCTCTGTTGAATCCGCCGGCCTTGCGATAACACCCCGCCAGAGAGCTAGGGAAAGGGGCTTTGGCCCCCCAAAGGGAGATTTGCGCCGATGAAGGTCCTGGTACCTGTCAAACGTGTGATCGATTATAACGTGAAAGTTCGCGTCAAAGCGGACGGTAGCGGTGTCGATCTGGCCAACGTCAAGATGTCGATGAACCCCTTTGACGAGATTGCCGTCGAAGAGGCGATCCGGTTGAAGGAAAAGGGTCTGGCGACCGAGGTCGTCGTGGTGTCGATCGGCGTCAAGCAGGCGCAGGAAACGCTGCGCAATGCGCTGGCGATGGGGGCGGATCGCGCCATCCTGATCGAAGCCACCGACAATGTTCATACCGATATCGAGCCTTTGGCCGTAGCCAAACTTTTGGCCGCAGTGGTCAAGGAAGAGGCCCCTGGTCTGGTTCTGGCCGGCAAGCAGGCCATCGACAATGACATGAACGCCACTGGACAAATGCTGGCCGCGTTGCTGGGCTGGTCGCAGGGCACCTTTGCGTCTGAGTTGGCGATTGACGGCGACAAGGCCGTGGTCACCCGCGAAGTTGACAGCGGGATGCAGACGATCACAGTGAATATGCCAACCATCATCACCGTCGATCTGCGTCTGAATGAGCCGCGCTATGCCTCGCTGCCGAACATCATGAAGGCCAAGGCCAAGCCACTGGCCATCAAGACGCCCGCCGATTACGGCGTGGATGTCGCGCCGCGCTTGGCCATCGTGAAAACGGTCGAACCGGCGGGCCGCAAGGCAGGCGTCAAGGTTGCGTCCGTGGACGAACTGATTGCAAAACTCAAAGACGAAGCGGGGGTGATCTGATGGCCGTTCTTCTTCTTGCCGATGTGAATGACGGCCAGTTGGCCACCGATTCCGTGGCCAAGACCCTTGATGCAGTCAAGGGCCTGGGCGACGTGCATCTGTTGGTTGCCGGTCCTGCCGCAGCTGCGGCCGAAGCGGCCAAGCTGGACGGCGTGGCAAAGGTACTGCACAGCACCGAGGCCGCCTATGACCATGGACTGGCCGAATCACTGTCGGCGCTGATCGTGTCACTGGCCGGCGATTACAGCCACATCTGCGGCGCGGCCACCGCGTTTTGCAAAAACGTGATGCCCCGCGTTGCGGCGCTGCTGGACGTGATGGTGATCTCGGACGTGACCGCCGTGATTGACGCCGATACATTTGAACGCCCGATCTACGCCGGCAATGCCATCCAGACCGTCAAATCGGCCGATGGGAAAAAGGTGTTCACCGTGCGGACCGCGGGCTTTACCGCCGTCGGCATGGACGGATCAGCCACAGTTGCAGCAGTGTCCGGCCCAACCGGTGATGGCCTGTCAACCTGGGTCGAAGACAAGGTCGCCGCCAGCGACCGCCCAGAACTGACAAGCGCCAAGATCGTCGTCTCGGGCGGCCGTGGCGTCGGCTCGAAAGAGTCTTTCGACATCATCGAAGCCTTGGCTGACAAGCTGAACGCCGCCGTCGGTGCCAGCCGCGCCGCCGTGGACAGCGGCTTTGCCCCGAACGATTGGCAGGTTGGCCAAACCGGCAAGGTTGTTGCGCCGAACCTCTACATCGCCTGCGGTATCTCGGGTGCGATCCAGCACCTTGCGGGCATGAAGGACAGCAAGGTCATCGTCGCGATCAACAAGGACGAAGAAGCCCCAATCTTCCAGGTGGCCGATTACGGTCTGGTGGCGGATCTGTTCACCGCTGTCCCCGAGCTGACGTCCAAACTGTGATCACGTAGGATGGGCAATATTGCCCATCCTACAGGGGCGTCCCACAAGGGGCGCCCTTTTTCATCATAACAACCTTTCGATCGTCGGCACCAATGCCTGCGCGGTCTCACCGTGAACCGCCGCCCCGGGCAAACCCTGCGCCGCCGCCTCGTCGGCCGGAGAAAATCGCATCAACCGCACTCCTTCCGCCCGCGCCTCCGGGCTGGTCACCTGCTCAACATAGGCCGAAGCAAACGGCAACAGATCGGCGATCATCTGACGGTCAACCAGATAGCGCACCGCATCCAGCCCATCACCCTGTCCAGCCTCCGGGGGCGGAACATCAGCCATCCACAACAGCACTCGCCGTTGCGGCAAGCGGTGCAGGATCGCCTTCATCCTTTGCACCCACAGCGCCTTCAACTCGGCTGCAACAGGGGCAAAACGGTCTGCCCCCTTGGCCGCCAGCACCAGCATCAGGTGCCGGGTAAAGTGGATTTCAGTGAAATCCACCTCTCGATACAGCGACCGCAGCAGCGGCGTGGCCGCGATAAACCGGTCATTGCGGCGCGGATGCACTGTATAAAACCGGTTCGTCTGATTTTGCGCCCCGCCCAGCTGCACCACCACCAGATGCGCCTCGGCCGCCACATCCAGCGTGGCGCGATCCGCCAGATAAACGTCCGGCCCGGCGTTCTGGCAGGCCAGATTGGCCACCGGAATCCCCAGCTGTTCCTCTACCAAGGCCGGAAATGGCGCGGTCACGAACCGCCCATAGGTCTCGGTCCCGCCCAACATCGCCAGATACTCACGGCTCAGATCGCGGCGAGGGCCGCGAAACGCCAGCCGTGAGGTGCCGTAATGACATGAAAAATAGTCGAGCGACCCATCGCCCGGATGAACATACGCCATCATCACACCCATATAGTCTTACACCCAAGGTCCAGACTGCCGGACAAGCCTTTCCAAAGGGCTAAACTTCAGCATTTGCCGCGAACCTTAGGCGTTTCCTTTTCGCGCCGCTTGCGGCCTTGCTCTGTCCGATGGGGGGCCGTAAGGTCACCTGCGTCAAAACGGAGGGCGGCAATGGATATCCAGACAGTGGGCATCGTGGGTGCGGGGCAGATGGGCAACGGCATCGCCCATGTATTTGCTCTGGCCGGCTATGACGTGCTGATGACGGATATCAGTGCCGACAGTCTGCAAAGGGCGCTGGACACGATCGAAAAGAACCTGGACCGCCAGGTCAGCCGCGGCAAGATCAGCGCCGAGGAAAAGGCCACCGCGCAGGCCCGCATCAAAACCACGCTGAAGTTGGCCGATCTGGGCCAGACCGACCTGGTTATCGAAGCCGCGACAGAACGTGAAACCGTCAAGCAGGCGATCTTCGATGATCTTTTGCCACACCTGAAGCCGACCACGATCCTGACGTCGAACACCTCGTCCATCTCGATCACCCGGCTGGCCAGCCGCACCGACCGGCCTGAAAAGTTCATGGGGTTTCACTTCATGAATCCGGTCCCGGTGATGCAGCTGGTCGAACTGATCCGCGGCATTGCCACGGATCAGGAAACTTGGGAATCGCTGCATGCCGTGGTCAGAAAATTGGGCAAGACCGCAGCCTCGGCCGAAGATTTCCCTGCCTTCATCGTCAACCGCATCCTGATGCCGATGATCAATGAGGCAGTCTATACTCTGTATGAGGGCGTCGGTTCGGTCAAATCCATCGACGAATCTCTGAAACTGGGTGCCAACCATCCGATGGGGCCGCTGGAACTGGCCGATTTTATTGGCCTGGACACCTGTCTGGCCATCATGAACGTCCTGCACGAAGGACTGGCTGACACCAAATACCGCCCCTGCCCGCTGCTGACGAAATATGTTGAGGCGGGCTGGCTGGGCCGCAAGACACAGCGCGGCTTTTACGATTACCGCGGTGACGTGCCGGTGCCAACGCGTTAGACGCCGCGTAGGATGCGTGATTCACGCATCCTCCCTTTTGGGGTCAGGCTTCCTTGCCCAAGGCCAGCGTGTACTCTCGCAGCCAGACCAGAAACCCGCGCGGGTTACCTTCCCATTTCTTCAGCTCTTCGGCCAGAATCGGCTCGCCGATATGTGGGCGCTGCGGCTTGAACAAAGCGCGTTTGATTTCATACAAAAGCAGGCCCTGGCGCAGCGTATCGCTCAGCTGATTGGCAATCTGGAACGTCCGGCTGTTCTGGCCGGTGAACCGCATCGGCAGGATCGTGGCCCCCGAAGATTTCACCATTTTATGGGTAAAGACATTCCATTCCGCCTCAACCGCCGGGCCCCACCAACCCGTCGACATCGCAACCTTTCCAGCCGGAAAGATAATGATCACCCCCCCAGCTTTGAGATGCGCCATCGTGTTATTGCGCATCTGCAGGCCCAGCTCGCGTGCATTTTCCTCATGCGGGAAAGGCACCGGAATCATGAACTCCTCTACCTCGGGAATGCCGGTCAACAGGCTGCGCGTCAGGATCTTGAAATCAGATCGCACCCGGGCAACAATTTCGGCCATCACCATCCCGTCAACCAACCCATGCGGGTGGTTCGCCACCACGACCAGCGGCCCCGTAGCCGGAATGCGGGCGATCTCTTCGGCGGGGGTGTCGATGCGGATACCCATATGGCGGATCGCCTTGGGCCAGAACGGCGCGCCAAAGGGGGCACCGGATTTCTCAAAGCTGCGGATCAGCATCAACAGCTGCACCTTGGCCGTCAGCCATTCGATGGCGCGGATGGAACCGGATTTGAACGGATTCTTGAACGTCCCCGCATAGGACAGCCGGCGCATGTCATAGGGCCGGTCAACCTTGGCCGGTTGCGGCGTATCATCGCCTGCGATCTGGGTCTGCTCGGTCAAGAAAGGCCCCGCCTTACCCGTCTGCGCGGCACGCCGAAGGGGTTCGGTCGCCGGCAGGCGTCATGCCTCAATAATCCTCTCCGAACCGCGCCGCAACAAGCGCTTCCAGCGCATCGGCGAGTTTCTCCGCCTCTTGCCCGCTGGTTTGCACGTCAATCGTGGTGCCACGCGATGCCGCCAGCATCAAAAGCCCCATGATCGAATCCCCGGAGACTTCCATACCGTCCTTGCCGACCAAGGCGCGGGCGTCATGGCCTTCGACCACTTCGACGAACTTTGCACTCGCCCGCGCGTGCAGCCCCTTTGCATTTACGATGCGGAATGTGCGCGCTGCTGCCATGCCTGCCCCTCAGGCCCCGCCGCCAAGGTCGAGGCTATTGATATATTTACGCCCGGCGTCCAGTGCCGCGGCCACCGCCGCGCCCACGGGCAGGTCGCGCGATTTCGCCAGCTTGATCAGCATCGGCAGGTTGGCGCCATAAAGGATCCGCCGCCCCGCAGCGGCGCAGGCCGGCAGTGACAGGTTTGACGGGCTGCCGCCGAACATGTCTGTCACCACCACCACACCGTGCCCCTGATCGACCGAGTTGGCGGCGGCGCTGATCTCGGCCTGCTTGGCATCGCGGTCGTGGTCATCCTCGATCGCGATGGCGCGGACCCCAACCTGTTTGCCGACGACATGTTCAACCGCCGCAAGATACTCTCGCGCCAGGCCACCATGTGCAACGATGACAATCCCGATCACGCCCCGGACACCTTCTCAGCTGGAACTGGCTCAGCGGGGGCCGGCGCGGCCCCTTTGCGTTCCAATTCCCGGTGACGCTTTGACACTGACCAGCCCGCTTCTGCAAGGGCTGCGCCCAGCAGTTCCGCTACGGCAACCGACCGATGCTGCCCTCCGGTGCAGCCAAAACCGATGGAAAGATGCGCCTTGCCTTCCTGTAGGTGGGCCGGCAGCAGCATCAGCAGCAGATCACGCAACCTGCGAAAGAATTCGTCAAACCGCGGGTCTGCCTGCACAAAGGCCGCCACGCGCGGATCACGGCCGTCCAGTGGCCGCAGGCCAGCGTCCCAATGCGGGTTGGCCAGAAACCGGCAATCAAAGATCATGTCCACACCGCGGGGCACGCCGCGTTTGTAGCTGAACGACTGGACTGACACGGCCAGCCGCCCGGTCTCATCTGCCGTGAACCAACGCGCTATTTCCGTCTTCAGGTCATGCGGACTCAGTTCAGTGGTGTCGATCAGATGATCGGCCCGCACCCGCACCGCCGCCAACAGGTCAATCTCACGCTCAATCCCCTCGCCGGGGGTCTCATCGGGGGCCAGCGGATGGCGGCGGCGGGTTTCCGAGAACCTGCGAATCAGCTCACCCGGGGCGCAGTCCAGATACAGCACCTCAACGCTGACGCGCGGATCGCGGGTCAGGCTGTCAATCAGCTCTATCAACGCGGTGGTGTTGAAATCGCGGTTGCGCGCGTCAAGACCCAGCGCGATGGGGCGGCCCAAAGGCGGTCCATCCAACAGCCGCGGCACCAGCGACAGCGGAATATTGTCGATCCCCTCATAGCCCAGATCTTCCAGCACATGAATCGCCGTTGACCTGCCGGCCCCCGAAGGGCCGGTGATCAACACCAATCGATGTTCCTGCGTGGAGTCCGCCGTCATCAGTCCGTCAATCCTGCCGTTCGCCGCAAAGATAGACCATCAATGCGGCGGGGAAATGATTATTTTGCACTTGAAGCAAAAGAGGCAGCTGTTGTCCCAGAATTGTGACTTGGCGCTGTGGCGGCAGCCGCTCTGTCTCATCCTGCGCCAGGTTGACGACCAGCGACAGCGGCGCGTCAGGCAGCGGATCTACACGCAAAAGGCCGATGCCGCGCGCTTCGATCAGACCTCGGATTGCAGTCGAGGGGCAGCGCAAACGTAACCCCGCCTCTGTCGTGTAAACCTCTGTCTGATCATCCGAAATCAGGCGCGCACCCAGTGCCATCATCTGCAACGCCAACGCGGATTTCCCTGATCCTGACGGGCCACAAATCAACACGCCGCGGCCCTGTGCGGACACCGAGGTGGCATGCAGGATCTCAGAGTGCGCCGGTCCCATCACGCCAAGCCCGGTAAAAGGCGCCGGCACTTCGGCATCAGACCGGCAGGCCGACCACAAAGCGCGCACCCAACGGCTCGCTGGTTACATCGGCGGCAGTCGGGCGAATATTCTCGGCCCAGATCACGCCGCCATGCGCCTCGACGATCTGCTTTGAGATTGCCAGTCCAAGGCCCGAATGATTGCCGAAATCGCCCGAGGGACGTTCGCTGTAGAACCGCTTGAACACCTTGGTCAGTGCCTGTTCGGGGATGCCGGGTCCGGTATCCTCGATCACCACCAGCACGCGGTTGTCGCGGCGCCGGGCCCAGACGCGAACCGCATCGCCTTCTTCGCAGAACGAGATCGCATTGGTGATAAGGTTGACAAACACCTGCGCCAGACGCGCTTCCAGGCCTTGGATCACGATCGGATCGGCAGGCAGGTCGATGATGAAATCCACGCCCTTTTCTGCGGCCTGCTGGCCCAAATACTGGCCCAGATTCGAAAGCGTCTTCATCAGGTTGAACGCTTCCTCGTCTTCCTTGACCAGTTCGGAATCCAGCCGGGAGGCGTTCGAGATGTCGCTGACCAGCCGGTCCAGCCGCCGCACGTCATGCTCAATCACATCCAGCAGTTTTTCGCGATGCTCTTCCTTTTTGACAAAACGCAACGACCCCACCGCCGAGCGCAAAGAAGCCAGCGGGTTCTTGATCTCATGCGAGACATCAGCGGCAAATTGTTCGTTCGCGTCGATCCGGTCATACAGCGCGGCAACCATGCCGCGCATCGCCACCGACAGGCGGCCAATCTCATCGGGTCGCGCGGCCAGATCCGGGATCCGCACCCGGCCCGGGTTGATCTTGCGCTGGTCCCGGTCGCGGCCAATCTCGGCCGCGGCGGCCAGATCGGACAGGGGGTTGGCGATGGTCGAGGCCAGAACCAGTGACAGCCCCAGCGACACCAGCAGGGCCACAACGAACATCTGCAGGATCTGCTCACGCTCATAGCGGACCAGCCGGTCAATCTCTCCCTCGGCAGACGTCAACGCGATCACGCCCATCACCTCACCGGCGGACCAGATCGGCGCACCGGCAGAGAAAAGCGTGCCACCTTCTTCGTCTTTTCCAGTCAGCGAAGAGGTTTCGCCGGCCAGCGCCTTGGGAAAGGCTTTGCGCGCCAGCGTGGTGCCATCATATTTCTTCGGCGCCTCATTGCCGAAGGTCAGAATGCTGGAGACCCCGTTCCACACCGAATTCAGGAAATCGGTGATGACGGTCGACCGAACTCCACCGGGAATTGCACCCGCCGTCACTTCGGGACCGACGCGGCTGGCAACCAGCCCACCTGCGGGATCAAAAACATAGGCCTCAACCCCTGCACCCAGCTTGATCTCGGCCAGGGCAGCGACGTAGTCGAAACCGGGGTTGGCCGGTTTCATCTGGGCCTCGAACACTTCGGCCATCAGTTCGGTTTCGCGGATCAGCCCGGCCTCGCGCTGCAAGACCAGACTGTCGCGGAACGGGTTCAGAAACAGCACGCCGGCCACCAGAATGACCAGCGCCATCATGTTGAAAATGATGATCTTGCGCGCCAGCGGGCTGCGGTTCAGCGACACCAACCCGCCACGCGACCGCGTCTCGCGCAGCCCTTCGACTGTGGCATCGGGCGATACCCAATCCTCGCCCAACAAGACCTCTCCGGTCTTGCGGGGGCGCGGGTCATCCATGGCAATGCGCGGCGCAGCGGTCATTCGGCACGTTTCCTTGGCAGTACAGTCTCCTGACCGTCACTCTTCGTTATAGCGATAGCCGATGCCATACAGCGTCTCGATGGCGGTGAAATCGTCATCAACGCTGCGCATCTTCTTGCGCAACCGCTTGATATGGCTGTCGATTGTGCGATCATCCACATAGACCTGATCGTCATAGGCCACGTCCATCAGCTGATCGCGCGACTTCACGAAACCGGGGCGTTGGGCCAGCGCCTGCAACAGCAGGAACTCTGTCACGGTCAACGACACGTCCTTGCCCTTCCACGAGACCGAATGGCGCAACGGGTCCATTCGCAGGCTACCGCGATCCATGATCTTGGTCTCTTCGGTCACGGCGACTTCACCGGTGGCCATTGCCTCTTGGCGGCGCAGCAGGGCGCGGATGCGTTCGACCAGCAGGCGCTGGCTGAACGGCTTTTTCACGTAATCGTCAGCCCCCATGCGCAGGCCCAGAACCTCGTCGATCTCATCATCTTTCGAAGTCAGAAAGATCACCGGCATAGAGGTTTTCTGGCGCAGGCGCTGCAACAGATCCATCCCGTCCATGCGGGGCATCTTGATGTCCAGCACTGCCATGTCGGGCAGCCGCTTGTTAAAGGCGTCCAACGCGGATTGACCGTCGTTATAGGTTTCAACCTCAAAGCCTTCGGCCTCAAGCGTCATCGAGACGGACGTCAGGATGTTCCTGTCGTCGTCCACAAGGGCGATCCTCGACATGTTTGTTTTTTCCTGCTCTGGTTATGTTTTTCCGTCATTGTCCGCAAATCAGCGCCGGGAAGCAACATAAAAGCGAATCACCCGGGCAACCACGCCTCTATGGAACGCTAAATTTCCAAACCAATGACTAATATGCCTCACCTTCTGTGATATGACGCAATTGGTTGCGCTAACCGACGCTTGGTTGCGCTAACTGTGGCCACGCGCCCTGTTCCCGTCGGAATCCGCCATGTTATAGGCAAGTTATCGACACGCCGTGGCGGGCGTGCCGCTGGCGCCCGGCGGTCCGGGGGTCCGGTTAGCATGCCATAAGAACCTGCGCGACAGGCGCAGCATCAGGAGCTTGCACGATGATCAGCGGACGCGTGAACCCTAAATGCACGTTGGAAAACCAAGGCATCAAGGGGGCGGCGCGCGTCTATTACAACCTGATCGAGCCTGCCCTGGTCGAAGAGGCGGTCAAGCGCGGCGAAGGTCGCATGGGAATTGGCGGGGCCTTCCTGTGCAGCACCGGGCAGTTCACCGGCCGGTCGCCGAAAGACAAATTCGTCGTCCGCACTCCATCGGTTGAAAACACCATCTGGTGGGAAAACAACGCGCCCATGGCCCCTGACGCCTGGGCGCAACTGAAGGACGACATGCTGGGGCACCTGAAAGGCTGCGAACTCTTTGTCCAAGACCTTTACGCGGGTGCCGATCCGGATCACCGCGTTGATGTGCGGATGGTGACCGAACTTGCCTGGCATGGCCTGTTCATCCGCCATCTTCTGCGCCGCCCCACGCGAGAGCAGTTGGATAGCTACACCCCGGAATGGACCATCATCAACGTGCCGTCGTTCAAGGCCGATCCGGCCCGGCACGGCTGCCGCACAGATACCGTCATCGCATTGAATTTCGATGAGAAAACCGTGCTGATCGGTAACACCGCCTATGCGGGTGAGAATAAGAAATCGGTGTTTTCGATCCTGAACTACATCCTTCCGGGCAAAGACGTCATGGCGATGCACTGCAGCGCCAACCATGCCATCGACAATCCGGTGGATGCGGCCGTGTTCTTCGGCCTGTCGGGCACCGGAAAGACCACCCTGTCGGCCAACCCCGACCGCACGCTGATCGGCGATGACGAACATGGCTGGTCAGATCGCGGCATCTTCAACTTTGAAGGCGGCTGCTACGCCAAGACCATCAATCTGGATCCGAAGGCAGAGCCGGAAATCTACGCCACCACCCGCCGTTTCGCGACCGTGATCGAGAATATGGTCTTTGATCCCGACACGCTGGAACTGGACTTTGCCGATAACAGCCTGACCGACAACACCCGCTGCGCCTATCCGCTGGAGGCGATCTCGAACGCATCCGCCACTGCTTTGGGCGGCCATCCCAAGCATGTGGTAATGCTGACCTGCGACGCTTATGGCGTGCTGCCGCCCATCGCGCGGCTGTCACCAGAGCAGGCGGTCTATCACTTTCTGTCCGGCTTTACGTCGAAAGTGGCGGGGACCGAACGGGGCGTGACTGAACCGCAGCCCACCTTCAGCACCTGTTTCGGCGCCCCCTTCATGCCGCGCCGGCCAGAGGTTTATGGCAAACTGCTGCAGGAAAAGATCCTGCAACACGGGGCCACCTGCTGGCTGGTCAACACCGGCTGGACCGGTGGCGCCTATGGCACAGGCAAGCGGATGCCGATCCGGGCCACGCGCGCACTGCTGAGTGCGGCGCTGGACGGATCCTTGGCCGAGGTTGACTTCCTCCGTGACCAGAATTTCGGTTTCGACGTGCCGGTCGCCGTTCAGGGCGTCGACACCCGGCTCTTGCACCCGCGCGACACCTGGGCCGACACCGCGGCCTATGACGCGCAGGCGCATAAGCTGGTGCAGATGTTCGCAAAGAACTTTGAGCAGTATCTGTCCTACATTGATGATGACGTGAAAGCCGCCGCCATCGGCTGACCTAAACCCCGTCTGTCAGGCGCTGCTACATCAGTGCCTGACGCACCAGGTTCAGCCCGCTGACCACCAGCAGCGCTTGGGTCCAGCGGCGAAAGCGCACCTGATCCAGCCGGTCCTGCACGCGAAAGCCCAAGGCCATGCCCAGGGTCGCGGGCAGCACCAATGCGGCGGAAAAGGCCAACCGCTCGGGGTTGGCCAGCCCGGTGCCCAGATGCGCCGCCAACAGCGCGACAGCGCCGATCAGGAACACCACGCCCTGGGCGCGCACCATCTCTTGCTTGTCCACACCGGTTGACAGCATCAGGACCAGCAAGGGTGGCCCCCAGATCCCCGACACCCCGCCATACAGACCGCCGATCACCCCCAGAATCCATTCGGCCCGCAACCGATGATGCATCCGCAGTTGCAAGGGCACGCCGGCCAGCTGAACGGCGGCAAAAGCGGTGACCGGCACGCCCAAAAGCAGCAGATAGGCCACCCGCGGGATCTGGTCGAAAACCTGCGCCGAGACGGCAATGAACACCACCGTGCCGATCAGAAAGCGCCGGTATTTCACCGCCGATTGCACCGCCGGGGTCCAGCCCTGCCGGAACGCCTGATTCAGATTCGTCACCAGCGTTGGCAACAACAGCCCCGCCAGCGCCACATCGGGCGGCAGAAACGCCGAAAACGCCGACACCATGATCAGCGGCATGGCAAAGCCGATTGCGCCCTTCACAAAGCCTGCAAACAGCGTCACCGCCATGGCCGCCCAAAACGCCCAAGCAGGCAGCCCCGCCATCACGATGTCCATTTGCCCGCCCCCTGCCATTGGTTGGCGCCGTTCTGGCAGGCGAGGCGCTGAAGGGAAAGCAGATTTCACCGTGCTGACCGGCCCGGTCTTTGGCGTGACTTTGTCGCGCGATCGGGCTAAATCGGCGGCGGAACACGTCATGAGGTTAGCCGATGATCCTGCCAATCCTGCGCTGGCCCGATGCGCGCCTGATGCAACCGTGCCAGCCCGCCACCCTGTCGGACCCGCTGCGCGCGCTGGCAGCCGACATGCTGGACACCATGTATGACGCCGCGGGGCGTGGACTGGCCGCGCCACAGGTCGGCCATCTGCTGCGGATGTTCGTGATGGATGTGGGCTGGAAGTCCGGCCCCCGCACGCCCTGTGTTATGGTGAACCCGCAGATCCTGTCGCTGTCGGGCAGCCGCGCCACCGGGCCTGAGGGGTGTCTGTCGATCCCCGGCCCCACCACCCTGATTTCCCGCGCGACCGAGGTGCAGATGCAATGGATGGATCTGGATGGAGCGCGGCAAGAGGCCTGCCTGACCGGCTTTGCCGCCATCTGCGCCCAGCATGAATATGACCACCTTGACGGCGTGCTGACGCTGGACCGTCTGTCGCCCGACGCCCGCGCCCAAGCCGAAGCCGAGGTGCTGGCATGACCTCGCGCCCCTGCCTGGCCTGGCCGCACCCGCTGTTGAAAACCGCCGCCGCCGATGTGCCCGAAATCACCGATGAAGTCCGCGCGATCTGGCGCGACATGGTCGACACGATGGAGGCGATGCCCGGCTATGGGCTGGCCGCCGTGCAGATCGGCGTGCCCTTGCGGCTGGCCGTGGTCGATTGTTCGGCCAAGCGTGGGCAGGCCGTTCTGATGGCCAACCCGCAGATCCTGCATGCCAGTGGCCAGTTCCGTGAGCATGACGAATCCAGCCCCAACCTGTTCGGCGTCTCGGCAGTGATCCGGCGGCCGCGTGCGGTGACGGTGCGGTTTCTGAATGCCGAAGGGGTGGTTGAGGATCGCGACTTTGTCGACCTCTGGGCGACCTCGGCCCAGCACCAGATCGACCATCTGGCGGGCCGGATGTATTTCGACCATCTCTCGCCGCTAAAACGCAAGATGCTGTTTGCGCGGGCTGAAAAGCTGAGAAAATGGGGATGAAGCTGATCTTCATGGGCACGCCTGCGTTTTCGGTTCCGGTGCTGCAGGCGCTGGCCGCCCGGCATCAGGTGCTATGCGTTTATTGCCAGCCGCCGCGCCCGGCGGGCCGGGGCAAGGCTGATCGCAAAAGCCCGGTGCAGGTCGCGGCTGAGGCTTTGGGCCTGCCTGTGCGCCATCCGGTCTCGCTGAAGACCGCCGAGGCGCTGGACGAGTTTGCGGCCTTGGGGGCCGATGTGGCGGTGGTGGTTGCCTATGGGCTGATCCTGCCGCAGGCGCTGTTGGACGCGCCACGCCATGGCTGTCTGAACATCCACGCCAGCCTGCTGCCGCGCTGGCGCGGGGCAGCGCCGATCCACCGCGCGATCATGGCGGGTGATGCGGAAACCGGGGTCTGTATCATGCAGATGGAGGCCGGGCTGGACACCGGGCCGGTTCTGCTGCGCCAGGCCGTTCCGATTGGCACCGAAGAGACAACGTCGGATCTGCACGACCGGCTTTCCACCCTGGGCGCCGCGCTGATCGTGCAGGCGCTGGACAGTCTGCCGATGCCCGCACAGTCACAGGCGGCGACAGGCTTGACCTATGCCGCCAAGATCGACAAGGCCGAGGCGCGGGTTGATTTTACCCAGGCCGCCGAGGTGGTTGACCGGCTGATCCGTGGCCTCTCACCCTTTCCCGGCGCCTGGATTCAGCTGGGCGCAGAGCGGGTCAAGCTGCTGCGCTCGCGTCTGGCCGCTGGGCATGGCGCGCCGGGTCAGGTGCTGGACGGCTTTACCATCGCCTGCGGCACCGGCGCAGTGCAAGTGCTGGAAGCGCAGCGTGAGGGCAAACGCCCGATGCCCGCCGCCGATGTGCTACAAGGGCTGACCCTGCCGGACCGGCTGGTCTGACGCCTGCGCGGCCAGACCCATGTCGGCGGGGCCTTCTCATCAGCCACCCGAGTGCCCATATCTGCCTGAACAATCAAAGAGGCACAGATGCCGTTTTTCATGCTGATGATCATCGGAGCGGCTGCCGGGTTTCTGGCCACGCGGGTAATGCGGTTGAACACCGATGTGCCGACCACGGTGGCGATTGGCGTCTTTGGCGCGTTGATCGGCGGCTGGGTCTTGCGGGCCCTGCTGATTGCACTGGGTGTGGCGGGCGGCTTTGTCGGCGCCTTCGCCGGGGCGATCCTGTTGATAGTGCTTTGGAAAATCTATCAGCGCTAAGCCGTGCCTCAGGTCAGCCGTTTGACCGCGTCCTTTAGGCGAAAGCTGTCGCCCCCCCAGATCATCTGGCCTTGCCATGCGGCGAAGAGGATGCTGGCCGTCTCACGCGCCTTGTCGCCCTGCCCCAGACGCAGCGCCAGCGCGGCCTCAACCATCTTGCGCCAATCGGCCGCCAGGGCGCGACTGTCCTCATCGCCCACCGCAGCCAGCAGCGCAGGAACCGGGGCCGCCACCGCATCCAGCGTCTTCAGCAGACCCTGCGGCCCCTTGTCCGATACCGCCGCCAGCGCGGCAATTGTCGCCTCGGTCAGCGCCTGCCAGCCCTGCCGCACGGCCGCCCTGCGCATCGCCTCAACCGTGCCAAACCGCTGCACCAGGGTTGATGGTGCCAGCCGCGTCGCCCGCGCCACCGCGCCAAAGCTGACCGCCTTGGTGCCGCCGCTGGACTGCAGGTCGCACACCAGGGACAGAACCTGATCGTCAGAGATGGATTTCACGCGGGCCATGGGAAAAACGTAAACGAACGTTCGGTTCGGTTCAAGCCCCCCGGACCGTGCCTATGCACCCGGTTTGTAAGGGGCCATTCCGGCGCGGGCCAAGGCATCGGCGCGTTCATTCTCGGCGTGCCCGGCATGGCCCTTGATCCAGCGCCAGGTCACGCTGTGACCGGCCTGAGCGGCGTCCAGCCGCTGCCACAACTCGGCGTTCTTGACCGGGGGCCCCCCTGCGGTGCGCCAGCCCTTGCGCTTCCAGTTGTGGATCCATTCGGTAACGCCGTTCTTCACATAGGCGCTGTCGGTGACGATGGTCAGGGCTGACGCGCGGGTCAGGCTTTCCAGCGCGGAGATCGCCGCCATCAGTTCCATCCGGTTGTTGGTGGTGTCGCGCTCACCGCCCGAAAGTTCACGTTCCTTGATGACCTGCGCGCCCTCACGCGCGATCAGCAGAACACCCCAGCCGCCGGGGCCGGGATTTCCCGAACAAGCGCCGTCGGTATAGGCGAAGAGATCGGGCATCAGACGTCCTTTTATGTCAGGCTGGCTTTTATGTCAGGCTGGCTTTTATGTCAGGCGGGCGCGCGCCTTAGGTGCCGGAAAGGAATTCGGCGCGCAAGTCCTGCGGGTTGGTTGCCTGAACCGCCAGAAGGACGGTGTGGCACGGCAGAATCATACCGTCTCTCGCAAGATCCGGGGGACTTTGAATTCGATGTCCTCAACGGCGGTTTCTACCTGTTCCACCGTCACATCATAGCGCGCGCGAAAGGCATTGATCACCTCTGTCACCAACACCTCGGGGGCTGAGGCGCCCGCGGTCAGACCCAGCGCGCGGATGCCGTCCAGTGCGCGCCAGTCGATATCGGTGGCGCGTTGCACCAGCATGGCATAGGCGCACCCCGCCGCACGACCCACCTCAACCAACCGCTGCGAGTTGGACGAATTCGGCGCGCCGATCACCAACAGCGCGTCAATCTTGGGTGCCATCACCTTGACGGCGGCCTGCCGGTTCGTCGTGGCATAACAGATGTCATCATGCGCAGGCGCGATGATGGACGGAAAGCGCGCCTGCAGGGCGGCGGCGATCTCAGTAGTATCGTCAACCGACAGGGTAGTCTGGGTGATAAAGGCCAGCTTTGCCGGATCTCGTACCCGCAACGCCGCCACATCAGCCACGGTTTCCACCAACAGCACCTCACCAGCGGGCAGTTGTCCCATGGTGCCCACGGTTTCAGGATGGCCCTGATGGCCGATATAGATCAGCTGAGTGCCCACCTCATGATGCCGCGCCGCCTCGGTATGCACCTTGGTGACCAAAGGGCAGGTGGCATCGACGGCAATCATCTGGCGCTGCGCCGCCGCCGCGGGGACAGATTTCGGCACACCATGGGCGGAAAACACCACCGGACGGTCATCGGGACAATCGTCCAGCTCTTCGACAAAGATCGCCCCCTGGGCGCGCAAGGCATCGACGACATAGCGGTTATGCACGATCTCATGCCGCACATAGACCGGCGCGCCCCATTTCTGCAGCGCCATCTCGACGATCTTTATGGCGCGATCAACGCCGGCACAAAATCCGCGCGGAGCGGCAAGGTACAGGGTCAGGGGGGGCTTTTGCATGGCACTCTCGGGTTCAGGCATAGGTAGGCGTGGGCAGCTGGTGGCAAAGTCATGAAAGCCTGACCTGTCAGAGAACGGCCAGACCGGCAAGCGCGACCACAATATAGCGCCCGGTCTTGGCCAGCGCCACCAGCACCACAAACCGCCACAGCGGCACCCGCATCACCCCGGCCAAAGCCACCAGCAGATCCCCGCCGGGTGCCCAGGACAGCAAGAGCGACCACAGGCCCCAGCGCGCCCAGAATGCCTCGGCCCGGGCCATCTTGTCAGGGGGCAGGGGGAACCAGGGCCGGTCCTTGAACCGTTCAACCGCGCGGCCAAAGCCGTAAGTGACGCAAGAGCCCAGCGTATTGCCGACCGAGGCCACGACAATCAACGCCACGACGCCCCAGCCATTGGCCAACAGCGCCAGAAACACCACCTCGGATTGCATCGGCAGCGGGGTTGCCGCCACAAAGGCCGCCACGAACAATCCCAACAGGCCGGTCATTTGCCGGCAGTCGTGCAAGCGCCAGGATCAGGCGACCGGCCCCGATCACACAATCGGGCATCGCCGCCCGGGATCTGATGGCCCAGGCTGGTTGGACGGCGGCAAAAGCGCAGCGCAGCCTTTGCCTGCACCCGGTTCATTCCGCCGAAACAGTAGCCTCTTCGGACACGGGCCGCGGTTCGCGCGGCGGCCGGCCGATCACGTCACGCAACTCATCCAGTTCGATGAAATTGTCGGCCTGACGGCGCAATTCGTCCGAGATCATCGGCGGCTGGCTGCGGATCGTGGACACCACCGACACCCGAACCCCCTGCCGCTGCAGGCTTTCCACCAGCGGACGGAAATCGCCGTCACCGGAAAAGATCACCACATGATCGACCCGCGGCGCCAGCTCCATTGCATCGACGCACAGCTCGATGTCCATGTTGCCCTTGACCTTACGGCGGCCTTGGCTGTCGGTGTATTCCTTGGCCGGTTTGGTGCGCATGGTATAGCCGTTATAGTGCAGCCAATCGACCAACGGGCGGATGGGCGAATATTCCTCATTCTCCAGAAGTGCGGTGTAGTAAAACGCCCGCAGCATCTTGCCCCGACGCATGAATTCACTACGCAACAGCTTGTAATCTATATCAAAACTCAGCGCCTTTGCAGCTGCATATAAGTTTGATCCATCAATGAACAGCGCCAGCCGTTCGTCCTTGTAGAACATGACCTTTTCCCCTCGAACAATACCGTTCCGTCAAACAGGCTTTCGTGAATACACAATGTGGACTAGTGAAACCCGCAGACGATCGCCGCGTGGATAGCGTCGGCAGATCGTGCCGACAAGGGATCTATATGGTATGAATTCCCCCTCAGAAAAAGGGCTGCCGCAGGCTTTGATCGCGTTAGGCGCGAATCTGCCGTGCGACGGATTGCCGCCCGAAGACACCATCATCGCCGCAATTGCAGCCCTGGCGGGCGAAGGCCTGCATCTGCACGGGTTTAGCGGGCTGTACCGCACGCCTTGTTTTCCGGCGGGTGCGGGGCCGGACTATGTGAATGCAGCGGCGGCGGTATCTGGCCGATTGCTGGATGACGTCGCGGCAGTGCTGGCCGCGCTGCACCGGGTAGAGGCCCGCTTTGGCCGACAACGCCAAAGCCGCTGGGGCATGCGGACGCTGGATATTGACCTTTTGGCAGTCGGCGATTCGGTTTTGCCCGATGCGGACACGCAGGATCATTGGCGCACCTTGCCGCCCCTGCAGCAGGCGCAAGAGGCGCCGGGGCAGCTGATTCTGCCGCATCCGCGGTTGCAGGACCGGGCATTCGTGCTGGTGCCACTGGCTCAGGTGGCGCCCGATTGGGTGCATCCTCGGCTTAGGCAAAGTGTAACCCGAATGCTGGCAGCCCTGCCGCAGGCCGACCGTGACGCTGTGGTGCCACTGTAACCCCCCGCAGATCCCGCGCCGATTTGGTGAAACCTGCGTGATTTATGCGATTGGGCGCTTGTCAACGCTGCCCGTCCGGCATATGCAAGCGGCTTCCTAGCCCACTGACAGAGGTGCCCTATGGCCCGCGTGACGGTCGAAGATTGCGTTGACAAGGTTCCGAACCGGTTCGAACTGGTTCTGCTTGCGTCCCATCGTGCCCGCGAAATTGCCGCCGGGTCACCGATCGGTATTGACCGCGACAACGACAAGAACCCCGTCGTTGCCCTGCGTGAGATCGCGGATGAGGCACAGTCGGCCGATATCCTGCGGGAGCGGATGATCGAGAGCTATCAGACCCAGATTGAGGTTGATGAGCCCGAAGAAGATCAGATGGCGCTTTTGATGACCGGCGAAATTGACCGCCCCGTGGTCGATGACATGTCCGAAGAAAAGCTGCTCCGCGCGCTGATGGAAGCTCAGGGCGAGAACTGATAGGGTCTTTTGACCCCACTGGCAGGGCCTGATGATCGACGTCGAAGACCTTATCGCCCTGGTCAGGAACTATAACCCGCGTTGCAATGCCGACCTGATCCGCCAGGCCTATGCCTACGGGTTCCGCATGCATGACGGTCAGGTCCGTAAATCGGGTGAGGCGTATTTCACCCATCCGGTGGCGGTGGCGGCGATCCTGACCGAACAGCGGCTGGATGACGCCACGATCATCACCGCCCTTTTGCATGACACGATCGAGGATACCGGATCGACCTACGGTGAGATCAGCACCCTCTTCGGCCTTGAGGTGGCCGAACTGGTCGATGGCGTGACCAAGCTGACCAATCTGCAATTGTCCAACGCCGGCTCCCAGCAGGCCGAGAACTTTCGCAAGCTGTTCATGGCGATGTCCAAGGATCTGCGGGTGATTCTGGTCAAGCTGGGCGACCGCCTGCACAACATGCGCACGATTCGCAGCATGAACCCCGACAAACAGGCCCAGAAGGCCCGTGAGACGATGGAGATCTTTGCCCCGCTGGCCGGCCGCATGGGCATGCAATGGATGCGTGAAGAGCTGGAGGATCTGTCCTTCAAGGTGCTGAACCCCGAGGCGCGCAATTCGATCATGCGCCGCTTTGTCACGCTGCAGCGCGAAACCGGCGATGTGGTACACAAGATCACCGGTGACATCCGGCATGAGATGGAAAAGGCCCAACTAGAGGCCGATGTCTATGGCCGCGCCAAAAAGCCCTATTCGATCTGGCGCAAGATGCAGGAAAAGGATCTGGCCTTTTCGCGCCTGTCCGACATCTACGGCTTTCGGGTGATCTGCGGCTCGGTCGCCGATTGTTACCGTATCATGGGCGTTATCCACCAACGCTGGCGCGCCGTGCCGGGCCGGTTCAAGGATTACATCAGCCAGCCGAAATCAAACGGCTATCGGTCGATCCACACCACCGTCTCGGGCCGTGACGGCAAGCGGGTCGAAGTGCAGATCCGCACCCGTGAGATGCATGAGGTGGCCGAAGCCGGCGTCGCCGCCCATTGGTCGTACCGCGAAGGTGTACGGGCGAAAAACCCCTTTGCGGTCGATCCCGCCAAGTGGATCGCCCAACTGACCGAACGTCTGGACGAAGAAGACCATGACCAGTTTCTGGAAAACGTCAAACTTGAGATGTATTCAGATCAGGTCTTTTGCTTCTCGCCCAAGGGCGATGTGATCCAGCTGCCCCGCGGCGCGACGCCTCTGGATTTCGCCTATGCAATCCATACCCGAATCGGCAACAGCACCGTCTCGGCCAAGGTTGACGGCATCCGCGTTCCGCTGTGGACCCGGCTGAAAAACGGCCAGTCGGTTGAGGTGATCACCGCCGAAGGTCAGGTGCCGCAAGCCAGCTGGATCGATGTTGTCTCAACCGGCCGGGCCAAGGCCGCGATCCGCCGCAGTCTGCGCGCCGAAGACCGCGGCCGGTTCGTCAAACTGGGGTATGAGCTGGCCCGCGCCGCCTTTGACCATGTCGGCAAGAAGGCCACGGACAAGGCCCTGCGCACCGCCGCCAAGATGATGGGTCTGGCGGGGGAGGACGACCTCTTGGCCCGTCTGGGCAGTGCCGAGGTGACTGCCCGCCGGGTGGTCGAACTGCTCTATCCCGAACTGGCGCAGGCGCAGGCCGAAGTGGTGGATGACAAACGCCCGGTGGTCGGCCTGCAGGCCGATCAGTCGCTGAAACGCGCACCCTGCTGTCAGCCCCTGCCGGGTGAGCGGATCGTCGGCATCACTTATCGCGGCAAGGGCGTGGTCGCGCATGCCATCGACTGCCCCGCGCTGGAGGAATTTGAAAACCAGACCGAACGCTGGATCGATCTGCACTGGAAGACCGGTCGTCACGCAGCTGTGAACACAGTTTCGCTGGAAGTGACCATTTCCAACGATGCGGGCGTTCTAGGGCGGATTTGCACATTGATTGGCGAGCAGAAGGCCAATATCTCGGACCTCAGGTTCACCGATCGCAAACCGGATTTTTACCGGCTGATCATTGACGTGGACCTTCGCGACGTCGAACATCTGCATACGGTCATGACCGCTCTGGAGGCAGAGACGGATGTGGCCCAGATCGGCCGTCACCGCGATCTGTCACGCAAGCCCTGAACCGGGCTTGATGAATAAGGCCGTGCCTTCGGGTGCGGGAAAGAAGGATAAGGCATTGGTGTTCAAGCGCAGGGAACCTTTGGGCTGGGGCGCGTGGCTGCGCGAGCAGGTCTATCCGCGCAGCGGATTCAAACGCGCGACGCGCTATGTGATCCACCGCATGCGCCGCCTGCCCGACCAGCCCCACCGCATCGCGCGCGGGGTCTTTGCCGGATCGCTGATCGGGTTTCTGCCCCTGCCGGGGCTGCAATTCGTCGCGGCCTGGCTGGCCAGCCGGGCAATCAACGGCAACCTGTTGGCCGCACTCTTGGCCACGTTCAACACCAACCCGATCACCACACCGTTCTTTGCCGTGTTGGCAATGACGCTGGGCCATTGGATCCTGGGCATCGAAAAGCCGCTGTCATGGGATTACATCCGCGTTGCCACCGAACAGGCGGGCGGCGATCTGTGGTTCAACGTCAAGGCCATCTTCACCACGGACGTCACCCGCTGGGACGGGCTGATCCAGTTCTGGCATGAGATTTACTGGCCCTATTTCATCGGTGCCCTGGGGCCGGGCATCATTCTCAGTGTGATTGCCTATTACATCACCATTCCCTTGGTCGAAGCCTATCAAAAGGCCCGGGCCGCCAAGGCGCAAGAGCGGGGCGAACGTCGTCGCGGGCTGAAAGACGCCGTCGCCAAGGCCGCGGCGCGGCTGAAACACCGCAGTGAGCATCCGGACCCCGCCAATACGCCGGGTGAAAGCGGTGGTGACGACGGGGCCGGTTCGGCCTAATCTGGGTGCGGGAAAAGAAAAGCAGGGGGTGCAGATGCAAGGCAGGGGTCGATTGAGGCTGGGGGTCAACATCGACCATGTGGCAACGGTGCGCAACGCACGCGGCTGTGCCTGGCCTGATCCGCTGCGCGCGGCCATTCTGGCCGAGACGGCGGGCGCCGACGGCATCACCGCGCATCTGCGCGAAGACCGCCGCCACATCCGTGACGCCGATATGGAGGCGCTGCGGGCCGGCATCGGCATTCCACTGAATTTCGAATGCGCCGCCACCGATGAGATGCAGGCCATCTTGTTGCGCCTGAACCCGCATGCGGCCTGCCTGGTGCCCGAACGACGTGAGGAACGCACCACCGAAGGCGGGCTGGACGTCGCGGGCGATGAGGCGCGGCTGACAGCCTATGTCGCCCCGCTGCGCGTCGCCGGCATTCGCGTCTCGATGTTCATCGGCCATGCGCCCGCGCAGATCGAGGCCAGCGCCCGGATTGGGGCTGCGGTGGTGGAATTGCACACCGGCCACTATTCCGACCTGCATGCCGAAGGCCGGCTGGATGAGGCAGAGGCCGAGCTGACCGCCCTGCGCCGCGGGGCCACTCTGGCCGCCAGACTGGGGCTGGAGGTGCATGCCGGCCACGGCCTGACCTATGACAATGTCGCACCGATTGCCGCTATCCCCGAGGTGATGGAGTTGAACATCGGCCATTTCCTGATCGGTGAGGCCATTTTCCGCGGCCTGACCCCGGCGATTGACGAAATGCGCCGTCGCATGGATGCCGCCCGGGGCAATGCGTGACGCCGATGCCACGTGAGACCCCGGATTTTTCAAAAAATCCGGACAAATTCCTTCTAAGGAATTTGTACCGCGCGGGGGTCTGGCGGTGATCCTGGGTATCGGCACCGATCTGGCGAATATTGACAGGATCAGCGCGACTCTGGCGCGTTTTGGCGACCGTTTCCGCAACCGTGTCTTCACCGAGACCGAACAGCGCAAGGCCGAAGCCAGAGCCGAGACCGCCGCCACTTATGCCAAACGCTGGGCCGCCAAAGAGGCCTGCTCAAAGGCGCTGGGCACCGGCCTGCGCATGGGCATTTCTTGGCGCGACATGGCGGTCAGCAATCTGGCAACCGGCCAGCCGGTCATGCAGGTCACCGGCTGGGCGGCTGATCGTCTGGCCCGGATGACGCCGGCCGGGCACGAGGCTGTGATCCATGTGACCTTGACGGACGATCACCCTTGGGCGCAGGCCTTTGTGGTGATCGAAGCGCGTCGCCTGCCGGGCGCTGACGCTTGACTCCCCTTCCCCCGCCGCGCATGTAGCGGCCCGACATCAGATGAGGCGGACCTGACCTATGGCTATCGAAAAGACCGACGGCGGCGTGATGGAGCTGGTGAAAACCGTGGTCTGGGCGCTGGTGATCGCAGGCGCCTTCCGAACGCTGCTGTTCCAGCCGTTCTGGATCCCCTCAGGGTCGATGAAAGACACGCTGCTGATTGGCGATTTCGTCTTTGTGAACAAGATGGCCTATGGCTATTCCAAATATTCCTGTCCCTTTTCAATGTGCCCGTTCTCGGGCCGTCTGTTCAGCTCTGAACCCGAGCGGGGCGATGTCGTGGTCTTCCGCCACCCGGTCAAGGGCGATGACCTGATCAAACGGCTGATCGGCCTGCCGGGCGACACCATCCAGATGAAAAACGGCGTACTGTACATCAACGGCACCGCAGCCCCGCAAGAGCCCGCTGGCATCTTCGAAGAGGTGATGGCGCCGCAGGGCCCGATGGCCAATCGCCCGCGCTGCGAGAATGGCGCGGTCGGGGAAGGGGCGATCTGCCAGAAGTCCCGCTATATCGAGACCCTGCCGAATGGCCGCCGCCATGACATTCTGAACACCACAAACTCGCCCGACATCCCTGACAACACTGATGTCTTTACGGTGCCCGCCGGGAACTACTTCTTCATGGGCGACAACCGCGACAATTCGGCTGACAGCCGCATCAGCCCGCTGTCGGGCGGTGTCGGCTTTGTGCCGGCAGAAAACCTGATCGGTCGTGCGGATCGCATCATGTTTTCTTCCGCGGGCAACCGGATCTGGTATTTCTGGACCTGGCGGTCGGACCGTTTCTTCAAATCGGTTCAATCCAGCGTGGGCGAATAGGGGGCAGCAGGGGTGCGGCTGTCGGCAGACCTGCAGGCGTTTGCGGCGCGGATCGGGCACAGCTTTGCCCGGCCCGAGTTGCTGCTGCGCGCCGTCACCCACGCCTCGATCGGCGCGCCGACCCGGCCCGACAACCAGCGGCTGGAGTTTCTCGGCGACCGGGTTCTGGGGCTGGTGATGGCCGAGGCGCTGCTGGCCGCCGATCCGAAGGCGGCCGAGGGCGTGCTGGCACCGCGCTTCAACGCCCTGGTGCGCAAGGAAACCTGCGCCGAGGTCGCGCGCGACGTGGGCTTGGGCGATGTGCTGAAACTGGGCCGGTCAGAGATGCTGTCGGGCGGGCGGCGCAAAGAGGCACTGTTGGGTGACGCGATGGAAGCGGTGATTGCCGCCGTGCATCAAGACGCGGGGTTTGAATCGGCTCGCGACATGGTTCTACGCCTGTGGGGCGGGCGTATCAGTCAGGTTCAGGCAGACGCCCGCGACCCCAAGACCGCCTTGCAGGAATGGGCGCAAGCGCGTGGTCTGCCGCCGCCCCGCTATGCCGAAACGGCCCGCACCGGCCCCGACCATGCGCCGGTCTTTACCGTGCAGGTGACGCTGGAAACCGGGGCTGCGGCTGAGGCCACTGCAGGGTCAAAGCGCGTGGCCGAACAGGCGGCGGCCCGGTTGCTGTTGGACCGGGTGGACCAGCCGACAGGCTAAGGGACGTGCGCTCCGCTTAGCTCTCTTTCGGGCCAAAACGACGCAACCACAGACTGATCCGCGGCAGTGTTCCCACATCCAGCCGCGATCTGTTCTCCAGCACCGGGCGATTGCGTGACACATCCGGCGTGCCCTCACGCATCACAATATACACACCCGAGGCGATGATCACCCCCGACCCCACCGCGGTCCACAGATCTATAACCTCATCAAACAGCAGCCAGCCATACAACGCCGCCCAGATGATCTGGCTGTATTGCATCGGGGCCACGATCACCGCCGGCGCCGTACGATAGGCCAGGATCGACAGGAACGCGCCGCCCATCCCCAGCACCGAGACCACCGCCATCAGCCCCAGATCCGAAACCGGCATCGGGCGATAGACAAAGGGCAGCGCCAGCCCCATCACCACCACCGAGACCAGCATCGGATACATCATCAAAACGACCGAGCGTTCGTTATTGCCGATCTTGCGCACAATGACCGACGACATCGCGCCACAAAACGCCGCCCCCAGCGCCGCCAGATGGCCCGATGACAACTCGGACGCCCCCGGCCTCAGCACGACCATCACCCCCAGCAGACCCACCGCCACCGCGATACCGCGGCGCAGCCCCACAGTCTCACCCAGCATCGGGATCGACAACAGCGTGATGACCAGAGGCATCGCAA
This sequence comes from Paracoccaceae bacterium, assembly GCA_049291415.1. Taxonomy (GTDB): domain Bacteria; phylum Pseudomonadota; class Alphaproteobacteria; order Rhodobacterales; family Rhodobacteraceae; genus Pseudogemmobacter. The sequence continues at coordinate 29,422 of JBATPI010000187.1, read as the reverse complement.
ACAGCATCGCGTAGCATTGCGCCATCGGCAGCACCGAAAAGGCGTAGAACGCCATTGCGCCGGTGGCCACGGCGGTGATCGACCGCAACAGCGACCACCACGGATGCCGCGGCACCAGATTGCCGTCGGTCTTGTCATTCATCAACAGAATGGACACGACCGGAAAGCTGAGCAGCCCCGAAAAGAAGATGATCTGGAACGACAGGTAATGCGCCCCCAGCGTCTTCACCACCACGTCATGCGTGGAGTAAAGGCCAAAGGCCACCAGGGCCAGCAGCGCACCGCGCAAGGTAGGGGACATGGTCAAGGATCCGTCAGCAGGGCCGCGCCGATGTTAGCGGAAACACTGTCGCCCGATCTGGTCGCGGGCGCAAGGGTGCCCCGCCCCGCTCAGATCAGCCGAACCTGCGTGCCGATCGGGGCCACCGCAAACAGCGCCGCAATATGCTCGTTATACAGCCCCACACAGCCCGATGACGACCGCCGCCCGATCTTACGCGTGTCATGCGTGCCGTGGATGATATAGGCGGGCCAGCTCAGATACATCGCATGCGTGCCCAAAGGGTTCGCCGGGCCGGGGGGCGTGTATTTCAACGACGGATCGCTTTCCAGCATCGACGGCGTCGGCGTCCAGTCCGGCCCCACCTTCTTGCGCATGATTTCGGTATAGCCGCGCCGCGTCAGGTCTTCGGTCATCGGAACCGAGCTGGGATAAAGCCGGTAATCCGCCCCGTCCGCCGACCAGTAGTGCAGCGCCCGTGAGGTCAGATCCGCCACGATTGCGCCTTTGCCCAAGGTCTCGAAATGGTCCTCCCAGCGCTGCGTCACAAAGCTGGAGGTGTTGTTGCGGATGACCGGCGGCGCGTCCACATCGGGCGCGCGCTCTTCGGCCCGCAGGATCTGCGGGGCGGCCAGCGGCACCAGCCCGGCAATCCCGCTCAGGATCAGATTGCGCCGCGACAGGGGGATGATCGACATGAGAACACTCCTTCTTCCAGACAAATCCCTACTTGTCTGGAAGAGGCGCCGGGGTCCAGTACTGCGCCTTCACATCGGGTCACAAGGCGGTCAGCCCGGCGTTACCCTGCGGTCAGAGGCTGGCGTCCAGGGCTGCCAGAACCGCGTCACCCATCTGCGCCGTGGTGACGGGCGCACCACCCTCGGGTCCCATAAGATCGGCCGTCCGCACGCCATCGGCCAGCACCTTTTCGACGGCCTTTTCCACCCGTGTCGCCTCATCGCCCATGTCGAACGAATAGCGCAGCGCCATGGCAAAGGACAGGATGCAGGCGATCGGGTTGGCCTTGCCCTGCCCGGCAATATCGGGGGCAGAGCCGTGAACCGGCTCATACAGCGCCTTGGGGCGGCCATTGGCCATCGGCAAACCCAGACTGGCCGAGGGCAACATGCCCAGGGATCCGGTCAGCATCGCTGCCATGTCGGACAAGAGATCGCCAAAAAGGTTGTCGGTCACGATCACATCGAACTGCTTGGGCCAGCGGCACAGCTGCATCGCGCCCGCATCTGCATACATATGCGACAGCTCGACATCCGGATAGTCGCGGTCATGCACTTCCTGCACCACCTCACGCCACAAGATTCCCGATTCCATCACATTGGCCTTCTCCATCGAGCAAACCTTGTTGCTGCGCTTGCGCGCCAGCTCAAAGGCGGAACGGGCCACGCGGGCGATTTCGGATTCGGTATATCTCTGGGTGTTGATGCCCACCCGCTCATTGCCCTCTTTGAAGATGCCGCGCGGTTCGCCAAAATAGACGCCGCTGGTCAATTCACGCACGATGACGATGTCCAGACCGGCCACCACATCCTTTTTCAGACTGGAGAAATCGGCCAGCGCGTCAAAGCACTGGGCCGGACGCAGGTTCGAAAACAGATCCATCTCTTTGCGCAGCCGCAACAGACCCCGCTCGGGTTTGACCGAAAAGTCCAGCCTGTCGTATTTCGGGCCACCGACCGCGCCCAGCAGCACCGCGTCCACAGCCTGTGCCTTGGCCATGGTGGCGTCGGTCAAGGGCGTGCCATGCGCATCATAGGCGCAGCCGCCAACCAGATCTTCGCTGACGTCAAAGGTGACGCCACGCTTGTCGCCCATCCAGTGGATGATCTTTTTGACCTCGGCCATGACCTCGGGGCCGATGCCGTCGCCGGCCAAAATCAGGAGAGATGGGTTGGCCATGGCGACATCCTTGCGCATTTGAGATCGCGGTTGGCCTAGCCAATGGTCACGGCGCGGTCAAGGGTTGGATGGCATCGGGCCCGTTACTGCCCGCAAGGTAGGATGGGCAATATTGCCCATCCTACGGCAAGATAACGTCCACCCAGACCGGATAATGGCGTGAGGCGGCTTTCAACGTGGCGGCCATCGGATCACTATCGGGGGGCCACAGCACTCCGGCAGCGGTCACCGTCAGATCGGCCGAGGGCAGGATGTAATCCACCCGCAGCCCGCCAAAATCATACAGCGCGGTATCCAGCGCGGGATTGCCGTTTTGCGCGGGCTCTTTGCGCCCATGACTGCCCTTTGGCGCGGGGTCCTGCAGGTAACGGTGGGTCAGCAGACCGGTGATCCCGCTGCGCAAACCATCGCCATCAACAGCGTCCAGATTGGCATCTCCGATCACCACAAAGGGCGGCTGCGGCGGCGTCAACGGCAAGGCGCCGTCCAGAAGCAGGCTCCAGAACGCGGCCTCATCATGGTTGCGGCGGCCATTCAGATCCTCGGGCCCGTCAAAAACCGGTGGCGTGGCGTGAAACGCCAGCAGGGTCAGGCGAAACCCTGCCGGGGTGACAACCGGCACCTCCCAATGCCCGGTGGTGGACAACCGCTGCGCCGCGCGCACCATATTCCCTGTGCCCGGCGGGATCATTGCGCCCGGCAGATCAGCCCAGAGGAACCCGGAAAAATCCCGCACTCCCGCCTGATCAATCGGCAGGCGCGACAGCACCGCCATTCCGGCCTGACCGGAAAACCGGCCCCAGCCTTGCGCATCTTCAGGCTCTTGCAGTCGGCCGTCTCCATCCAGGTCCAGCCCGCTTTGCAGCCCGGTATTCGGCCGCAATGCAAAGCGGTAGGGATATGGATGCCCCGCCACCGCCAGCCGATCCGCCAACAGGCCCAAGGCCACCAGCCCACGGTCATAATCCACAGATGTCAGCAAGATCACATCGGCGTCCAGCGCCACCAGAACCTGCACCGCCGCCTCAACCTGCGGATCCTTGCCGCGCGCGATGGCATCGGCCAACAGGCCCGGCCCATCCCGTGACAAATCCGAATTCCAGGTCGCGATCCGCAGGCTTTCCGCCGCCGCCATCGCCGGCAGCAGCGCCAGTATCAGGCCGCAGCAACATATCCTTGCGGCACTGCGCCATGCGCGTCGCGCTTTTGGCGGATCATATTGGCGATCCGCCCCATGGCGACACCGCGCATCAATAGGCTTGCCGGCAGGAATGCCCATGCTGTCATCGTCCAGATCAAGGTTTGTGGTGAGGCCAGGGTCAACGGCTCGAACCCGATCGAGGCCAGATTGACCACCGCCGGAATAAGGAACGGCAAAAGAAAGCCCAACGCAAGGTTGATCCGTGCGTCGCGTTCCAGCCGGTCAACGATATCGCCCCCGGCAGTCGGCTCAAATGTCGGCAGATTAACCCAGACGTTGAAGGTGGTTGTGCGCCCCGGCCAGGTCGTCAGCTTGAACACTGTGACGAAAACGGCCATCGACAGGAGCGACAGGATATAGGCCGTGCCCGCCGCCGTTCGCACCGCCACCACCTGATCGGGAGACGCGCCATCGGCCATCATCATCGTGGCCAGGCGCACCGGAGAATACGGAAAATCCATGGCATGGCCGACAATCAGGCCGATCGCCTCGAACAGCCGGGGAAAGGCGGCGTCTGAGGTTTTGGCCAGGCTGATTACCGACAGCGTGAACACGATCACGAGCAGCATCAGGTACCGCACCCGGTTGAACGGCGCCGCATCGCGGAATTCGACCAGGCTGGGGTAGACGGCGTTGTATTCGGCAAAGGTCAACGCGCCCGCAAACAGGGCAACCAGCGCGACCATCTGTTTGGTATCGGCCCCGATCCCCGGCAAGATTACCGAGGGCGTGACGACCATCACCATCACCAGAAACGCGCGCACTGCTGCGCCGGTCAGCCGCGAAACCACTGCTCTTGCACCCTCGATATGGACGACCGCGATACGATGCCGCGCTCTTGTTCCAACGATATCCCGCACATTATGGCGGATTGCCTCAATCTTGCCCAATTTGTGCCTTCTTTCGCCGGATGTGGCAACCTTCCCTTAAGGTTAACCGCAACGGCATGGCGCTTTCGCGGCGAAGGTGTTGCAGGATTGAATCAAAGATAGGGCATCTGCAGGGCGCGATCTGGGCAAACCTGCGGCAAGACGCAAGATGTTGTGCCTGTAGGATTTTTCGGCGCTAGGCGGACCAGATCATGCCTTTGGCCTTACTGCGCGCGTAACGGCAAAGCAGTCATCGCCCGGCTGCCCGTCCATCGGTCAATCGTCCGGATCTGCGCCTAGTCGGCATCTCCGGCCAGCGACAGCCGCACGGCGTTATCCAGCAATTCGGACAGGCCCTCAGGGTCGATCTGATCCAGCGCGGCAAAGTTGACATGGCGACGCAATTTGCCGGTGCCCCCCAGAAGCTGGCGGGGGTCGATCAGGGCAACGCCGTTGCTGAAGGCCAGCTGAACATGATCCTTATAGGGAAAGACGCCGCAAAACTGCCCTTCCTTTTCGTTCGGTCGCAGGGTGTACAGCGTGCCGCCGTATTTCGTCACAGTTTGCACATTTGGCGCCGATTGGCGGATGATCCGGTCCAGCCTTTCGATGATTGCGTCCTGCTCCAGTCCGTTTATCGCCATATCCGGCCTCTTTGCTGCAATGGGCCTAAGAGGGTGCCTGAGGGCCGCCCGGCCTTTGCCAAACCGGGCGGATTCGTCATCACGGACCTAGGCCCAGGGACGCAGGGTGGCGTTCTTCGCCTCATAGGCGTCGATGCTGCTGGCCTTTTCCATCGTCAACCCGATGTCATCCAACCCATTCATCAGGCAGTGCTTTTTGAAGGCGTCCACCTCGAATGCAAATTCGGTACCATCGGCGGCGGTCACCTTTTGCGTCTCAAGGTCGATCGAGATCCGCGCGTTCTCGCCTTTGCGGGCGTCGTCCATCAGATGATCGACCGCCTCTTGCGGCAACACCACCGGCAGGATGCCGTTCTTGAAGCAGTTGTTGAAGAAGATGTCGGCAAAGCTGGTGGAAATCACGCAGCGGATGCCGAAATCCAGCAGTGCCCAAGGCGCATGTTCGCGCGATGAGCCGCAGCCAAAGTTGTCTCCAGCAACCAGAATCTCGGCACGGCGATAGGCGGGCTGGTTCAGCACAAAGCCGGGGATCTCGGCGCCGTCTTGGGTGAAGCGCATCTCGTCAAACAGGTTCTTGCCAAGGCCGGTGCGGGCAATGGTTTTCAAAAACTGCTTGGGGATGATCATATCGGTGTCGATATTGACCAGAGGCATGGGCGCGGCGATGCCGGTGAGGGTGGTGAAAGGGGTCATGATTTCCTCAAAGAATAGGGGGAATGCGGCATCCGGCCATGCAGGTGGGCCGCAAATCGGTGTGAGATCAGTGGAAAAAGGTGGTCAGCCCAGGTTTCTGGGCAAACGGCCCCTTTTGACATGCCGCCGCGGTCGAAACGGTCAACATTGACCGCCTCGGCCTGAGTCAACGGTTGGCCGACCAGCGACAGATACCCGGCTTCGAGCAGTTGCCACAGAGCGGCAAAACTGTCCGGCATCGGCGTGGCGGCAAACGTGGCCGCCAACTCGTCCCAAAGTCCAGGATCGCCGCGCAAACCGTATTGGTGCGGGCGCTCCTGGAACAATGTGCCGAGAAAGAGGCCAGTCATGGTCAGGCCGTCTCTTTCATCATCTCGCGCACATCGGTCAGATGACCGGTGATCGCCGCCGCTGCAGCCATTTGCGGCGACAACAGATGCGTGCGCCCGCCGCGGCCCTGACGGCCCTCAAAGTTCCGGTTGGACGTGGCCGCACAGCGCTCACCCGGGGCCAGCTGGTCGGGGTTCATCGCCAGACACATCGAGCAGCCTGCCAAGCGCCACTCAAAGCCTGCGTCGATGAAGATCTGCGCCAGACCTTCTTCTTCGGCCTGCGCACGGACCAGACCCGATCCGGGAACGACCATCGCGCGCAACCCGTCTTTCTTCTTCTTGCCCTTCAGGATGGCGGCCGCAGCGCGCAAATCCTCAATCCGGCCATTGGTGCAAGAGCCGATAAAGACCGTGTCGATCTGGATATCGGTCAGCTTTTGCCCCGGCGTCAGGCCCATGTAGTCCAGACTGCGCTGCACGGCCTCAACCTTGCCGCCGGTGAAATCGGAGGGGTTGGGCACCACGCCCGAGATCGGCAGGACGTCTTCGGGGCTGGTGCCCCATGTCACAACGGGGGCGATGTCTTCGCCTTTGATCGTGATGGTTTTGTCGAAATGCGCACCTTCATCCGTGAAGAGGGTTTTCCAGTAGGTCAGGGCTGCTTCCCACTTTGCGCCTTTTGGTGCGTGGGGGCGGCCCATGCAGTATTCAAACGTCTTTTCATCGGGCGCGATCAAGCCGGCACGGGCGCCGCCTTCGATGGCCATGTTGCAGACGGTCATCCGGCCTTCCATCGACAATTCACGGATCGCCTGGCCGCAGTATTCGATGACATAGCCGGTGCCGCCTGCGGTGCCAGTGGCGCCGATGACGGACAGGGTGATGTCTTTGGCGGTGACGCCGGGGCGCAGGGAGCCGGTGATCTCGACCTTGAAGTTTTTGGCCTTGCGCTGGATCAGGGTTTGCGTCGCCAGCACATGTTCGACCTCTGATGTGCCGATGCCATGGGCCAAGGAGCCGAAAGCGCCATGGGTGGCGGTGTGGCTGTCGCCGCAGACGACGGTCATGCCGGGCAGGGTCCAGCCCTGTTCGGGGCCAACGATGTGGACGATACCCTGGCGGACGTCGGAGACGGGGTAGTAATGGATGCCGAAATCCTTCGCGTTCTTGTCCAAAGCTTCGACCTGAATGCGGCTGTCTTCGGTCATGGTCGCGGCATTGGCGCGGTCCAGCGTTGTGGGGACGTTATGGTCCGGCACGGCGATGGTCTTTTCCGGCGCGCGGACGCGGCGGCCGGTCATGCGCAGGCCCTCAAACGCTTGCGGGCTGGTGACTTCATGCACCAGATGGCGGTCGATGTACAAAAGGCAGGTGCCGTCATCGGCGGTGTGGACGACGTGGTCATCCCAGATCTTGTCATAGAGAGTGCGGGGAGCGGACATGGCGCTTATCCTTGGTATGGCTTGGCTGGATTGGGTGATTTTAACGAAAACGGGCCGCCCGACAGGACGGCAGGGCCGGTCAGGTTAGACGGGCCGAAATCGACCGGGTCTCACGGGCAAAGCGCCAAGGCAGGCGCGCGCGGTCGGACATGTCGAAAAAACGGATCATGGCCGCTGGAATACGCCTTTCCGTGATGGCGATCAAGCCGAGTCGCTAGCAGATGTCAGGCACCTTGTATTGGTGGGGCGTTCTGGCCCAGCATCCGCACCTCGCGTTGCGGGAAGGGAATGGAAATGCCGTTTTCCTTGAACGTGTCCCACAGCGCCAGATAGACATTGCCGCGGACGTTGGTCAGCCCTTCGCTGGGGTCAGAGATCCAGAACCGCAGGATGTAGTCAACCGAGCTGTCGCCAAAGCCGGTAATGTGGCAAACTGCGGGGCGGTCCTGCAGCACGCGGCCAGCGCCCAGCGCGGCCTCGATCGCCAGTTTACGCACCAGATGCGGATCATCACTATACGAGGTGCCAAAGGTCAGGTCGATGCGGACGAAATCATTGGAATGCGACCAGTTCACCACCTGACCGGTGATCAGATCCTCATTCGGGATAAGGTATTCCTTGCCGTCCCGGGTGACGACAGAAACGTAGCGGGCGCCTAGGCTTTCAATCCAGCCAAAGGTATCACCGATGCTGATGACGTCGCCGGGCTTGATGGATTTATCCAACAGGATGATGACGCCCGAGACCAGATTAGACACCACCTTTTGCAGGCCAAAGCCCAGACCGACACCGACCGCACCGGACAGTACGGCCAGCCCGGTCAGATCAAAACCAACCGCCTTCAGGCCGATAAACACTGCTGCACCATAGGCGGTCAGCTGTGCCATCTTGACGGCCAGAACCTGCACCGAAGGGCTGATGTCGGCATTGCGGCGCACGCGTGAGGCAAAGCCCTGAGTCAGGATCCGTGCGCCGGTGACCAGCGCCCCGGTCACGATCAGCGCCTTGATCACCGACAGCGCCGACAGCCGGAAATCTGCAAAATTGATGGCCATACTGTTCAGGAACGCGGTGAAATTATCCAGGAACCCCAGATACATCAGCGTGACATAAATCCAGGCCGCCCAGGACACGATTCGGCGCAAAAAGCGGTTGCGGATCAGGCGGGTAACCAACCCGATCAGAACCAACGCCGTGGCGATGGTCGCCACCAACTCGACGATATAGCGCCGCGATGGGTAAGGTGAAATTTGCGAGATCACCAGCACGGCAGTCCAGGTAAACAGCGCAAACAGCACCCCCGGCAGGCGTTTGCGCAACAAAACGCCCGCCCGCACCTGCCGCACCGACAGATCGGATTGGTGGCGCAACCAGGTGTCCAGCCGCGCCGCCAAGGCCCGGCCCAGCAGATAGGCCAGAACGCCCAAGCCCAGCACGATGCCCACTTGCCACAGCCTGTAAGGCTGGGTCAATGAGACCAGAAATTCCAGAATTTGCTTCCAAAGGCCATCGGCAGAGGCGATGACCGAGGGGTCGATCAGATCCATGATGGTCCTTACCTTTCAGGCAGCGTCGCACAAACCGGCGCCCGTATCAAACGGTGTGCGTGGCAGGCTGCGCTGGTTTGGTTTGCGATCCAGCCTTGCGATGGGACGCAATAGGCGCTACTTGGCCGCCTTTGCCCCACTCTGGCCCGCCATTCCCCGGACTTCCCGTTGAGATTGCGCGCGCCCGGTGTTAACTTTGGGTGGAAAAGACCCGGCGCGGGGTTTGCGCGCATCTGCGGAGGACGATGTCCTGTCTCATTCAGATCCAGCGACCGGACTGCCGGTTGGCCCCAGGGATAACCTGCGGGCTGATCGCGTGACCGGCCCCGACTATACTTCGGAACAGCTTTTGGCTGCGATTATGGCCTCGGTTGACGATGACAAGGCCGAAGACATCGTGCAGATCGACCTTCGCGGGCGATCAGATGTGGCCGACTATATGGTCATCTGCTCAGGCCGGTCGTCGCGGCAGGTTGGCTCGATCGCCGAAAAGATGGCCGACCGGCTGAAGCAGGCTTTTGGCATGTCTGTCCGGATGGAAGGCAAGGAAACCGGCGACTGGGTGCTGATCGACGCTGGCGATGTTATCGTGCATGTCTTCCGGCCCGAAGTGCGCGATTTCTATCAGTTGGAAAAGATGTGGATGCCGGGCGAACCGGCCGCAACCCGCCCCACCGCAGACTGAGGACTGTCGAATGCGCGTCCATCTCTGCGCCGTGGGCCGCCTGCGGGCAGGCCCCGAGCGGACGCTGATCGACGACTATCTGGACCGCTTTGGCAAGACCGGCCGCGCCTTGAGTCTGGGCCCCGCATCCGAGCATGAGGTTGAGGACAAGCGCGGCGGCGGCATGGCGACCGAAGCCGATCTTCTGGCACGCGCGGTTCCGTCAGGTTCCGTTCTGTGTGTGCTGGACGAACGCGGGCGCACGCTGACCAGCCCGGAATTCGCCGCACAGCTGGCGCGCTGGCGCGATGATGGCCGACAGGACGCCAGCTTTGTCATTGGCGGCGCAGATGGCATTGACCCCACGCTTCGCGCCCGCGCCGATCTGGCGATCAGCTTTGGCGCGATGGTCTGGCCACATATGCTGGCCCGGGTGATGCTGGCCGAGCAGCTGTACCGCGCCGCGACGATCCTGGCCGGATCGCCCTATCACCGGGTCTAGCCCTTCAGTTCCGCCGAAATCCTGACCGGCCCAACTGACCCACGCAGCCGGGCACGGTAGATCACCACGCCTTCGACCACGCGCATCACGTATGTGCGGGTTTCGGAAAACGGGATCGTCTCAACCCAATCAACGATATCGGTATCAGCCATTCGCGGGTCACCGAATTCACCGATCCAGCGGCGCGGGCGGCCGGGGCCTGCGTTATAGCCGCTGGCCACCAGCGCGATCGAGGGGCCGAATTCCCCCACCATCTTGGCCAGATACCCCGCGCCCAGTTGCGCGTTATAGCCGGGGTCGGTCAGCAGCCGCTCGGGTTCGAACGGCAGGTTCAGTTCACTTGCAACGATCTTGGCGGTGCCGGGCAACAGCTGCATCAGCCCCCGCGCATCAGCGCGCGACCGCGCTGCAGGATCAAATTCGCTCTCGCGGCGCGAGATGGCCAGCGCCAGCGCGCGGCTGACCGCCAACCCCTCTGGCACCATATCGGTCACCGGATAATAGGCGCGCGGGATGATGACGCCGCGCTCCGCCGCCGCCTTGCCGATCAGGACGGCGATATGCGGCTCGTCCATGGTCAGCGCCAGATCGGCCAGCTGCGCCAACTCGCCCGCATCCAGACTTTCGGCCAGATGCAGAAAGAACCGCTTTGACTGACTGCGGTCGCCCGCCTGCGCCAATAGCCGCGCTGCCTCCAGCACCGAAGACTGCGCAAACCCCGATCCGCGCCAATCGGCGGGGCGGGTATTGTCCAGCAAGAACGGGTCCAGCGACAGGCCCAGGCGTTCAGCGGCCAGCTGGCCGTAATAGGCGGTCTGATACTGCGCCGCCGCCTTGTAATGCGCGGTCGCCTCGGCCTTGCGGCCCGCCGCTTCTTCGGCCCGTCCCTGCCAATAATCGGCCCGCGCCAATGAGATAGGGGTGGAAACCCCGGCTTTCAGATGGCCGAAATGGCGCAGCGCGGTATCTGCATCGCCCAGTTTGCGCAGGGCAACAAACCCGGCCAGAAACTCCAGATCGGCATAGTCGCTGCCTGCGGTCAGCCCATGGCGCGCCGCCAGCTTATAGGCGTCACCCGGACGGCCCTGCCGGATCAGCCAGCGCACCAGCGTGGCGCGGCGATCGGCCCAGACGTCAGGCCGGCCCAGCGCATCGGGCGCGATGGCCAGCAACAGATCGACCGCCTCGGGGTAAAGATCCTTCTTCATCCGCCACAGGAACCGCTCATAACCCAGGCCGGGATGGGTCTGCAGGGCCGCGGGCACCGCCGCGATCAACTGGGTCACGCCCTGCCCTTCGGCCCGCAGCGTCAGCCGGGCGCGCGCCAGCTTTTGCCAGTCTTCGCCGACCCGCGGCAGCATCCGTTCCGCCTCGGCCCGACGCCCGGACCAGAGCAAATTGTCCAACCGCAACTGATGCACCCGTTTTAGCGCCGCGGGCTCCAGCGCCAGCAAGCTGGCCTCTTCCTCAACGGTAAAGGACAGATCTGCCCAGGCCCGCATCGCCTCGGTCTCGGCCAGGGCGGTCTGGCCCTGCGCCTTCAGTGCTGCCACCAGCGCAATCGCCCCTTCGGCGGTTTGCGGCACATTGGCGCTGAAATACCCCGACACCCGCGACGGTGTTTCCGACCGCGCCACCGCCGCCTCACCGGCCTTGCGCAGCAATGCCAGGCCCGGCCAATCAGCCCGGCGGCGCAGGAAATCTTCATAGTCCCCCAGGGTGCCGTCGCCCTCCCGCAGCCGCTGCCACAGGATCACATCGCGGCCCACCCCTGCCGGAGCCACCGCCAGCGCACCGTCCCAATCCTGCCCTTCGGCCAGTTGAAGGGCGGTTTTCATCGCCTGCACCGTATCGGCGCGGGCCAGTCCGGGCAGCAAAAGGATCATCAGGGCAATCAGGCGAAGCATCTGGGTCATGCGTCGGAATCTGCCAAACCCACCCCGCCGCCACAACCCACGAAGCCGTCATCTGCGGCATTATCAGCGGCGCTTGGCAAAGTTGCCGCCCGGCTTTAGGAAGGCCGCACAGTCAAACCGGGCGAATCCCGCCGCAAACAGGAGTGTGTTCCATGATCAAAGGGTCAATCCCCGCACTGGTCACGCCGTTCAAGAACGGCTCAGTGGATATGGACGCGCTGAAAAAGCTGGTTGATTGGCAGATTTCGCAGGGCTCAAACGGGCTGGTTCCGGTTGGCACCACCGGCGAAAGCCCGACCCTGACCCATGATGAGCATCGCGCCGTGGTTGAAGCCGTGGTCGGTTTTGCCGCCGGGCGGGTGCCGGTGATCGCAGGCGCCGGGTCGAACAACACCGCCGAGGGGATCGGCCTGATCCAGCACGCCGAGTCTGTGGGGGCCGCTGCCGCGCTGGTCGTGACACCGTATTACAACAAACCGACCCAGGCCGGGCTGATTGCGCATTTCACCGCGCTGCATGACGCCTGCGCGCTGCCGATCATCATATACAACATCCCCGGCCGGTCCGTCGTGGATATGTCGCCCGCCACGATGGGAGAGTTGGCAAAGCTGCCACGCATCATCGGGGTGAAAGACGCCACCGGCGATCTGTCGCGCGTGCCAAAGCAGCGCATCACCTGCGGGCATGATTTCATCCAGTTGTCGGGTGAGGATGCCACGGCGCTGGGGTTCAACGCCCATGGCGGCATCGGCTGCATCTCGGTCACCGCCAATGTGGCGCCGCGTTTGTGTGCGGACTTTCAGACCGCCACGCTGACGGGAGACTATGCCCGCGCCCTGCAGATCCAGGACCGGCTGATGCCCTTGCATGAGGCGATTTTTCTGGAGCCGGGTGTCGCAGGCGCGAAATACGGGCTGTCACTGTTGGGCCGTTGCAGCGACGAGGTGCGGCTACCGCTGATCACCCTGACCGATGGGGTCAAAGACCGCATCAAAGCCGCCATGCGCCACGCCGGATTGCTGAACTGAACCACGATCCCGCAGCCAATCTGCGCGGTGCCATGCTGATGGTCGTCTCGATGGCGATGTTCGCCGTCGAGGATGTCTTTTTGAAATCCGCTGCCCTGCATCTGCCTTTGGGACAGGTGATGGTGACCATGGGATTGTGCGGCATGGCGGTCTTTGCCGTGATGGCCCGGCGCCGGGGCGAGGTCGCCCTGCCCCGCGCGGTGCTGGCCCCCGCCATGCTGGCGCGATCAGCGTCCGAGGTGGCGGGGCGGCTGTTTTACGCGCTTGCCGTGGCGCTGACACCCTTGTCCACTGCCTCGGCCATCCTGCAGGCCACGCCCTTGGTGGTGATCGCCGGGGCCGCGATGATCTTTGGCGAAAGAGTCAGCCCTTCGCGTTGGGCGGCTGTCGGGGTGGGGTTTGTCGGCGTTCTGATGATCGTGCAGCCGGGCATTCAAGGGTTCTCGGCGATGTCGTTGTTGGCGGTGGCGGGCATGTTGGGCTTTGCCGGGCGCGATCTGGCGACCCGCGCCGCACCGCGGACGCTGTCAAACCGACAGCTGGGCACGCTGGGCTTTGCCATGCTGGCCGTGGCGGGCGCACTGATCCTGGTCTGGACCGGCGGCGCGCGCCTGCCCGATGCCACCGCCGCGCTGCAGGTGGCGGGCACCACCGGGTTTGGCATCGCCGGTTACCACGCCCTGACCGCCGCCATGCGCACCGGACAGGTCAGCGCCGTCACCCCGTTCCGCTATACCCGCCTGATCTGCGCCCTGATCCTGGCGGCGCTGGTGTTTCACGAACGCCCCGACATGCTGACCCTGGCCGGGGCTGCGCTGATCGTGGCTGCCGGGATCTATGGCCTGACCCGCCGCCGCTGAGCGCGAATCGGTCTGGATAACCCACCCAAAATCTCGCCAATACATTGAATTTTAATGAATTTATTGGATAATCAAAGGTTACTGCGCGCCGGTTTTTGCGACGATGACAGGCCCGGCCGTGGCGTCGTTTCGCAGCCCGCGCCAATGCCGGAATTCCGCCTTTTTCACGGCATGAAAATGGCCCTTTCCGGGTGCGATCTGGGCAAAGGCCGGCACAAACCGCCACACACCTTAACGCAAACCCCTTCACCCAAAGGATCACACCATGTTCATGCAAGACATCACCCGCTTTGCCGCCACCCCAATCAGCACCGCCAACGCCTCGCTTTCATTGGGGATTTTCGGCGCGACCCTGGTGGAAACCGCCACCGGCTGGCGCAAGGCGGAAACGCTGCGCATCGGCGACAGTCTTCACACTTTGGACGGCGGCTTGCGGCGCATCGCCGCAATGTCGCGCCGGATCGTGACGCCGGGAGAGGCGATGGTGCAGGTCTCTGGCGGGCATTTTGACGCCTGCTCGGACGTGATGCTGGTGCCGGGACAAGGCGTTTTGCTGGACACCGCCGGGCTGATGGCCGCGCCCTACGCCCGTGTTCCGGCCAATGCTCTGGCCAACTGCATCGGTGCCCGCCGTGGCACCGCCCCGGGCCGGACCGAGATCGTGACCCCGATCTTTGCCGAAGAAGAGGCGATCTGGGCGCAATCGGGCATGCTGCTGATCTGCCCCGGTATCCGCGGCGGCGATAGCGCCTTTCCCGAAATGCACGGCCCCGCTGCCACCCTGTTCCTGACTGAACGCACCCGGCGGTTTGCCTGATGTTCAGCCATGGTCATGCCTGCGGCGGGCCTCCAGCTGGGCCAGCCGGACCTGCCGCAGCGTTTCCACCAGAAGTGCGGTCAACAGACCGAAAGACAGAAACCCGTTCGCCGCCTCCATCCCCGACAGAATGCGCCAGTCCTTGTCCAGAAGCACATCGCCAAAGCCCAGCGTGGTGAACGAGACCAGCGAGAAATAGACCGAATGTTCCAGATCGGGCAGCGCACCCAGCGCCCAATAGGCCAGCGCCCAGATCCAGACCCCGGTGGTAATTACCGCCAACACCCACAGCCCGACGCCGATCAATAGAACCATCATCTTGGGCCTCTGCGGCGGACGCACCAGCCAGGGGTGGGCCTGCTGGACCACCACCTCCAGCACAAAGGCCGCCACCGCCGCCACGACAATATTCATCGTCAACAGCACCGTTCCCGTCACGATCTGTAACAGCATTCGCGTCCCTTCTGGACTCGGCCCCCGTGGACCCCTATCTCAGGGGCACCATGGTAAAACACTCTGATCCCAATTCAAAACTGATCGCCGAAAATCGGCGGGCGCGATTTGATTACCACATCGAATCCGATCTGGAGGCCGGGATCATCCTTCAGGGGTCCGAGGTCAAGAGTCTGCGTCAGGGCGGCTCGAACCTTGGCGAAAGCTATGCCTCGGTCGAGGGTGGAGAACTGTGGTTGATCAACGGCTATATCGCCCCCTATGCCCAGGCCAAGACCTGGGGCCATGAGGAGCGTCGCCGCCGCAAGCTGTTGATTTCGCGTAAGGAACTCAGCCGGTTGTGGAACGCTGTGGGCCGCGAAGGCATGACCTTGGTGCCGTTGAAGATGTATTTCAATGACCGCGGCATCGTAAAGCTGAAGCTGGGCATCGCCAAAGGCAAAAAGCTGGCAGACAAGCGCGACGCATCGGCCAAACGCGACTGGGACCGCCAGAAATCCCGCCTGATGAAGCAGGGCCATCAGGGCAACTGACCCGGCAAAATTGCACAAATCGAACGCAGTTCTTGCCGGACGGGGAACATTCGGGCACGATTCCCCTGCCCGCCCTGCACGTTGCAGACCATAAAGCGGGCGCAACAGCCGGGGAACCGGTGGAACAGGGAAAGTTATCGTTATGGGTATGGAACTTATCATCCAGCTGATCGCTGGCGCGGTCGGCGGCAATGCGGCCGGCGCGATCATGAAGAACCTCAGCCTCGGCACGCTGGGCAACACCATCGTCGGCCTGTTGGGCGGCGGTATCGGCGGCCAGCTATTGGGCATGATGGGCGTCGGCGGCGCTGGCGAAGCCGCAGCGGCGACCTCTGGCATGGATATGGGCAGCATCATCCAAAGCGTGGTCGGCGGCGGCGTCGGTGGCGGTGTGCTGATGGCCGTGCTGGGCGCGATCAAGAAGATGATGGCCAAGTAAACCGACAGGCCGCTTGGGACCACGAAGCACAGATCCAAAGGCCCCGGCGGAACCCGGGGCCTTTTTCACAGTCCCGCACAGCACCAGCCACCCTTGCGCGCCGCCCCCACCCCGCGCTATGCCGGGCCAAGCGACCGAGAGGCCCGATCATGACCCCATCCCCCGCCGATGACCCCAAGACGCTGGTTTCCACCGACTGGTTGGCCCAGCACCTGAAAGACCCTGACCTGCGGCTGTTGGATGCCACATGGTTCATGCCCGACATGGGCCGCGATGCCCGCGCCGAATATGACGCGAACCATATTCCCGGCGCGCGGTTCTTTGACATTGACGAGATTTCCGATCAGCGCTCGGCCCTGCCGCACATGGCTCCGCCAGTGGAAAAGTTCATGTCGCGGATGCGCGCCATGGGCGTGGGTGACGGTCATCAGGTTGTGGTCTATGACGCGCTGGGACTGTTCAGCGCCGCGCGGGTCTGGTGGACCTTTCGCCTGATGGGCAAGCAGGATGTGGCTGTGCTGGACGGCGGCTTGCCGAAATGGCAGGCCGAAGGGCGTGAGGTCGAAGACCTGCCCCCCATGGTGCGCGACCGCCACATGACGGTCAGCCGCCAGGCCGGTCTGGTCAAGGACGTGACCCAGGTGGCCCATGCCGCCAAATTGGGTCTGGCCGAAGTGCTGGACGCCCGCAACGCGCCCCGCTTTACTGGTGAGGCGCCAGAGCCGCGGCCCGGTCTGCGCATGGGTCATATTCCGGGATCGCGCAACATCCCCTTTGACAGCCTGATGAATGGCAATGGCACAATGAAAGATGCCGCCGGTCTGCGCGCGGTTTTCACGGCGGCGGGCGTTGATCTGGCAAAGCCGGCGATCACCACCTGCGGCTCGGGCGTGACGGCGGCAATCCTGTCCCTGGCGCTGGAACGGATCGGCCACCGCAACCATGCGCTCTATGACGGCAGCTGGTCGGAATGGGGCATGTATGACGATCTGCCGGTGGCAACCGGCCCGGTGTGAGGACGCAAGATGTTTGATTCCCTGAACCCGCAACCGCAGGACAAGATCCTGGCCTTGATGGCGACCTACCGCGAAGATCCGCGCGACGACAAGATCGATCTGGGCGTCGGCGTCTACAAGGATGCGACCGGCCTGACCCCGGTGATGCGCGCCGTCAAAGCCGCCGAGAAAAAACTGTGGCAGGCTGAGCAGTCCAAGACCTACACCGCCTTGGCCGGTGAGCCGGCCTATAATACCGCGATGCAGCAGATGATCCTGGGGGATGGTTTTGCCGACCGTGCGGCCAGCATCGCTACCCCCGGCGGCACCGGGGCGCTGCGTCAGGCGCTGGAACTGATCCGCATCGCCAATCCTGCCGCCAAGGTCTGGATGAGCAGCCCGACCTGGCCCAACCACCCCTCGATGGTGAAATTCCTGAACATGCCAGCGGCTGAGTATCGCTATTTCGATGCCGACACCCGTGGCATTGATTTTGCCGGGCTGATGGCCGATCTGGCAGGCGTGGCGGCGGGTGACGCGGTCTTGTTGCACGGCTGCTGCCATAACCCCACCGGCGCAAATCTGGATGCGGGCCAATGGGATCAGGTGATCGCCCTTCTGGCCGCCAAGGGGGCCTTGCCCTTTGTCGATCTGGCCTATCAAGGCTTTGGTGATGGGCTGGAGGCTGACGCCGCCGCCACCCGCAAGATCGCGGCCGCCTTCCCCGAAGTGCTGATCGCCGCATCCTGCAGCAAGAATTTCGGCATCTACCGCGAACGCACCGGCATTCTGATCGCGCTGACCAGCCCGGATCGCAAGGCGGTGGTGCAGGGCAACCTGAACTTTCTGAACCGGCAGAATTACAGCTTTCCGCCCGATCACGGTGCCCGTCTGGTGACGATGATCCTGCAAGATGACGCCCTGCGCGCCGATTGGCAGGCCGAATTGGAAGAGGTGCGGCTGAACATGCTGACCCTGCGCCAGCTGTTGGCCGATGCGCTGCGCCGCGCCACCAACTCGGATCGCTTTGACTTCATCGCCACCCATCGCGGCATGTTCAGCCGCCTGGGCCTGACCGAAGCCCAGGTCGAGGTGCTGCGCGCAAAGCACGGCATCTACATGGTTGGTGACAGCCGCATCAACATCGCCGGACTGAACGCGCAAACCGTCCCGATCCTGGCCGCCGCTATCGCACAGACGCTATAGACCGCGCTATCCGGCGCCCCATACGAACGGCCCGCCGGTAAAACCCTGCTGGCCGTTTGCATGAACGGGGCCTTAGCTGTGATAGGCGCTTTCGCCATGCGCGGTCAGGTCCAGACCTTGCCGCTCAACCTCGGGATCGACGCGCAGGCCGATCAGCCAGTCGACCAGCTTGAACAGCGCCACAGAGACAATGCCGCTCCACAGCACGGTGATCACCACCGCCTGGACCTGAATCCAGCTCTGCGCGATGATTGAGTAGTCGCCGTCTCTGACCCCGCCCAGACTGGCGGCTGAAAAGACGCCGGTGCCGATCGCTCCGACGATGCCGCCGACACCGTGGATGCCAAAGACGTCCAGACTGTCATCATAGCGAAAGCGGTTTTTCACAGTGGTGACAAAGACATAGCAAACCCCTGCTGCAAGGGCACCCAGCACGATGGCCCCGATCGGGCCCACTGTTCCACAGGCCGGAGTCACCGCGACCAGTCCCGCCACCATGCCCGACGCCGCCCCCAACATGCTGGCCTTGCCGCGCTGCACTGCCTCAATCGCCGACCAGGCCAGCGTCGCCGTCGCCGTGGCGACAAAGGTGTTGATCATCGCCAGCGTAGTGGTGCCATTCGCCTCAAGGTTGGAACCGGCGTTGAACCCGAACCAGCCCACCCACAGCATGGATGCGCCGATCATCGTCATCACCATGGAATGCGGAGCCATGTTCTCCCGGCCATAGCCGACCCGTTTGCCGATCATCAGGCAGCCAACCAGCGCCGCGACTCCGGCGTTGATATGCACCACCGTGCCCCCGGCAAAGTCGATGGCCCCCATGGTATAGATCAGGCCCGAGGCATCCCAGACCATGTGAGCGATGGGGAAATAGGCAAAGGTCACCCACAGCCCGCTGAACAGCAGCACCGCCGCAAACCGCACCCGTTCGGCAAAAGCGCCGATGATCAGCGCCGGGGCAATCGCCGCAAAGGTCATCTGAAAGGCGATGAACACATATTCCGGGATCACCACGCCCGGCGAAAACGCAGGCACCGTGCTGTCTGGCGTTACCTCCGCCAGCAACAGCTTGGCTGTCCCGCCCCACCAGGGCGACGTGCTGCCGCCAAAGGTGACCGAATAGCCGTAGATCACCCACAGGATCATCACCAGACAGGCGACAACTGTGGTCTGCATCAGGATCGACAGCATGTTCTTTGACCGCACCAGCCCGCCGTAGAACAGCGCCAATCCCGGCAGCGTCATGAACAGCACCAGAATGGTCGCCATCATCATCCAGGCGGTGTCACCCTTGTCAGGCGCGGATGTGGCCTCTTGCGCCGCCGCGGGCAGTCCGGCCAGCAGCACGACCACCAGCATCACTCCGCGCAGGCCAACCGCGGTCAGCGCCAGACGCATCTGATTCCCGTTGACGGGCCCTATTCCTGTTGAAGTGTTTTTCACGTTCGTCCCCTTTTGGCGGTAAGAACCCAGCGGATGGGCCTGATCCCAAGAGGTGGCTTTCGCAGGTGCAGCACAAGAAACCGTCGGCAGATTGACGCCGACTTTGGCCCAAACACCTATGGATGTGCAATTTTCCGGCATCTCGCCCGCAAATTAGGCAGTTGGCAGATGCAAAACTGACCGCACCCGCCTTCGCATCCCGCAAAAAGCAGGGTAACGTGCCGCCCAATCAGATCACGCGATACAGGCGGACAGGCAGGCAATGGCGAGTGGTGGTAGAGGCCGTGGGTCTCTTGTAGCAGACAAACGGTATGGCAGGGCCGCCAAGCCCAGCCCCAAAAAACCCACGCCAGCCCGCAAGGCACGCAAGTCCCGACCGCCGCGCAAACGGCGCGGGCTGATCGCCGGGCTGGTGTTCTGGCTGCTGCGGCTGATCTGGCGCATTGTCTGGCGGGTCGGGGCTGTATCGGCGATTGCGCTGGCGGCCGTGGTCTTTTATTTCACCGCGCAACTGCCGCCGATGTCCGACCTGCTGGACGGCCGCGCCCGCGGATCAGTCACCATGCTGGACCGGGGCGGCCAGGTCTTTGCCTGGCGTGGCGAGACGTTCGGTGGCCAGATCACCGCCGAAACCGTCAGCCCCTATCTGCACGATGCCGTCGTTGCGACCGAAGACAAACGGTTCTACGGCCATTTCGGCATCTCACCCCGCGGCATCGCCTCGGCCATCCGCATCAACATGGCCGCGGGCCGCGGACCGCTAGAAGGCAACGGCGGATCGACCATCACCCAACAGGTGGCAAAGCTGATCTGCCTGGGCGTGGCCTATGACCCGACCCAATGGAAGTCCGAAGCCGACTATGAGAAAGACTGCCGGGGCGGCGGCATCTGGCGCAAGCTGAAAGAAGTGCCCTACGCCATGGCGATGGAGGTGAAATACTCCAAGGAAGACATCCTGACGATCTACTTCAACCGCGCCTATCTGGGTGCCGGTGCCCGCGGGTTCGAGGCTGCATCCCAGCGTTATTTCGGCAAATCCGCCGCCAATGTGACGCCGGCTGAGGCGGCCATGCTGGCAGGTCTGCTGAAAGCGCCCTCAACCTATGCGCCCACGGGCAACATGGACCGCGCCCGCGACCGCGCCGCCGTGGTAATCGGCCTGATGGAAGAGCAGGGCTATCTGACAAAGGCCGAGGCCGATGAGGCCCGCGCCCATCCTGCCGAACTCAGCAAGGCGGCCAAGCAGAAATCCGGCGGCTTTTTCGCCGATTGGGTGATGGAGACGACGCCCGATTATTTGGCCCGCGACACCACCGAAGACGTCATCATCGAAACCACGCTGGACCAGAAGATGCAGGCGCAGGCAGAAGAGGCGCTGGCCTTTGTCTTTGACACCAAGGTCAAGGAAGGCTCGAACGTGCAGGCCGCGATTGTGGTGATGAGTGCCGATGGCGCCGTGCGCGCCATGGTCGGTGGCCGTGACATCCCGCAGGCCGGCGATTTCAACCGCGCTACACAGGCGCTTCGGCAGACCGGATCGGCCTTCAAACCTTTCATCTATGCAGCCGCGATGGATCTGGGCTATTCGCCCTTGGATTATGTCGAAGACAGCCCCTACACGATCAATGTGCCGGGATCCGGCCCCTATACGCCACAGAATTATGATCGGAAATTCAAGGGGATGATAACCCTGACCCAAGCCCTGGCCGAGAGTCGCAACATCCCTGCGGTCAAGATCCAGGAGTTGGTCGGTCGCGATCTGGTGAAAAAGGTCGCCACCGATTTCGGCGTGGCGCAGAACTTGGCAGATGGCCCGGCATTGGCACTGGGGGCATCGGAATCCACCCTGATAGAGATGACAGGTGCCTATGCCGGCATCCTGAACGGCGGGTCATCTGTAACGCCATATGGGCTGATCGCGCTGAAACTGAAGGGCGATAATGAAGAGCTGTTCGGTCAGGGCGGCGGTATAGGTGAGCGGGTAATCTCTGAAACCGCGGCCCATGCGCTGATCTACATGATGACTCAGGTGATCGACAATGGCACCGGCAAGCGCGCCCGGCTGGCCGGGCGTGAAGCGGCGGGCAAGACCGGCACCACCAATTCATCCGTCGATGCCTGGTTTGTGGGCTTTACCTCTGACTATGTGGTCGGCGTCTGGATGGGCTACGACAAACCCAAACCAATGACCGAGGTCACCGGCGGCGGCCTGCCGGCCGAGATCTGGCATGAGGTGATGGTGCGCATCAACGAAGGCCTGCCCGCCACGCCTCTGCCGAAAGAGGTTCCGGCCAGCCAATTCTCACCTATGCCCAGCGATTACGTGCCTCCCGAAGGGGCCATATCGCCTGAGGAGGTACCCTATTTCGACGGATCCAACCCCAATCTGCCCGGGATGACCGAAGATGATGTGGCCAACCAGATCCTGCAGGATGTGCAAGGGAACAATTAGACGGGGCGGCCCGGCCGGGGCCAAAATCCTTCAAAGGATTTTGCAATTTTCTTGCAAGAAAATTGGCGCGGGCCTGCCAGGCCGCGCGCCGCAAGATCAGCTGTTCTGCAGATCCTTGATCAGCGCGTCGATGTTGCCTTTGCGCTTGTCCAGCATCGCGCCGATCTCGGTGCGCTCACTGGCCAGCATGTTGACGCCTTCGATGATGATGTTGAAAAACAGGTTCCGGCCGGCCTTGTCGCTGACATGCCAACGCACCTCGAACGGGCTCTCGCCCTTCAGATAGGCGGTCGAGATCACCTCATAATAGCTTTTGACCGGGCGGGCGTCCTTGACCTCGATCTTGCCACCGATGAACTCGCGGAACCGGCGACCGTATTTACGGCTGATGTAGATTTGAAACGCCTTGGTGAAAGATTTCATCTGCGCGTTCGAGGCCGACCGCGCCGCCACACCCAGAGCCGAGCGCGCAATGGTGGGCACATCGGCATAACGCGAGAACAGCTTTTCGAACTCGGGGAACATCTGCTGCTCTGATTTGCCAGAGTTGATGATACGGTTGATGTCGGCCACCGCCTTGTCGATCAGCTGACGCGCCTGATCGACGTTCAGCGCCAGCGCTGGCAGCGCCATTGAGGCCACGCTGGCCCCGAAGATCAGGCCAAAGCTGCGGCGGGTAAAGAGGGCATTACTGGGCATAGGGGTCCTCATACGGATCAATAAAGCCATCGCCCCCGTCCGCCGCTGTATCGCCGCTGGTCTGACCCAACTCAAACCGACGGTTTTGCAGATACAACAGGCGGGCCTGAGCATAGCTGTCTGCGCTATCATACAAGATACTGTCGAATGTGCTGGAATACCGCTTGCGATCACCAAGTTTTGACAGGATCTTTGCCAGCGTGACCGCCGTGGCATCGCTGCCCTTGGCGACCTGACCCACCGGGTTCAGCGCGAAATCGACCACCGTGCCCACCGCATCGCGCCCGGTTGACGGGCCAAACACCGGCAATTCCAGATAGGGACCTTCGCCCACGCCCCAGACGTGCAGCGTCTCACCAAAGTCGGTCTTGGCGCGCGGGATGCCAGCTTCGGTCGCCACATCCATCAGCCCGCCCAGACCAAAGATCACATTCACCGTCAGCCGTGCGAAATTGCTGCCCGCATCCTGCACATTGCCCTGCAGGACGTCATTGACGATGTCGCCCGGCAGATCCAGCGTTTCGGCCACATTCGACACACCCTGCCGCACCGGCTCGGGGATGACGCCATAGGCATTGGCACCCGGCTTTAACAGAACGCGGTCCAATCCCTTGTTCAGCCCATGCACCGCGCGGTTTGCAGGCTCTAGCGGGTCATTCATTCCCGATGGCACCGGCGCGCCACCGCAGCCGGCCAAAAAGCCCATGCTCAGCGTTGCCGCGCAGGAAAGCCGTATTGCGGCCCTAAAAAGGAATGGAATCTTTACGACCATATACCTAATGTCCACGCCGACCGGGTTCGGGGCTGTCCACCGGAATTGGGGACAATGCCCCGAAACCAATACGGGCAGGCCAGGATCAAGACAACCGCGAAACGCCAGGATTATGGCAGATGCGGCACGAACCAGCCGGATTTCTCCGGCCAGATATAGGACGAACATGGCAGATCGCGACACAGACCCAGGGCACCGCGAACTGATTGCCGTGCGACGACGTTCGCAAGGGGCTTTGGGTGCAGCCATCATTTTTGCGGTGTTCGTCAACCTGCTGATGCTGACCTCGCCGCTGTATATGCTGCAGGTCTATGACCGGGTGCTGGCCTCACGGTCAGAATCGACGCTGCTGGCGCTGTCGGTGCTGGTGCTGTTTCTGTTTATCGCCATGGGCCTCTTGGACAATGCCCGCAACCGTGTGATGACCCGGATCGGCGCGCGCCTGCAGTCCGATATGGAAGAGCGGGTTCTGTCCGCCGCTTTTCGCCGCTTGGCGCAGACCCCGCAGGATGCCGCCGCCCATTCGGCCCAGCGCGATCTGGATCAAGTTTCGCGGGTGTGGAGTTCGCCCGCCCTGATGGCGCTGTTCGACCTGCCATGGACACCGGTTTTCGCCGGGGCCCTGTTCATATTTCACCCCTTGCTGGGGTTTACCGCGATTGGCGGGATGGTGGTTTTGATCATCGTGACGCTGTTGAACCAGCGCACGACCGAGGCGGCGCTGAATGAATCGACCGTCGCCCTGCTGCGCGCCGATCGGCAGGCCGAGAACCTGAAATCGGAATCAGAACTGGTCCGCGCCCTTGGCATGACCCGCCCCGCCTTTGGCCGCTGGCAGGCGCTGCGCGGCAAGGCCCAGGTGCAATCGCTGTCGGTGGCCGATACCGCCGGGGCCTTTGCCACCATCACCAAGACGTTCCGCATGTTTCTGCAATCGGCCATTCTGGGCATCGGTGCGTGGCTGGTGCTGCGCGGGGAACTGACGCCGGGCGCGATGATTGCAGGCTCAATCCTGATGGGTCGGTCGTTGCAACCAATTGAGACCGCCGTCGGCCAGTGGTCGGTCCTGACCCGTGCCCGCCAGGCCCAACTGCGGCTGGAGGGGCTGTTGTCCCGCGTGCCGCCAGAGGTGCCGCGCACCGCCCTGCCCCGTCCCAAGGCGCTGTTGGAGGTCAGGAACCTGACCTTGGTGGTCCCGGGTGAGGGCAAGCCGGTTCTGCGCAACGTGTCCTTCACGCTGCGGCCCGGTCAGGCCCTGGGCATCATTGGGCCGTCAGGCTCGGGCAAATCCTCGCTGGCGCGGGCGCTGATCGGCGTCTGGCAACCGGTGTCGGGCTCTATCCGGCTGGATGGGGCCACGCTGGACCAGTATGATCCTGATACCTTGGGCAGCTATATCGGCTATCTGCCGCAGCGCGTCAGCCTGTTTGACGGCACCATTGCCGCCAATATCGCCCGGCTGGACACCCAGGCCAAGGACAGCGCGGTGACTGCCGCGGCCGAACAGGCCGCCGCGCATGACCTGATAAAGGCGCTGCCAAAGGGCTATGACACCGAAGTCGCCACCATGGGAGGCCGGCTGTCGGGTGGACAGATCCAACGCGTCGGGCTGGCCCGCGCCCTCTACGGCGATCCGGTCTATCTGGTGTTGGATGAGCCTAATTCAAACCTGGACAATGACGGTTCTATGGCGCTGAATCAGGCGATCAAGGCGGCAAAGGCGGCTGGGCGATCCGTGCTGATCATGGCCCACCGCCCCGCCGCCATTCAGGAATGTGACATGCTGTTGGTGCTGACGGACGGGGCCGTTGCGGCCTACGGCCCGCGCGATGCGGTGATGCGCGACATGGTGAAAAACGCGGGCGAAATTGCCCGCAGCATCACCCCCGGAGGTGTGCAATGACCAAACGTCCGTTCTGGTCCTTTCGCGGCCCCCTGGTGCTGGGGTTGATCACCATCCTTGTGCTGGTCGGCGGTTTCGGTGCCTGGAGTACACTGACCACCCTGTCGGGCGCCATCGTCGCCTCGGGCCGGATTGAGGTAGAGTTGAACCGTCAGGTCGTGCAGCATCCCGATGGCGGCGTGGTTACCGAAATCAATGTGATCGAAGGGCAGACCGTCGCGCCAGGCGATGTGCTGATCCGTCTGGACGGAAAGTCACTGCAGTCTGAACGCACCATCGTATTGGGCCAACTGCGTGAGCTGACCGCCCGCCGCAGTCGCCTGCTGGCCGAGCGTGACAGCGCCGAAGCGCCCGTCTTTCCGCCCGAACTCAGCGCGCTGACCGCCACCGATCCGGCCGTGGCCGAGGTGATTGACGGGCAAAACCGCCTGTTCGCAGCCCGGCTGGAAACCGCTACGACCACTGCTGAACAGCTGCGCCGCCGGATGGGCCAGATCGGCTCGCAGATCGAAGGGGTCGATGCTCAATCGGCCGCTCTGCAAACCCAGCTGGGCCTGATCAAAAGCGAATTGGTCAGCCAGCAAAGCCTGCTGGATCGCGGTCTGGCGCAGGCCAGCACCGTTCTGGCTTTGCAACGCGAAGAGGCCCGGCTGATGGGGTCTGCCGGTGAACTGACCGCCAGCCGCGCCCAGGCCGAAGGCCGTATCACCGAGATTGAGCTGGAGATCAACCGCCTCGCCAGTGCCCGCATCGAAGACGCCGAGAAAGAGCTGCGCGACATCGGCCCCGCCTTGATGGAGCTGGTCGAACGCCAAAGCGCGCTGGACGAACGCATCGCCCGGCTGGACATCCGCGCCCCGGTCGCCGGGGTCGTGTTGGGGCTGGTTGTCACCACGCCCCGCTCGGTGATCCGCGCGGCCGAGCCGTTGCTGTATCTGGTGCCGCAAGACCGCCCGCTGGTCATCGCAGCCCAGGTGCCACCGATCCATATCGACCAGATCCACATCGGCCAGCCGGTCGAGATGGTGTTCTCGTCCTTCTCCAGCCGCACCACGCCGCATCTGATGGGCAAGGTGATGGTCGTCTCGGCCGATGCCTTCACCGATCAGGGCACCCATGCCTCGTATTACCGCGCCGAAATCGTGCTGGATGAGGGTGAGGTGGCAAAGCTGAACGGCCAGACGCTGTTGCCCGGCATGCCGGTTGAGACCTTTATCCAGACCGAAGCGCGCACGCCGCTGGCCTATCTCCTGAAACCCTTCACCGATTACTTTTCGACGGCATGGCGCGAAAGCTGACTGCGCGCCCCTTGCCGCCCCCCGGCGGCGGGTCTAGGTTCGGCGCGTCAGATGAATGAGGAAGCCATGTCCCAGATCGAAGCCCGCCTTGCCGAACTGGGCGTCACCCTGCCCGACGCCCCGGCCCCCGCCGCAAATTACGTGCCCTTCGTCGTGACCGGCAATCTGGTCCATATCTCGGGTCAGATCAGCCAGGATGCGGGCGGAATGATCAAAGGCCGTCTGGGCGAAGATCTGGCTGCCGAACAGGGGGCTGCCGCGGCCAAATGCTGCGCCATCTCGCTGTTGGCCCAGCTGAAGCGCGCCTGCGACGGCGATCTGTCGCGCTTTGTCCGTGTGGTCAAGCTGACTGGCTTTGTGAACTCAACCGCCGACTTCACCGACCAGCCAAAGGTCATCAATGGCGCCTCCGATTTCCTCGTCGCCGCCTTGGGTGATGCCGGTCGCCACGCCCGCTCGGCCGTCTCGGCGGTGTCGCTGCCATTCGGTGTCGCGGTTGAAATCGAAGGCATCTTCGAGATCCGCTGATGCCGCAATCCTCGCCCCCGCGCGTGGCGCTGCCACCCGGCTTTCTGCGCCTGCCGATCGCGCATCGCGCTTTGCATGACCGCGCCCGGGGCCGGGTCGAGAATTCTGCCGCCGCCTTTGCCGCTGCCATCGCGGCGGGCTATCCGATAGAGACAGATCTGCAATTGTCCTCAGACGGCGTTGCAATGGTATTCCATGATCACGGCCTGAAACGGCTGACCGATCAGTCCGGCCCCGTCAGCGCCCGCACCGCGGCTGAGCTGGGTCGCATCCGCCTGAAAGACAGCTCTGACACCATCCCGACCCTGACGCAGATCCTGGCCCAGGTCGCCGGTCGCGTTCCGCTGCTGATTGAGCTGAAAGACCAGACCCGGACCATGACCGCCACCGATGGCCGTCTGGAACTGGCCACGGCGCAGGCTCTCGCCGCCTATACGGGCGACGTTGCGGTGATGTCATTCAACCCCGCCTGCATTTACCACATGGCCCGTCTGGCCCCCACCATCCCGCGCGGCCTGATCACCGCCGCCTATGATACCCCCAGCTGGCGCCCGTTAACCGAACCGGTCTGCGCCCATTTCCGCACCATCCCAGATTACGACCCGACCGGCTCCAGCTTCATCAGCCATGAGGCGGCAGACCTGGCCCGCCCCCGCGTCGCGCAGCTGAAATCCCAAGGTGCCGCCATCCTGTGCTGGACCATCACCAGCCCCGCCGAAGACGCCGCAGCCCGCCAGATCGCCGACAATGTCACGTTTGAGGGCTACCTTCCCCCACTTCCGGCTTGACCTTCGCCAAAGCCCGCCCACCTTCACCTTGGTCCCAAATATCCTGCGGGGGTCCGGGGGTGCAAAACCCCCGGCGTCTCCGCCCCGAAAGGCGACATGCCAGAGATCACCCTCTACGATGGCTTTGCCCAGATCGACCCCGCCCTCTGGGATGCGCTGGCCGCCCCCGAGCAAGCCAGCGGCCGTCCCGAAGATCCCTTCACCACGCATCGCTTTCTGACGGCGATTGACTCATCGGGCTCAACCGGGCCGGGCACCGGCTGGCAATCGGCTCCCATGGTCTTGCATGACGCTGGGCGCGCACTGGCCGCCCTGCCGCTCTACGTCAAATCCCACAGCCAGGGAGAATATATCTTCGACCAGTCCTGGGCTGACGCCTACCAGCGCGCCGGTGGCCGCTATTATCCCAAACTGCAGGTCGCGGTGCCCTTTACCCCGGTCCCGGGTCGCCGGCTGCTCGGCCCGCCCGAACACCGCGCGGCCTTGGCCGATGCGGCCATTGATCTGGCGCAAACCAACGGTCTGTCGTCGCTGCACCTGACCTTTTGCACCGCAGATGAGGCCCAGACGCTGGACGGCCACAATGGCCTGATGCGCCGCGTCACCCAGCAATTCCATTGGGAAAACCGCGGCTACGCCAGCTTTGACGACTTTCTGGCCCAGCTTTCCAGCCGCAAGCGCAAGATGATCCGCAAGGAACGTGACACCGCGCGCAGCCATGGCCTGATCATCCGCGCCCTGACCGGCGACCAGATCCAGCCGCATCATTGGGATGCGTTCTGGACCTTCTATCAGGACACCGGCGCGCGCAAATGGGGCCGTCCCTACCTGACCCGCGCCGCCTTTGACGCCCTGCATGCCACCATGCGCGATGACATGCTGCTGGTCCTGGCCTTCAACGGCCAACGCCCAGTCGCAGGCGCGTTGAACTTCATCGGCCGCAACGCCTTGTTCGGCCGCTATTGGGGCGCCATTGAGGACCACCCCGCGTTGCATTTCGAGATGTGCTATCATCAGGCCATCGACTGGGCCATCGCGCATGGTCTGAGCAGGGTTGAGGCCGGGGCCCAGGGCGAGCATAAACTGGCCCGCGGCTACCTTCCGGTAGAGACCCATTCGCTGCACTGGATTGCCGACCCCGGCTTTCACAAGGCGGTCGCGCGGTATCTGCGCGAAGAACGCGCCGCAGTGGGGCAAG
>JBATPI010000186.1:0-1545 GCA_049291415.1 Paracoccaceae bacterium | reverse complement strand
AGGTGGCAACCGACATCCTCAAGTCGCACGACTGGCGGCAATTGACCAAGATTGCCACGATCACAGCGGACGGCGGGGAAGTGTATGCCCTGCCGTCCGACTATGACCGGATGACGCTCGGGGGCGGGATCGAGGACGCGGCGTCATGGTTCTGGGGCTATGAGCCGTTTCACACCGTGAACCAGTGGCTGCAATTCAAGTCGGGTAGCTATGCGATCATCTCGCCCGGCGGCTGGATCATCATCGGCAACGAGTTCAACTTCTACCCCGCGCCCGTGGGCAATGCGCAGTATCCCTACATCAGCAACCTTTACGCGCTGTCCGATGCCGCCGTGCCCAAGACGGCTTTCACAGCGGACACGGATACGTTTGTTCTGCCCGAGCGGCTGCTGACCTTGGGGCTGATCTGGCGGTGGATGGCGCAGAAGGGGCTGGAGTATTCCGAGGCGCTGGCGACCTATGAAGTGGCGCTGTCGCAAGAGCAAACCCGCGACCGGGGCGCAAGGGTCTATCGCAGCCCGACGCGCATCTTCGGCGGGGCGCGGATTGCATATACCGGGACGGCAATGCGGTGAGAACCCCTACCCCCAAACGCAAGCCGCGCCGGAGTCAGCTTGCCAGCTTCCCCGCCCCGACCGGCGGCAAGGTGTCCAACCGGAACCTTGCGCTGGCGCGTGACCCGAACCAGCCGCCCGGCGCCGCTGTCCTGAGTGATTTCTTCCCGACTGCCACGGGCGTTGTTCTGCGCCGGGGCATCATTCGCCGCGCGTCCATCGTGGTCGATGATCCGGTTCTGTCGATCTTCACCTACATCAGCGGCGCGGTGCAGAAGCTGTTCGCGGCAGTCTCGACCGGCATCCGGGACATTACCACGGTCGCCACGCCGAACACCTTTGCTGGGCCTGACGTGCTGACCGGCCAGACCAGCGGCAACTGGAACGTGGTTCAGTTTGCCACGGCTGGCGGTCAATTTCTGATCGGCGTCAACGGGACAGACCCGGCCTTTGTCTATGACGGGGCAACATTCGCGGCCACCACGATCACGGTGCCATTCGGCAGTGGTCTGGACACGTCCGATTTATCCTATGTGTGGGTTTACAAACAGCGCCTCTACTTCCTGCAAAAAGACAGCATGAACGTTTGGTATCTGCCGGTGGACAGCATCGGCGGGGCCTTGACGCTGTTGCCATTGGGCGGGGTGTTCGTGCGTGGCGGGACGCTCACCTGGGGGCAATCGTGGTCACTGGACAGTGGAGGCTCTGGTGGTCTGTCGGAGCAATGCGTGTTTGTCACGACCGAGGGCGAAGTTGCGGCCTATCAGGGGCTGTTCCCTGGCGATGCAAGCTGGGCCAAGGTGTCATCCTACCGGATTGGCCGGCCCATGGGCGACAAGGCGTTCATGCGCGCCGGGGGTGATATTGTCATTGCGACCACGGTGGGCTTTGTGAGCCTAGCGGCGGCGTCACGGCTGGACTATGCGGCCTTGGGCCAGAACGCGGTCAGTTATCCTATTGAGGACGATTGGGCCGATGCGGTGCAGACGCG
>JBATPI010000185.1:0-4448 GCA_049291415.1 Paracoccaceae bacterium | reverse complement strand
ACCTTCTGGTGGCGCTGGTGTTTCTGGGCACCGGCAATGACCAGCAGGTGCTGACCGGCAATATCGTCAACCTCATGGGCTCACGCGGGGGGGATTGGGAAATCCTGTCGGCCTCGGCCTTTGTCTCTATTGCGGTGCCACTCATGGTGTTCTTTTCTATGCAGCGCTTTTTGGTGCGCGGATTGCTGGCGGGGTCGGTAAAATGAATGTGACGCAACCAAAAACCCGAAAAGGGTTGGCCCGGGACGCCGAGTGGTGGCGCGGGGCGGTGATCTATCAAATCTATCCGCGCAGCTATCAAGACACCAATGGCGACGGGATCGGCGATCTGGCGGGGATCGTGCAGCGCCTGCCGCATATCGCCAGTCTGGGGGCGGACGCCATCTGGATCAGCCCGTTCTTTACCAGCCCTATGAAGGATTTCGGCTATGACGTGGCCGATTATTGCGACGTCGACCCGATGTTCGGGACGCTGGCGGATTTTGACGCGCTGGTGGCGCGGGCGCATGATCTGGGCCTGCGGGTGATGATTGATCTGGTGTTGTCGCATACCTCTGACCGCCACCCATGGTTTGTGCAAAGTCGCAAAAACCGCGACAATGACAAGGCCGATTGGTATGTCTGGGCCGATCCGCGCGCCGATGGCACGGCGCCAAACAATTGGCTGGCGATCTTTGGCGGATCGTCCTGGGCCTGGGACGCGCGGCGCGAGCAGTATTATCTGCACAATTTCCTGACCAGCCAGCCGGATCTGAACTTTCACCATGCGCCAGTGCAAGAGGCGCTGTTGGCTGTGGCGCGGTTCTGGCTGGACCGCGGAGTTGATGGCTTCCGGCTGGATACTATAAATTTCTATTTTGCCGACAAATACTTGCGCGACAATCCTGCGCTGCCGCCTGAACTGCGCAACAACACCATTGCGCCTGCGGTGAACCCCTATAACCACCAGTTGCACCTCTTTGACAAGAACCAGCCAGAAAACATTGAATTCCTGCGCAAATTCCGTGCAGTGTTGGATCCTTACGGGGCTGCGGCGGTGGGTGAGGTGGGCGATGCCCAGCGCGGGCTGGAGATCATGGCCGAGTATACCTCGGGCGATGACAAGGTGCAGATGTGCTATCCGTTTGAGATGCTGCAACCCGCCCGGTTGACCGCCGACAGCCTGGTGCAGACCTTTCAGCGGATGCAGGCTGTGGCGCCGGATGCCTGGCCGTGCTGGTCCTATTCCAACCATGACGTGGTCCGTCACATCACCCGTTGGGGCCTTTCTGACGCGGCGGCAAAGACTTATACCGTGTTGTTGATGTGTTTGCGCGGGTCGGTCTGTTTGTATCAGGGCGAAGAGCTGGGCCTGCCCGAGGCCGAGATTGAGCAGGCAGAGCTGCAAGACCCTTATGGCATTGAATTCTGGCCCGAATTCAAGGGCCGCGATGGCTGCCGTACGCCGATGGTCTGGACCACCGACAATGCGGCGGGCGGGTTCACCACCGGCAGGCCATGGTTGCCGGTCAAGGCACCGCACCGGCCCCTGTCGGTGGCGGCGCAGGCGGGCGACCACGCGTCAATGCTGGCGCATTACCGCCGTGCGCTGGGGTTTCGGCGGGCGCATCCGGTCTTGCGCGGCGGCGAGATGGGGGCGCTGAGCCATCACGGGGATGTGGTGCAGTTCCAACGGCAGGGGCCGGGATCGCTGTTCTGCGCCTTCAATCTGGGCGATCAGCCTGCCACGCTGGACCTGCCCGCCGGGTCGTGGTCGGCCATCGGTGCAGATCTGGGCGGACAGACCCCGCCAGGGCGCAGCGTCACGCTGCCGCCCTGGGGCTTTGTTCTGATGGCAAAGGGTTAGGGGAACCGCATGGCTGATCTGGTGTTGAAAGACGTCGCCAAATCCTATGGTCAGGTCAAGGTGTTGCAAGGTATCAACCTTGAGATCGAGACCGGAGAGCTGATCGTTTTTGTCGGCCCCTCAGGCTGCGGGAAATCAACGCTGCTGCGGATGATCGCGGGGCTGGAAAAGATCACCGCGGGTGAGCTTTCCATCGACTGTGTGCGGATGAATGACGTGCCGCCAGCGCAGCGCGGCATAGCGATGGTGTTCCAGTCCTATGCGCTTTATCCGCACATGACCGTGCGCGACAACATGAGCTTCGCGCTGAAACTGGCCAAGAAATCCAGGGTCGAGATCGACGCGGCGGTCGCCAAGGCCGCCCGCATCCTGCAGCTGGAGCCCTATCTGGACCGGCTGCCCAAGGCGCTGTCGGGCGGCCAGCGCCAGCGCGTCGCCATCGGGCGCAGCATCGTGCGCGACCCGAAGGTGTATCTCTTTGATGAGCCACTGTCGAACCTGGACGCCGCCTTGCGGGTGGCAACCCGGCTGGAGATTGCGCAGCTGAAAGAGGCGATGCCGCAATCGACCATGATCTATGTGACCCATGATCAGGTTGAGGCGATGACGCTGGCCTCGCGCATCGTGGTGCTGGCAGGCGGCGGGATCGCGCAGGTCGGCAGCCCGTTGACCCTGTATGAACGGCCCGAGAATGAATTTGTGGCGCAGTTCATCGGCAGCCCGTCGATGAACCTGCTGCCCGGCCAGATCACCGGCACCGGCGCGCAGACCACGATCACGCTGCAAAATGGCGGCACGGCCCTGTCATCCGTGCCGACGACTGATGCGGATAACGGGCTGGCGGTGAATATCGGCGTCCGGCCAGAGGATCTGGTTGAGACCACCGGGCCGGGGCTGTTTACCGGCACGGTTGAGATCACCGAGGCTTTGGGAGAGGTGACGCTCTTGTATTTCGCCAAAGACGGCGGGGCGCAGATGGTGGCCAAGCTGCCGGGCATCCGGTCTGAACTGCGCCGCCAGACCGTCACGCTGACCGCCGATCCAAAAAAGGTGCATCTTTTCTCGGACTGGCGGTCGTTGCTGTATCGGTAGCGGGGCCTACTTGCCCTTGGCGTGGAAGATGAAGCCCAGAAAGTTCAGCAGCACCTGGGCGGCCAGAATGGCGGTGCTGCCGGAATGGTCATAATCCGGTGCCACCTCGACCAGATCGACACCCACCACCTCATGTGAATTGGCGACCCCCTGCAGGATCTCCAGCACTTCATAGTAGAGAAAGCCGCCATGTGACGGTGTGCCGGTGCCGGGCGCGATTGACGGGCAAAAGCCGTCAATGTCGATGGTGACATAGATCCGCGCGTCTTTGGGCAGGCGGGCCAGAACCCCCTCAACCCCCAGCTTGCGGACCTGACGCACTGACAGGATATCATCGCCCATGGCGCGGGCGGCGTCGTAGCCATCTTTGGCGGTGGAGCTGACATTGCGGATACCAAGGGCGGTGATGCCGGTCACATGCTCTTGCTCGGCCGCGCGGCGCATCGGGTTGCCGTGGCCGTGGCGCACACCATGGCGGACATCGACAAAGTCCAGATGCGCGTCGATCTGCAGGATGTGGATCGGGCCACGGCCCGCAAAGGCGCGGATGCAGGGAATGTTGACCGAATGGTCACCGCCCAGCACCACGGGCAGTGCGCCCGCATCCAGGATTGCGCGCACGCCGGTCTCGATATTGGCATGGCTGGTTTCGGTATCGGTATGCACGATGTCGGCGTCGCCGATATCGACGATGCTGTCATCCGGCCCCAGATAGCTGCAATCATCCTCATGGTCATAGGCACCACCCAGACCAAAGGAAAATAGCGTCGAGGCATCCCGGATCGACCGCGGCCCGAAGCGTGAGCCGGCACGGTATTGGGTGCCGAAATCAAAGGGCGCGCCCATGATTGCGGCATCGGCGGTGATGGCCGACCAATCGGCCTGATAAGGCCGCTTGCCGAAGGTCGAGATCCCGACGAAGGGCAGGTTCAGCCGCCCGGTATTTTGTCCATTGCCGCTCATCTTGATTCCTGCCTGGTGTTTCGGTGATCGGCCAAGAATGAAAGCTGGCGCTGGCCTTGTCCAGACATGACATCGCGGTGCGGGCGGGGGCGCGTTCGGTCAACTGTGGGCGGGCCGGGGCTGCGGCAATGGGGGCGCTTGCCTCTGGCAATGAAATGCTGTGCATGTGAGTCACCAAAAGGAGAGCTTCATGGCCACCGCACCCGCCCGCTTTCGCCCCAAGCAGTTTCCCCCGCCGGAATTTCCGCCGCGCAAGGTGGCACGCTTTGCCAAGACGCCTCTGGCGGTCTTTCCGGTGATCCTGGGGGCAATCGGGCTGGTGCTGGCGCTGCGGCGCGGCTTTGCCGTGCTGGACCTGCCGCAGGGGCCGGTTGATCTGGCGGCGGGGCTGGTGCTGGCGCTGTGGATCTTTGCCGCCCTTGCCTATGTGGCCAAGCTGGCGCGGCGGCCATCGGTGCTGTGGGACGATCTGAAGGTGCTGCCGGGGCGGGCCGGTCTGGTGGCGGGCACCGTCGGCGGGCTGGCGCTGGCGGCGGTGCTGGTGCCC